>NZ_JBIAIL010000008.1:0-226173 GCF_042871425.1 Micromonospora sp. NPDC005806 | reverse complement strand
GCGGGCGGGGGGCGGGGGGGGTGGGGCCCCCCCCCCCCGCGCCGGCCCCCCCCCGGCCCCCCCGGGGGGGCGGGGCCCCCCCCCCCCGGGGGGCCCCCCCCCCCGCCCCCCCCCGGCCGGCGGTGGATCAGCTGTGCCGGGTCCGACGACGCGGGCGGGAGTCGCCGCCGCCCTCGCCGCCCTCGCCCCGCTCCGGGCCCCGGCCGCCACGCTCCCGGTCGCCCCGCTCCCGGTCGCCCCGGTCCCGCGGGCCGCGGTCGCCGCGGTCGCGGCCGGCCGGACGCTCGCCACCGGCGGCCTCGCCGGCGGCCGGCGCCTCGGCGCCCTCCGGGCGGACCTTGTCCAGGTAGATCTTGCCGCGCTGGTCGATGTCGGCGATCTCCACCTCGACCTTGTCGCCGACGTTGAGGAAGTCCTCGACCTTCTCGACCCGCTTGCCGTCGCCCACCTTGGAGATGTGCAGCAGGCCGTCGCGGCCCGGGAGCAGCGAGATGAAGGCGCCGAACGCGGCGGTCTTCACGACGGTGCCGAGGAACCGGTCGCCGACCTTCGGCAGGGTCGGGTTGGCGATCGCGTTGATCCGCTCGACCGCGGCCTGGGCCGACGGGCCGTTGGTCGCGCCGACGTAGATGGTGCCGTCGTCCTCGATGGAGATCTCGGCGCCGGTCTCGTCCTGGATGGCGTTGATGGTCTGGCCCTTCGGGCCGATCACCATGCCGATCTTGTCGACCGGGATCTTGACGGTGGTGACCCGCGGGGCGTAGTCCGACATCTCGGCCGGCGCCTCGATCGCGGACTGCATCACGTCGAGGATGGTCTGCCGGGCCTCGTGCGCCTGCTGGAGCGCGGCGGCCAGCACGTCCGACGGGATGCCGTCGAGCTTGGTGTCGAGCTGGAGCGCGGTGACGAACTCCCGGGTGCCGGCGACCTTGAAGTCCATGTCGCCGAACGCGTCCTCGGCGCCGAGGATGTCGGTCAGCGTCACGTACTGGGTCTTGCCCTCGACCTCGTCGGAGATGAGGCCCATGGCGATGCCGGCGACCGGCGCCTTCAGCGGCACACCGGCCGACAGCAGGCCCAGCGTCGAGGCGCAGACCGAACCCATCGAGGTGGAGCCGTTGGAGCCGAGCGCCTCGGAGACCTGGCGGATGGCGTACGGGAACTCCTCGCGCGACGGCAGCACCGGGATCAGCGCGCGCTCGGCGAGGGCGCCGTGGCCGATCTCGCGCCGCTTCGGCGAGCCGACCCGGCCGGTCTCACCGGTGGAGTACGGCGGGAAGTTGTAGTTGTGCATGTAGCGCTTGGACTTCTCCGGGGAGAGGGTGTCCAGCGACTGCTCCATGCGCAGCATGTTCAGCGTGGTGACGCCCAGGATCTGGGTTTCGCCCCGCTCGAAGAGCGCCGAGCCGTGCACCCGCGGCAGCACGCCGACCTCGGCGGTCAGCGGGCGGATGTCGCGCAGGCCGCGGCCGTCGATGCGGACCTGCTCGCGCAGCACCCGGCCGCGGACCTCGGCCTTGGTCAGCGAGCGGAACGCGGCGGAGAGCTCCTTCTCCCGGCCCTCGAAGCGCGGGCCCAGCTCCTCGGCGACCTTGGCCTTGATCCGGTCCAGGGCCTCCTCGCGGTCGTGCTTGCCGGCGATCTTCAGGGCCTCGGCGACGTCGGCGCGGGCCAGCTCGGCCACCGCCGCGTAGGCGTCGTCCTGGTAATCGAGGAAGACCGGGAACTCGACGGTCGGCTTGGCGGCCACCTCGGCCAGCTCGCTCTGCGCCCGGCACAGCTCGCGGATGGCCGGCTTGGCGGCCTCCAGGCCGCTGGCGACGACCTCCTCGGTCGGGGCGGTGGCCCCGCCGGCGACCAGCTTCACGGTGTGCTCGGTGGCCTCGGCCTCGACCATCATGATCGCGACGTCGCCGTCCGGCAGGGCCCGGCCGGCCACCACCATGTCGAAGGTGGCCCGCTCCAGCTCCTCGTAGGTCGGGAAGGCGACCCACTGGCCGTCGACGTGCGCCATCCGGGTGGCCCCGATCGGGCCGGAGAACGGCAGGCCGGAGAGCTTGGTCGACATCGAGGCGGCGTTGATCGCCACCACGTCATACGGGTGCTGCGGGTCGAGCGCCAGCACGGTCTCGACGACCTGGACCTCGTTGCGCAGGCCCTTGACGAAGGACGGGCGCAGCGGCCGGTCGATCAGCCGGCAGGTGAGGATGGCGTCCTCGCTGGGGCGACCCTCGCGGCGGAAGAACGAGCCGGGGATGCGGCCCGCGGCGTACATCCGCTCCTCGACGTCGACGGTCAGCGGGAAGAAGTCGAACTGCTCCCGCGGCTGCTTGCCGGCCGTGGTGGCGGAGAGGACGACCGTCTCGCCGAGCTTGGCGATGACGGAGCCGGCGGCCTGGCGGGCCAGCCGACCGGTGGAGAAGGTGATCTCCCGGGTGCCGAACGAGCCGTTGTCGATGACGGCCGTACGGGCTTCGGTGCCGAGTGTGTTCTCGGTCATGGTGCGGCAATGCTCCTTCGCATCGGGGGCCCACGACGCGGGAGCTGCTCAGACGGCCGGTCTTCGATCGAAGCGCCCGGGTGACCGGCGGATGCCGGGGTGCCCGGGGGCCACTACCGGAGACCGGTACGCCGACCGGCTCCTGTCAGGTGGTCGCGTGGCCCGGTTCTTTCTGTGGTACCGGAACGGGGGAGCGGCCGAGCGGCCACTCCCCCGTCAGGTCACCTGCGCAGGCCGAGCCGCTCGATGAGCGACCGGTAGCGGTTGATGTCCTTCTTCTGGACGTAGTTGAGCAGCCGACGGCGACGGCCGACCAGCAGCAGCAGCCCACGGCGGCTGTGGTGGTCGTGCTTGTGCACCTTCAGGTGCTCGGTGAGCTCGGCGATCCGCTTGGTGAGGACCGCGACCTGCACCTCCGGCGAACCGGTGTCGCCCTCGGCGGTCGCGTACTCCGCGCGGATCTTGGCCTTGGCTTCCTGGTCGAGCGCCATGTTCTCCCTATTTCGTGGGTCGTTCGATGAGGTCCGCCCGGATCGGTCAGAGCGACCGGTGGACGGATCGGTTCCTCGCACCCGCGGCGTCGTGCAGGCACGCGAGGCCCCACGTCGGTCAGCCGACGTCCCCGCCAGACTACCAGCCCGGTGGGGAACCACCCGGTGAAGGGCGCGCGACGCCGCCCGAGTCGGACCGGCGGGGGCTCAACCGAGCGCGCGGCGGGTCCGCTCGACGTCCTCGGCGATCTGGGCCACCAACGGCTCGATCGAGTCGTACGTCCGTTGTTCGCGCAGGTGTGCCACGAAGTCCAGGGCGAGCCGCTCGCCGTACAGGTCGCCGGTGAAGTCCAGCGCGTAGGCCTCGACCCGCCGCTCCCGCCCGGAGAAGGTCGGGTTGGTGCCGATCGACACGGCCGCCGCGAGGGGCTCCCCGCCCCGGCGCACCAGCCGGGCGGCGTAGACGCCGTCGGCGGGGACCGCCGCGTACCGGTGGGTCAGCAGGTTGGCGGTCGGGTAGCCCAGCTCCCGGCCGCGCTGGTCGCCGCGGACCACCACGCCCTCCACCCGGTGCGGGCGCCCGAGGGCGGCGGCCGCCGCGGCCACGTCGCCCGCGTCGACGCAGGAGCGGATGTACGTGGAGGAGAAGACCGTGCCGGCCTCGGCGACCAGCGGCCCGCCCTCCACCCCGAAGCCGAAGGTGCGGCCCAGCCGCTCCAGCAGCGCCACGTCGCCGGCCGCCCGGTGCCCGAAGCGGAAGTTGGCGCCGACCACCACCAGCGCGGCGTGCAGGTGCTCGACGAGGACGTCGTGCACGAACGCCTCGGCCGGCAGCCGGGAGAACTCCGGGGTGAACGGCACCACGCAGAGCACGTCAACGCCCAGCGCCTCGATCAACTCCGCCTTGCGGGCCGGTTCGCTGAGCACCGCGGGGTGCGAGCCGGGCCGGACCACCTCGGCCGGGTGCGGGTCGAAGGTGACCACGACCGACTTGACGCCCAGCTCCCGGGCCCGCGCCACGGCGTGGCCGATGGTGGCCTGGTGGCCCTTGTGCACCCCGTCGAAGACGCCGATGGTGACCACCGACCGCCCCCAGCCCCCGGGCGCCGCCTCGTACCCCCGCCACCGCTGCATTCCTGCTCCTCCCCTGCTCGCCACGTGCTCCGCGCCGCCGCCGTCAGGCCGGGGCCAGCACGATCTCCGCGCGGGCCCGGCCGTCCCGCTCGCTGACGATAGCGATCAGCCCGCCATCCGGGCCGAAGACCGCGTACGGCCCGGCGATGCCGGCCGGGTCCAGCGGCCCGCCGTGGGAGAGGACCTTCGCCTCCGCCGCGGTGGCGTCCCGGCGCGGGAAGAACCGGTCGGCGGCCGCGTCCAGCGGCAGGTTGACCACGTCGGGCGCGCGCTGCTCCAGCTCGTCGAGGGTGAGCGCCTCGGCCAGGGCGAAGCCGCCGACCGCGGTCCGGCGCAGCGCGGTCAGGTGGCCGCCGACCCCGAGGGCCAGGCCCGCGTCCCGGGCGATGGCCCGGATGTACGTGCCGGACGAGCAGGTCACGTCCACGTCGACGTCCACCACGTCGGGGGTGTCCCGGCGGATCGCCAGGACGTCCAGCCGGGAGATGGTGACCCGGCGGGCGGGCAGCTCGACGCTCTCCCCCTCGCGGACCCGCTTGTACGCCCGCTGGCCATTGATCTTGATGGCGCTGACCGCGCTCGGCACCTGGTCGATCTCGCCGGTCAGCGCGGCGAGCGCCGCGCGGACCGCGTCGTCGGTGACCCCGAGCGTCGGGGTGGTGGCGATCACGTCGCCCTCGGCGTCGTCGGTGACGGTGGCCTGACCGAGCCGGATCGTGGCGGTGTAGCTCTTGCCGGCGCCGATCACGTAGGTGAGCAGCCGGGTGGCCCGGCCCACGCCGATCACCAGCACCCCGGTGGCCATCGGGTCCAGCGTGCCGCCGTGCCCGACCCGCCGGGTCCGCGCCAGCCGCCGGATCCGCGCCACCACGTCGTGCGACGTCATGCCGCCAGGCTTGTCGACCACGATCAGACCGTCTGTGCTCACGACCGCCAAGCCTGCCAGACCCCGGTCCTGGGCCGGGCGGGGGATACCGCGCCGCGCGACGAAGTGTGACAATCGGTGACACCTCGCCCACTCGTGCACCCGGGGGCCGCGATGACCGACAACGGGCAGAACACCCCACCACCACGCCACCCCGGCCCGCCGTCCGGCCACGGAGGCGGGCCCGGGACGGCCCCGGAATGGCTGCGCCAGCCGCAGGTCGACGCCGACGCGAGCCGCGGCGACCGGCTGCGGAGCTGGCTGAGCCGGCACTCCGGCAGCCTGCTGAGCGGCGCGACGGCGCTGCTGCTGCTCGCGTTCGTCGGGGTGGTCGGCGGCGCAGTGCTGGTGTCGATGCCGGAGGCCGGCGGACGGTCGGTGGCGTACCCGACGATCAGCCCGCCCGCCGGCGCGCACGCCAGCACGTCCGCGTCGCCGCCCGCGGCGGCCGGCCCGTTCGACGGCACCCCGGCCGCCGCGTTCCCCGAAGGGCAGGCGGGGATCGCCCTGCCGGCCGCGAAGCGGACCGGTCCGTTCACCCAGAAGCAGGTGGCGGCCGCGCTGGCGAAGGTCCGGACGGCCCTGGTGACCGCACGGCTGGACCGCCGGTTCATGACCACCACGGACCCGGACCCGTTCGTCCGGCAGTTCGCCCCGGACGCCCGCGCCAGCCTGCGGAGGGACTTCGCCTCCGACACCTTCGCCGCGTACGCCAGCCGACTGGCGCCCGGCGCCCGGCTCACCGCCGACCAGCCCCGGGTGAAGGGTCGGATCAGCTACCGCGCCACCAAGGACGCCGACGGCATCCGGATCCTGGCGGTGACCACGAACTTCGTCTGGGCGTACGCCTTCCAGACCAGCAGTACGGTGCCGGGCGACGGGGTGGTCGTGGTGCACGACACGGTGGTCTGGAGCGTGCCGCATCCCGACGACGTCGACCGCAGTTCGAACGGGCTGTGGATCGAGGACGCCGACTCCTACGCCGCCAACATCGACTGCCCGGCCTTCGACAAGGGCCTGCTCATCCTGGGCGGGCCCAGCGTCGGCGGTCCGGCCGACCCGGACCCGGACGCGGTCTTCGACCCGGACACGACGCTGGACCGCCCGGACACCTGCTGAGGCGGACCGGAAACGGGGCGGCGGGACGGCCCCGACGGGGCAGCGCGATGACTGCGCCGGTGCGATCATGCAGTGCCCCGCCACACCGTCCCTGGGAACCAGATGATCGACCACGGGCCGACCCCCGAATCGCCGCGCCACCCCGATCCGCCGAGCCGGCCCGATCCGTGGACGGCACCCGCCGACGGGCTGGGGACGATCCCGGACTGGCTGCGCCAGCCGCAGTTCGACGCCGAGCCGAGCCCCGCCGACCGCTGGCGGATCTGGCTGAGCCGGCACTCCGTCAAGCTGCTCGGCGGCGCGGCGGCGCTGCTGCTGCTCACCTTCTTCGGGCTCGTCGGCGCCGCCGGCTACCGGGGCGTCCAGCGCTGGGGCGAGCCGCCGGCGGCGTACCCGACGATCAGTCAGCCGCCCGGTGAGCAGGCCGTCAGCTCGGCGTCGCCGCCCCCGGCGGCCGGCCCGTTCGACGGCACCCCAGCCGCCGCGTTCCCCGAGGCGCAGGCGGGGATCACCCTGCCCGCGGCGAAGCGGACCGGCCCGTTCAGCGAGAAGCAGGTGGCGGCCGCGCTGGCGAAGGTCCGGGCGGCCCTGGTGACGGCCCGGCTGAACCGTTCGTTCATGACGGCGAAGGACCCGGAGCAGCTGATCCGGCAGTTCGCCCCGGCCGCCCGGGCCGACTTGCGCAAGGATTTCACCTCCGACATGTTCGCCACCCGGCTGGCGCCGGGCGCCCGGCTCACCGCCGACCAGCCTCGGGTGAAGGGGCGGATCAGCTACCGGGCCACCAAGGACGCCCACGGCATTCGGATCCTGGCGGTCACCACCAACTTCGTCTGGGCGTACGCCTTCCAGACCAGCAGCACCGTGCCGGGCGACGGGGTCGCCGTGGTGCACGACACGGTGGTCTGGAGCGTGCCGCACCCAACCGAGGTGGCGCGCAGCGGGAACGGGCTGTGGATCGAGACGGCGGATGTGTACGGCTCCAACATCGACTGCACGGCCTTCGACAAGGGCCTGATCGGCCTCGGCACGCCGACCTACGGCGGCCCGGTCGACCCGGCCCCCGACGCGGTCTTCGACCCGGACCGCACCCTGGACATCACGGAGACCTGCTGAAACCGGACGGGGTCGCGCGGGCCGGCCTAGGTCCGGCAGACTGCCACCACCCTCGCCACCCTCAAGGGAGTCCGTTGAGCAACACATCGCCGTCGCACCAGCACCGCCCCCGCGTCGACCTGCCCGACTGGATGCGCAACCCGGAGCCGCCCCGGCGCACGCTCGGGCGCCGCCTCTCCGACCTGATCGACGCGGTGCCGGCGCTGTCCGCGACCCGACGCCGGCTCTGGGCATGGCGGGATCGGACCCGGTTCAGCGAGCGGCACCCGGTGCTCTCCGCGATCGTGTCCTTCGTGTTCGTCGCGGTGGTGGCCACGTTCCTGGTGGTCGGCACGCTCTACCTTCTCTACAAGATCAGGCGGGGCGAGGCCTGAGCGCCGCCCGAGTGAGCACCGACGCACCGAGCACCGGGGGACCGACCGCTCGCCGCCAGCACGGCGTCGCCACCCGCGGCGACTCCGTACGCCTGCCGAGCTGGATGACCGGCCAGGACGCGGCGACACCGCTGACCCGCGGGGAACGGGCCCGGCTGGCCTGGGCCCGGCAGCGCGGCAAGGTCGGCATCGCCTTCGTGGCCCTGCTCGCGCTGGCGCTCATCGGCGCGACCGTGGTCCTCGGCCAGGTCACGGTCCACCAGATCCGGGTGGGCACCCGGCCCACCGGCTCGACCGGGCCGAGCAGCGCGGCCGAACCCGTGCCGAGCAGTCAGGTGGGCAAGCCGCCGGGTCAGCGGACCGCGCCGACCACCGCCCAGCCGCCGGAGCGCAGCCGCATTAGCAGCGCGACCAGCCGGAGCACCACGAACAACGTTAGCCCCGCCCAGATCCCGCCGAGGCCGAGGTCGAGCCCGTAGGCCAGCCAGATCGCCGGGAGGAAGCCGCCGAGCGCCGCCACGATGGTGAGGTTGCGCAGGTAGCGGACGTCTCCCGCGCCGATCAGCACGCCGTCGAGGGCGAAGACCACCCCGCCGATCGGCTGGAGCGCGACGAACCACGGCCAGGCGACCATGGCCTGCTCGCGCACCTGCGGATCGGAGCTGAACCAGGACGGCACCAGGCCGGCGCCGGCGGCGATCAGCACCGCGAAGACCACCCCGCAGAGGCCGCCGAGCAGGGCTAGCCGCCGGGCGAGGGCGCGCGCGCCCGCGGCATCGCCGGCGCCGAGCGCCGCGCCGATCAGCGCCTGCGCGGCGATCGCGAGGGCGTCCAGCACCAACGCGGTGAAGAACCACAGCTGTACGGCGATCTGGTGGGCGCCCACCGCGGCGGCGCCGAACCGGGCCGCGACCGCGGTGGCGGAGAGGAAGCTCGCCTGGAAGGCGACGCCCCGGATGAGCAGGTCCCGGCTGAGCACGAGCTGCTGGCGGATCAGCCGGGGCCGGGGGCGCAGCGAGACCCGCTCGCGCACCAGCGCCGCCGCGAAGAGGCCACCGGAAACGGTCTGCGCAACAGCGTTCGCCACCGCCGAGCCGGTCAGGCCCAGCCCGACCGGGTAGACCAGCAGCGGGCAGAGCAGCGCGGAGAGCAGGTTGGGCGCGAGCACGAAGAGCAGCGGCCGCCGGGTGTCCTGGATGCCGCGCAGCCAGCCGTTGCCGGCGGCGGCCAGCAGCAGGCCCGGCGCGCCGAGCGCCGCGATCCGCAGCCAGGCGGCGGCCGCGCCGGCCACCGCGCCCGGCCCGCCGACGAGGGTACGCGCCAGCGCGCCGCCGCCGACCTGCATGGCGAGCGCCACCAGCACGCCGACGGTCAGCGCCAGCCAGGAGGCCTGGACGCCCTCGGCCACCGCGGCGCCCCGGTCCCCCGAGCCGAACCGCCGGGCCGACCGCCCGGTGGTGCCGTACGCGACGACGGTGCCGAGCCAGGCGGCCAGCGTCATCACCGTGCCGCCGACCGCGAGCGCGGCGAGCGGGACGCGGCCCAGGTGTCCGACCACCGCCGTGTCGACCAGGACGTAGAGCGGCTCGGCGGCGAGCACCACGAGGGCCGGCAGGGCGAGCCCGGCGATCCGGCGGGGCGAGGCGGCGGAGGCGGTGGCGGAGACGGCGGTCTGACTCATCGCCGCCGATCCTGGCACGCCTCAGGTAAGGGACGCAAGCGCCGCTGGCACTTACCTAGGCGTACCGGGGCGGCCCGGCCGCCCGCCGTCGTACGGTGAGGCCATGAGGGCCAGCGGGGACGCGGTCGTCGGCGGCGCCAACCCCGTCTGGTGGCGTCGGTTCTTCGGTGAACTGCTCGGCACGTTCTTCCTGGTGCTGGTGTCGGTCGGGCCCGGCGTGGTGAACCAGCGGATCGGCGCCGAGGCGGTCAGCCGGAACGCCGCCGTGGTCGCCCCCGGGCTGATGCTCGCCTCGATCATCCTGTTCATGGGGGCGGTCTCCGGCGCGCACCTGAACCCCTCGGTCACGCTCGCCTTCGCGCTGCGCCGGGACTTCCCCTGGCGGTGGGTGCCCGGCTACCTGGCCGCCCAGTTCGCCGGGGCGGTGGCGGCGGGCGGACTGCTGGCCGGGCTGCTCGGCGGGCACGACACCGCCGGCCTGACCCTCCCCGGCCCGGGCATCGGCGCCCTGCTCGCCCTGGTCTGGGAGATGATCCTCACCGTCGGCCTGATCAGCACCATCCTCGGCACCGCCTCCGGGGCGCAGAACGTCGGGCCGCTGGCGGCCGTGGCGGTCGGCGGCTACCTGGCGCTCGCCGGGCTGTGGGCCTCGCCGCTGACCGGGGCGTCGATGAACGTGTTCCGCTCCCTCGGCCCGGCCCTGGTGTACGGGCAGCCGCGGGCCTGGTGCGCGTACCTGCTCGGGCCGCTGCTCGCGGTGCCGGTGGCGGTCGGCGTGGCCGCGCTGCTGCGCGGCCCCGGCGGCGGCCGCATCAGCCGCCGCGTCGCCCAGGGCACCACCGTCCGCCGCTGACCCTCGGTATGCGCGTCGCTCAGGGGGTGGGCAGGGTGGCGAGCCAGCGGTGGACCTGGCCAGGGGTGCGGAGGCGGACCACCGGGAGGTCGGGGACGAGGTCGCGGACGGCGGCCAGGACCCGGGGCCGGGAGCGGCCGGGGTAGGCCCAGATGTACCGGAGGAACTGGAGGTCGAGCTGCTCGGGGCAGCCCTCCGGCAGGTCGGGCCGGGGTGTGGCGCGGTGCGTCCAGCGGCGGCGCAGCACCCGGGTGAGGCAGCGCAGCCGGGGCGGGTCACAGAGCACCAGCAGGTCGGCGCGGGGCAGGCGGAGGTCCAGGGTGCCGCCGTAGTTGCCGTCCATCACCCAGGCCGGGCGGGCGGCGAGCGCGGCGACCTCGGCGCGGAACTCGGCGTCGGCGGGGGCGTTCCAGCCCGGCCGCCAGTAGTGCCGGTCCAGGTGGACGAGCGGGAGGTCGAGCCGGCGGGCGACCTCGCGGGCGAGGGTGCTCTTGCCGGCGCCCGAGCTGCCGACGATCAGGATGCGGCGCACCGGGCGACGGTAGCGCCGGCGGCGTCGTACGGGAAAGGGGGTGACCGGTGCGGCGGTGACGTCGGCTCACCCGGCGTCACCGCCGGCGGCCCCACGTCACTGACGGGTGTCCATCGAGGTCTGCAGCGCGCGGCGCATCTGCTCGCGCGCCTCGTCGGTGGTGGTCTCGGTCTGCGGCTTGCGCTTGGTCGCCATGGGAGTTCCCTTCCAGGGTGCGGACCACCGACACGGTGGCCCTACGGGCGGTCGACGCTCCAGCTCGGCGCGTCTGACGCCGCGCCGCTACGACGACTTCAGCTCGGCGCGTCTGGCACCGCGCCGCGACCTGAAGCCGTCGCTGGAGCCGTCGGTCCTGCTGAGCGCCCGGCAGCGGTCCGGGATCACCGGAGCGGCTCGCCTGGCAGCGTGAGCCCGGGTCGGTCTGACCCTGGAGGGAGGCGGCACCGGATGTGGAGCCACCGCCCCTGACCAGCGCCGGAAAGCGCCGGCCCCGCACCCAAGTTAACGTTCATTTTCCACATGCTGCCCGGTGTTCCCGGGATACGGACACCGCCGACCCGGTCAGCGGGCCAGGAAGTGCCAGCCGAGCCACCACCAGAAGCCGAACAGTCCGATCCGGCCCACCGGCACGGGGCCCACCTCGTAGCGCATCACGAAGGCGCAGACGTCACCGAGCGACGGGATCCGCGACCCCTCTCGCCGGGCGGCCCACTCGACGCCCGCGAGGAGCGCCAGCGCGGTGAGGAAACCGCCGATCGCCAGGGCGCGCATCATCGGCGGACCAGCCCCCAGAACGCGGCCAGCCAGGCGAACCAGGCCGCGGAGCGGACCAGGTGGTCCTCCAGCAGCGGGTCGGCCAGCCGGGAGAAGGTGGGGAACTCGTCCCCCACCGACAGCACGAACGTCGCCCCCTCGAAGACCCCGAACACGGTCGCCGGCAGCAGCCACCAGACCGCGCCGGCGGCGAGGCGGCGCGGGGCGGGCCGCCGGGGCACCCGGTTGCTGAGGCCGATCCAGATCAGCGCTCCACCGGTGCCGAGCGTGTAGAGATTGGCCTGGGCGGAGAAGGACGGCAGCTGCCCGCCGACCAGGGAGAGGCAGATCAGCACCGGCACGGAGACGACCGGGCGGTCCCAGGTGCGGGGCGCTTCGACGGTGAGCTCTCGGGGGTGATCCATCTCCCGATTGTCCCCAGCCTCACGGAGCGCGGGAAGACCGGCACGCCCCGGAGTCGCCCCTGATCTCAGCTGGGGAGCAACGCCCCGGCCAGCTCCGCCCGGATCCGGTCCACCACCTCGCCGACGGTGCCACCGCCGGTGAACCCGGCCGCGAACCGGTGCCCACCGCCGCCGAGGGCCACCGCCACCGCGCTGACGTCCACCGCGCCCTTGCTGCGCAGCGAGACCGCCCACTCGGCGTCCGACACCTGCTTGACCACGCAGCTCACGTCCGCCTCGGCCGTGCACCGGATCGAGTCGATCAGCGCCTCCAGCACGTAGGCCGGCTGGTCGTACCGGACCAGGTCGTCCTGGGTGGCGTAGGTCCAGACCAGCCCGCGCCCGGCGGCGGCCGCCGGCTCCAGCCGGGCCCGGCCGATCACCTCGCCGAAGAGCCGGACCGCGCCGAACGGGCGGGTGTCGAAGATCCGCCGCGAGATGTCCCCGGGCCGGATGCCGGTGGCCAGCAACCGGGCCGCCATCTGGTGCACCGCCGGGGTGGTGGCCGCGAAGCGGAACGAGCCGGTGTCGGTGCTCAGCGCGACATAGAGGCAGGTCGCGATCTCCACGTCCAGCGGCACCCCGAGCCGGTCCAGCAGCCCCTCGGCGACCACCGAGGTGGCCGCCGCGTGCGGGTCCACCAGGTGGATGCCGCCGAACCGGGTGTTCGAGGCGTGGTGGTCCAGCACCAGGGCCGTCCCAGCCTTGTCCAGCCGGTCGACCAGGTCACCCAGCCGGGACTCGCTCGCCACGTCGAAGCAGATCACCAGGTCCGGATCGGAGTACGCGGCGTCCTGCGGCACGAGCAGGTCGAGACCGGGCAGCCAGCGGAACGGCTCGGGCACCACCGGCGGCCCGGGAAAGGTCGCCTGGAGGTGCCGTACGCCCCACCGGCGCAGGCCCAGCCCGAAGCCGAGCATGCTGCCCAGCGCATCGCCGTCCGGGTTGACATGGCAGATCAGCAGCACCCGCGCATCAGCGGGGAGCCCGCGTACCGCCGCGACGGCGGCTGCCCAGTCGGTGTCGGTCGGGCCGGCACCGGCCGGCGTACCGCTCGCGGCGGGAGAGGTCACCGGCGGTCGCCGCCGCGCGGCTCGTCGCCGGCCTCGGCGGCGGAGTCCTCCGTGCCCTCCTCGTCCTCGTCCACCCGGTACGGCTGCGCCTCGCCCGCGTACTGGGCGGTGGCGGCCAACCGCTGCACCTCGGCGTCGGCGGTACGGGCCGCGGCGAGCAGGTCGTCGATGTGCTTGACCTGGTCCTGCACGTCGTCCAGGACAAAGGTCAGGGTCGGCGAGTGGCGCAGCCCGAGGGCCTTGCCGACCGTGCTGCGCAGCATGCCCTTGGCGCTCTCCAGCGCGGCGGCCGTGCTGGACTGGGCCGCCGCGTCGCCGAGCACCGTGTAGAAGACGGTGGCGTCGCGCAGATCGGCGGTGATCCGGGCATCGGTGATGGTGATCATCCCGAGCCGGGGGTCCTTGATCTGGCTCCGCACCACCGACGCGACCAGTTCACGGATGCGCTCCGCGTGCCGGCGTACCTTGGCCGGATCCGTCATGTCCCCCACCTCCAGGGCGTCCCGCTCCCGGCCGGAGACGACGGCGCGGGCGCCGCCGGGTCCGACCGCCCAACATCTCGAACACTACCCGCGCGATCGTGGCCCTCGCGCGGGGCCGCCGGTGGGTGGCCGCGCCACCCCAGCGGCCCGGACCGGGTCAGTCCTCCGCGCCGTACAGCCGGCGGCGGACCGACAGCAGTTCGGCCTCCGGGCGGGCCGCCACCAGGCGCTCGCACGAGTCGAGCACCTCCCTAACGTGGACCGCCTCGGCGGCCACCACGGCCACCCCGATCTCCGCCCGGCCGTGCAGGTCGAGCGCCCCGACCTCGGCGGCCGACACCTCGTACCGGCGCAGCGCGGCGACGATCGGCCGGACGTACGACCGCTTGGCCTTCAGGGACCGGGAATCCCCCGGCAGCAACAGGTCGAAATGCGCGGTTCCGGTATACACGGCGAGCAACGGTACGGCAGATCCGCCGCCCCGGTCACCCGTTTTCGGCCGACGGCTCCAGCGACGGCTTCAGGTCGCGGCGCGGTGCTCAGACGCGCCGAGCTGGAGTCGTCGGAGGCGCGACCGCCACCAGGACGTCCCGGTCGATCGCCTGGTCGACCCGGTGCGCGAGACCGAGGTAGCCGGACCCGGTCGTCACCCGCAGGCCGGCCCCGGTCAGCAATGCCTCGGCCGCCGCCCGGGGCGCCACGTGCGTGTTCCAGGACAGCCCCACGGCTCCGCCGGGACGCAGCAGTTCCCGCCAGACCGGCACCGCCGCGGCGAGCAGGTCCAGCGGGCTGCGGGACAGCCCCTCCCCGGTCCGGCTGCCGTGCGCCACCCCGTACGGCGCGTCCGTCACGATCACGTCGGCGCAGTGTGGCCGCAGCACCTCCCGGGCCCGCGTGGTGTCGGTGTGCAGCACGGTGACCCGCTGGGTCGCCCCGGCCCGGTGGTCGTCCCGCGACGGCGCGAGCACCGCCTCGAAGCGCCGGGCGACCAGCTTGCGGTCCCGACGGACCGGCACCATCTCGGCGGTGTGCTTGAGCCGCTTGCGGCGCAGCCAGGTACGCAGGAACGCCGCGTAGGCGTCGACGTCCTTGCCGTCGTGCTCGACGCCGATGCCGTCGTAGCCGTACATCAGCGCCTGGTTGATCGTGGTGCCCCGGCCGCAGAGCGGGTCGAGGACCACGAGCTGCCGGTCGAGCATCGCGCCGGCCGAGGCCGAGGCGAGCAGGGTGGCGTTCAGCAGCAGCCGGGTGAACTGCTCGTTGGTCTTCCCGGCGTACTTGGGGATGGTGATCAGGTCGGAGTCGTACCGCGCGAGGGGGTGCAGCGGCACCGGCCGCAGCAGATCGTCGCCGACCCGCTCGAACAGCGCGTACGCCGCCGACAGGTTGGCCAGGTACGCCAGGTCCCGTGCGCCCAGCCCCGGCTCCGGCGCGGCGAAGGTCAGGTACTCCACCCCGCCGATCCGCTCCACCGCGGCGTCCACCGGGGCGGCGTCGAGCACCCCGGAGCCGGCGAAGATCTCCAGCTCGGCGCGGGCCAGCCGGCCGGCCGCGTCGGCGTAGACGCGGTTGGTGGAGGGGGCGAGGAGCAGCGCGTACCTGAGCACGCCGGAGATTGTCGCAGCCTGCGGAAACGGCGACGGCCGGGGCCTGTAGGCCCCGGCCGTCGCCGGTTGTTCACGCCGCTCAGGCGCGCGGCTTCTCCCGCATCTCGAAGGTCTCGATGATGTCGCCGACCTGGACGTTGTTGAAACCACCCAGCGTCAGACCACACTCGAAGCCCTCGCGGACCTCCGTCGCGTCGTCCTTGAACCGCTTCAGGGAGCTGATCGTGAGATTGTCCGCCACGACCGCCCCGTCCCGCAGCAGCCGCGCCTTGGCGTTGCGGCGGATGAGGCCGGACCGGACGATACAACCGGAGATGTTGCCGATCTTGGACGAGCGGAAGACGTCGCGGATCTCCGCGGTCCCCAGCTCGACCTCCTCGTACTCCGGCTTGAGCAGCCCCTTGAGCGCCGCGTCGATCTCCTCGATGGCCTGGTAGATGACCGTGTAGTACCGGATCTCCACGCCCTCGCGGTCGGCGATCTCGCGGACCTTGTTGGCGGCCCGCACGTTGAAGCCGATGATCGTGACCGCCTCGGACGAGGCGCTCGCGAGCATGACGTCGCTCTCGGTGATCGCACCCACGCCCCGGTGGATGATCCGAAGCTGGACCTCCTCCGGGATGTCGAGGTTGAACAGCGCGTCCTCGAGGGCCTCCACGGAACCGGAGACGTCGCCCTTGAGCACCAGGTTGAGCGAGGTCTTCTCGCCCTCCTTGAGCTGCTCCATGAGCGTCTCGAGGGTCGCCCGGCCACGGGAGTTGGCGAATGCCGCCGCCCGCCGCCGCGCCTGCCGCTGCTCGGCGATCTGCCGCACGGTCCGGTCGTCCTCGGCGGCCAGGAAGGTGTCACCCGCTCCCGGCACCGTGGTCAGACCCAGCACCATGACCGGACGCGCCGGACCGGCCTCGTCGACCGGCTTGCCGTTCTCGTCCAGCATGGCCCGGACCCGGCCGTGCGCCCCACCGGCGACGATCGAGTCGCCGGCCCGCAGGGTGCCCTTCTGCACCAGCACGGTCGCCACCGCACCGCGGCCCTTGTCCAGGTGCGCCTCGATCGCGACACCCTGCGCCGGCCCGTCGATCGGAGCGGTCAGCTCCAGCGACGCGTCGGCGGTCAGCAGGACGGCCTCCAGGAGGTCGTCGATGCCGATGCCGGGCTTGGCCGCCACGTTGACGAACATGGTGTCGCCGCCGTACTCCTCGGCGACCAGGCCGTACTCGGTCAGCTGCTGGCGGACCTTGTCCGGGTTCGCCTCCGGCTTGTCGACCTTGTTGACCGCGACCACGATCGGCACGTCCGCCGCCTTGGCGTGGTTGAGCGCCTCGATGGTCTGCGGCATCACGCCGTCGTCGGCCGCGACCACCAGCACCACGATGTCCGTCACCTGCGCACCACGGGCACGCATGGCGGTGAACGCCTCGTGACCCGGGGTGTCGATGAAGGTCACCGCGCGGTCCTCGCCCTCGTGCGGGACGTGGACCTGGTACGCGCCGATGTGCTGGGTGATGCCACCCGCCTCGCCGGCCACGACGTTCGCCTTGCGGATCGCGTCGAGCAGCTTGGTCTTACCGTGGTCGACGTGACCCATGACGGTCACCACCGGCGCACGGCTGACCAGGCGGTCCTCCGCAACCACCGCGTCGAGGTCGATGTTGAACTGCGCGAGCAGCTCACGGTCCTCGTCCTCCGGGCTGACGATCTGCACGTCGAAACCGAGGTGCTCACCCAGCAGCAGCAGGGTGTCGTCAGAGCAGGACTGGGTCGCGGTCACCATCTCGCCCAGGTTGAACATCTCCTGGACCAGCGAACCCGGGTTGGCGTTGATCCTGTCGGCGAAGTCCGACAGCGAGGCGCCACGGGACAACCGGACGACCTGACCCTGACCTCGGGGGGCACCCGAGGACATGGTCGGGGCCGACAGGTTGTCGAACTCCTGTCTGCGCTGCTTCTTGGACTTGCGACCGCGGGTCGGCCGGCCACCCGGACGCCCGAAGGCACCCGCGGCGCCACCGCCACGGCCACGACCGCCACCACCCGGACGACCGGCGCCACCGGCCGGGGCACCCGGACGGAAACCACCGCCGGGAGCACCGCCGCCGCCACCGGGACCGCCGCGGTAGCCACCGCCACCGCCGCCGCCACCGGGACCGCCGCGGAAGCCACCGCCACCGCCGCCGCCACCGGGACCGCCGCGGAAGCCGCCGCCGCCACCGGGACGACCGGCGCCGCCACCGGGACCACCACGACCAGGACCGCCGGGGCGACCCGTGGTGGGGCGCTGGCTCGGCATGGAGGCCGGGCTGGGCCGCGGCGGCATGGAAGCCGGGCTGGGCCGCGGCGGCATGCCGGCCGGGCCCGGACGGGGACCGCCGGCACCGGCGGCCGGGGGCCGCTGCTGCTGGCCGCCCTGGATGCCGAACGGGTTGTTGCCGGCGCCGCGCGCCGGCGGACGACCGCCCGGACGACCGCCCGGACCCGGGGTCGGCGCGCCGGGACGACCGGCGGCCGGGGAACCCGGACGGGGCGGCACGGCGCCCGGACCCGGGCGCGGGCCCGGACGGGGGCCACCCTCGGTCGGAGGCTCCCGGCGGACGTTCTCGCGCTGCTGCTGGCGGGCGGCCTGGGCGGCCTTGACCGCGGCCTCCTGCTCAGCCTTCAGCGCGGCGGCGCGCGCCTCGGCGGCCGCCACCTCGATGTCGTGCGCGCTCGCCGGCTTGGCGACCGGGGTCGCCGGCTGCGGCGGGCCGGGGACCGGGCCCTTGGGCTTCGGTCCAGGGGTCGGCGCGGCCGGCCGCCGGGGCGGCATCGGCTTGGCCGAGACCCGGGGGGCACCCGGGGTCAGGGACGGCGTCGGGGTCGGGGTCGGGGTCGGGGCGGCCGACGGCGGGGCGGCCGGCGCCGAGGGGCCACCGGCGGACGCGACGAAGGCGCCACGCAGCCGTCGGGCGACGGGCGCCTCGACGGTGCTCGACGCGGACTTGACGAACTCGCCCATTTCCTTCAGCTTGGCGAGAACGGTCTTGCTTTCGACCCCGAGCTCCTTAGCAAGCTCGTGTACGCGGGCCTTTCCTGCCACTGCACTCCTCACTCCGAGGTCGTGCGGGCAGCACCCGCAGCGACCTCACTCGTGCACTTGAAGCCTGGTCATTTCTGCGACTTCATCGTGTGCTCATGTTGGTCGTCCTACCTTGCTAGCGATCTCTCGTCCGGTCGGGCTGACCGGACGTAGAGGTTGGCGCGTCAATGTGCTCCGCCAGCGCACCGTGATCGATGATCCCGGTGATGCGCAGTGCCCGCCCGAAAGCGCGGCGCCGCACTGCCTGCGCGAAGCAGGCCGGATCAGGGTGCATGCTCGCTCCCCGACCCGGCAGTCTGCGGGCCGGATCGGGCCGGAGGCTGTGACCAGCCCCGTCCGCGACCGCGACGATCCGCAGCAGTTCACTGGCCGGCGCACGTCTCCGGCAACCCACACAGGTGCGCACCGGTTCCGTGCGTCGTACCACTGGAGGAAGTCTACCCCTAGCTGCTCGAGACCGCGCCGCCCGGCTCCGGGACGTGATCAGCTTCGCCCCGGCCGGCCCCGCCGGTCTGCTCGGCGTCCGAACGGATGTCGATCCGCCAACCGGTCAGACGGGCAGCAAGCCGGGCATTCTGCCCTTCCCGGCCGATCGCCAGGGAGAGCTGGAAGTCCGGCACGGTGACCCGGGCCGTCCGGCTGGCCAGGTCGACCACCTCGACCCGAAGCGCCTTGGCCGGCGAGAGCGCGTTGCCGACGAAGGTGGCCGGGTCGTCCGACCAGTCGATGATGTCGATCTTCTCGCCGTGCAGCTCGCTCATCACCGCGCGGACCCGCTGGCCCATCGGGCCGATGCAGGCGCCCTTGGCGTTCACGCCCAGGGCGGTCGAGCGCACCGCGATCTTCGTACGGTGACCCGCCTCACGGGCGATCGCGCCGATCTCCACCGTGCCGTCGGCGATCTCCGGCACCTCCAGCGCGAAGAGCTTCTTCACCAGCGCGGGGTGCGAACGGGACAACGTGATCTGCGGACCGCGCATTCCCTTGGCCACGTGCACCACGACGCAGCGGATCCGCTCGCCGTGCGCGTACCGCTCGCCGGGGACCTGCTCGGACTGGGGCAGGACGCCCTCCAGCTTGCCCAGGTCGACGCTGACGATGCCCTTCTCGGCCCGCGCCTCGTGCGCCTGCACCACGCCGGTGACCAGGTCGCCGTCGCGCCCGACGTACTCGCCGAAGTGCACCTCGTCGGTGGCCTCCCGCAGCCGCTGGAGGATCACCTGCTTCGCCGTCATGGCCGCGATGCGACCGAAGTCGTGCGGGGTGTCGTCCCACTCCCGTACCACGGTGCCGTCGGCGTCCACCTCCTGCGCGTACACCGAGGCGGCGCCGGTCTTCCGGTCGATCTCCACCCGGGCGTGCGGCTCGGCGCCGTCGGTGTGCCGGTAGGCGGTCAGCAACGCGGTCTCGATCGCCGCGAGGATGGTGTCGAACGGGATCTCCCGCTCGCGCTCCAGTGCGCGCAGCGCCGCGAGGTCGATGTTCACCTCTCCTCGTCCTCCACATCATCTTCGTCGTCGATGTCGTCAGTCTCGTCGCCGTCGAACTCGTCGTCCGTCACCTCGTCGAGGCGGCTGAACTCCACCTGGACCCGGCCGGGTCCGAGTTCGGCGTACGGGTGTTCCGTGCGGCCGGCATCCGTCTCCAGCACCACGCGCTCGTCGTCGGCCTCGACCACCCGGCCGGTGAGCTGCCGGTCCCCGGCGGTCCGCTGCTCGGGCACGCCCGCCGCGCCCCGCACGGTCACCTTGACCAGCCGGCCGACGTTGCGCCGCCAGTGCCGAGGCAGGGTGAGCGGCCGGTCCACGCCCGGCGAGCTGACCTCCAGCTGGTACTCGCCGGCGACGAGGTCACCGCCGGCCTCCTCCGCGGCGTCCAGCGCGGCGGAGACCGCCCGAGAGACGTCCGCCACGGCGTCCAGGTTGATCCCGCCCTCGGCGTCCACGATCACCCGGACCACATGCCGGCGACCCGCCCGGGAGACCGAGAGGTCCTCGAGGTCGTAGCCGGCGGCGTTGACCACCGGCTCGATCACCTCGCGCAGCCGGGCCCGACGGGCGGCCAGGTCGCCGCGGGGCGCGCCGGCCCGGTCCCCACCACGGGGACCGTCGGACCGCCGGGGTCGCCCGGAGGGCCCCGTCGGCCGGGTGGCACGGCCACGCTGCGTCATCTGGCGCACCTCTCTGCTGTTCGCGGGCCGCCGGGCCCGCCCTGTCCGCTGGTCGGACGGGCCGATCGGCCCGCCATGCCGGCACGCCACCGGGGCGAACGCGTCCGGTGGCTGCGCAGAGCGTAACGCGCGGGCGGGGCGGCGGACCCGGCGGCGCACCGACGGCTCTGGCCCACGACGCCGCACCGATGGTGTTGACTTGTCCGGTGGCGACGCGCAGAACGACACAACGGAACGGAACACCGGGACATTCCCGGCGAAACCTGCTGCGCGCCGGGGCGCTGGTCGCGCTCGGCAGCGCGGCCGTACCGCTGACCGGCTGTGATCTTTTCGACGGCGGCGACGACAAGCCACCGGCACCGGACCCGCTCGAGCCGCTCGCGGCGGAGTCCGCCGCGCTCGAGGCCCGGCATCGGGCCGCCGTCGCCGCCGCGCCCACCCTGGCCGAGCGGCTCACCGCCATCGCCGACGCCCACCGGGCGCACGCCGACGAGCTGCGCAAGGTGATCGGCCGGCCGGCCCCGTCCGGCCCGCCCGCCGCCACCCCGAGCGCGGCGGCCACCGACCCCGACGGCCTGCTCGCCGAGCTGCGCCAGGCGGAACAGCAGGGCCGGGAGAACGCGGCGAAGGCGTGCGCCGCCGCGCCGGCCGAACGGGCCGCGCTGCTCGGCTCGATCGCCGCCGCCCGGGCGACCCACGTGGAGGCGCTGAAGTGATCCCGCGTACCGCACCGACCGGCGGGCCGACCCAGGCCCGCGCCGACGCGCTCGCCGCCGAGTACGCGGCGATCTGGGCGTACGGGGTGATCGGCGTGCATCTCGCCGACGCCGCGCGTGCCGCCGCCCGGAACGCCGAGGCGGCGCACCGGGCCCGCCGGGACGCCCTCATCCTCCAGCTCAGCGCGAGCGGCGGCCAGGTCCCCGCCGACCGGGCCGGCTACGCCCTGCCGTACCCGGTGACCGACCGGGCGAGCGCGCTCAAGCTGGCGGTCGAGATCGAGGAGCGGACCGCGGGACACTGGCGGGCCGCCCTGCCGCACACCACCGGCGCCGACCGCAACCAGGCCCTCGCGGCGCTGACCGACTGCGCCCTGCGGGCCACCCGCTGGCGGCGCACCGCCGGAGTGACCCCGCTCACCGTCCCGTTCCCCGGCCGGCCGGTCTGACGCGCGGCCTGGTCACGCGGCGGATCGCCCCGGTTGCGGCCCGCATACCAGGTATGCATACTCCTGGCCATGTCCATCCGTCACGGCCTGCTCGCCCTGCTCGAACGCGGCCAGATGTACGGCTACCAGCTGCGCGCCGCGTTCGAGGAGTCGACCGGCTCCACCTGGCCGCTGAACATCGGGCAGGTCTACACCACGCTCGCCCGGCTGGAACGCGACGGCCTGGTCCACCCGCTGCCGGAGAGCGAGAGCGGACAGCGGCCGTACGAGATCACCGACGCCGGGCGCGCGGACCTGGCGCTCTGGTTCGCCACCCCGATCAGCCGCGCCGACCGGCCCCGGGACGAGCTGTCGATCAAGCTGGCCCTGGCGCTGACCACCCCCGGCGTGGACGTCCGGGCGGTGGTGCAGACCCAGCGCAGCGCCACCATGCGCGCGCTGCAGGAGTTGACCCGGTTGAAGTACGCCAGCGACAAGCCGGAGGATCTGCCCTGGCGGCTGGTGCTGGACGCGATGATCTTCCAGGCCGAGGCGGAGGTCCGGTGGCTCGACCACTGCGAGACCAGCCTGGTCCGCTACCGTCCCGCGCCGAGCCGGCCGGCCGGCCACCCCGAGGCGGTGGACCGGACCGACGAGGCGGCCCGCCGGTGAGCCGGGGGCCGGAGCGGCGGGAGGGACGCCGGTGAGCGTGGTACTGGAACTGCGGGCCGTGCACCGGACCCACGGTGCCGAGGAGACCGCCGTGCACGCCCTGCGCGGGGTGAGTCTCACCGTCGAAGCCGGCGAGCTGGTGGCCGTGATGGGCCCGTCCGGCTCCGGCAAGTCGACGCTACTGGCGCTGGCCGGCGGCCTGGACCGCCCCACCGGCGGCGACGTGCTGGTCGAGGGGGAACCGCTCGGCGGGTTGCGCGCCCGCGAGCTGGCCCGGCTGCGCCGCCGCCGGATCGGCTATGTCTTCCAGGACCTCAACCTGCTCGGCAGCCTCACCGCCGCGGAGAACGTGGCGCTGCCCCTCGAGCTCGACGGCGCCGGCGTCCGGGCGGCCCGGAAGGCGGCCCTGGCCGCGCTGACCGAGGTGGGCGTGGACGGGCTGGGCGACCGGTTCCCGGACCAGTTGTCCGGCGGCCAGCAGCAGCGGGTGGCGATCGCCCGGGCCCTGGTCGGCGAGCGGCGTCTCGTCCTCGCCGACGAGCCCACCGGGGCGCTCGACTCGGAGGCCGGGGAGGCGGTGCTGCACCTGCTGCGCCGCCGGGTGGACGCCGGCGCCGCCGGGGTGCTGGTCACCCACGAGGCGCGGCACGCCGGCTGGGCCGACCGGGTGGTGTTCCTCCGGGACGGGGTGCTGGTGGACTCGACGGCGCCGCTGGTCGGCGTCGAGCAGTTGCTCAGCGGCAGCGGGCGGTGAGCCGGGGCCGCCTCGCCGCCACGCTCGGCTCGTGGCGGACCGCGCTGCGCATCGCGCGGCGCGAGGCCCGCCGGTCCCGCGGGCGTACGGCGCTGGTGCTGGCGATGATCGCGCTGCCCGTACTGGCGCTGAGCTTCGCCGCCGCGAGCTACGACATGGCCGAGCTGACCCGGGCGGAGCAGCTGGAGCGGCGGCTCGGGACGGCCGACGCCGAGCTGCGCTGGACGGCGGTGAATCCGGTGACCCAGGACGCCTGGGGTGAGGGCTACGGCACGGCCGAGGGCAACCCGGCACCCCGGATCCACCCGGTGACGGCCGACGAGATCCGGTCGGTGCTGCCCGCCGGCAGTCGGGTCAGCCTGCTGCGCCGGTGGGTCCCCTTCGAGGTGTGGATCGACGGCCGCGCCGTGTCGATCGACGCCCGGGCCGTCGACCTGACCGACCCGCTCACCCGCCCGCTCGCGGCGCTGCGCGCCGGCCGCCGGCCGACCGCCCCCGACGAGATCGCGGTCAGCCCGCGCGCGCTGCACCGGCTCGGCGTACGCCTCGGCGACGCGGTACGCACGACCGGCGGCAGGACGTACTCGGTGGTCGGGGTCGTGGAGTTCCCGGACGACCTGCGGGAAGTGGTCGCGCTGCGGCCGGAGGCCCCGGCCGGGCCGGTCCTCCCGCCGGACGAGAGCTGGCTGGTGGACCTGCCCGGGCCGGTGGACCGGGTGCTGGCCGACCGGCTGAACGCGCGCGGGATCGTGGTGTCCGCCCGGGCCCCGCTGCCCGGGCGCGACGACGTCCACCTCGGCTCGACGCTGCCCGACCCGGAGCAGGCCGGCAACGCGGTGCTGGTCGGCGGGCTCGGCCTGCTGGAGGTGGTGCTGCTGGTCGGCCCGGCCTTCGCGGTCGGCGTACGCCGGCGCCGGCGGGACCTCGCCCTGGTGGCGGTGGCCGGCGGGGACGCCGTGCACCTGCGCCGGATCGTGCTCGCCGACGGGGTGGTGCTCGGCGCGGGCGGGGCGGCGGTCGGCCTGCTGCTCGGCGTCGGCGCCGCGTTCACCGGCCGGCCGCTCGTCGAGCAGTACCTGACGGCCGCTCGCTTCGGTGGGTACCGGATCTTCCCGTCGGCGCTGGCCGCGATCGCCGCGGTGGCGGTGCTGGCCGGACTGCTGGCCGCGCTGGCCCCGGCCTGGACGGCCGCCCGGCAGGACGTGGTGACCGGCCTCGCCGGCCGGCGCAACCCGCCCCGGCGCCGTCGGCGCTGGCTGGTGCTCGGGGCGCTGCTCACCGTCGCCGGCTCCGCCGTCGCCGCATTGGGGGCCACCCGCATCACCCCGACCGTGGTGCTGGCCGGGCTGATCCTCGGCGAGCTGGGGCTGGTCTTCTGCACCCCGACGCTGATCGGGCTGCTCGCCCGGGCGGGCCGGCTGCTGCCGCTGACGCCCCGGCTCGCGCTGCGCGACGCCAGCCGCAACCGTTCCTCGGCCGCGCCGGCCATCTCCGCGGTGATGGCGGCGGTGGCCGGCAGCGTCGCCCTCGGCGTCTACGTGGCCAGCAACGACGCCCGCGACCGCGCGGCCTGGCAGCCGGGCCTGCCGCCCGGCAACGTGGTGCTGCTGCGGACCGACCCGCCGGACGCCGCCGGGTCGCTGCCGCCGGCCGACGAGGTCGCGCAGCGGGTCCGGGGCGTGTTGCCGAACGCCGCGGTAGTCCCGCTCGCCACCCCCGAGTGCGCCCGGCCGGCCGCCCCGGAGGACTTCTGCGTCGCCGCCGCGGTGCTGCCGCCGGACCGGCGCTGCCCGGACGAGCCGATCTGGGGCACCGCCACCATCGGACGTGCCCCGGCGCGGGACGATCCGCGCTGCGTCCGGACGTTCCGCGAGCCGAGCGACATCGGCCTGCCCGCGGTGGTGGACGACGGCGCCGCCCTGCCCGCGCTCACCGGCGCCCCGACGGAGGAGGTCGCCGCCGCCACCCGGATGCTGCGGGCCGGCGGGGTGGTGGTCACCGACCCCCGGCGGCTGGTGGACGGCCGGGTGACGGTGGAGGTCACCCACGGCTCCGGCGCCCCGACGGCCACCCTCGTGCTGCCCGGGTACCCGCTGCGCGGCGGCCTTCCGGTCGACCGGCTCTTCCTCTCCCCGACGGCGGCCGCCGCCGTCGGCCTCGTCGGGGTGCCGCTGGGCTACGCGGTCGACACGGACGGCCCGCCGACCGACCGGGAGCAGGGCCGGCTCGCCGCCGAGCTGTCCCGGGTCGCCCCGCTGTCGGTGCAGGTGGCCAAGGCGGGGCCGGAGGCGGACCGGCGCCCGCTGCTGCTCCTGGTGGCGGTCGCCTCCGGCGTGATCACCCTGGGCGCGGCCGGGGTGGCCACCGGGCTCGCCGCCGCCGAGGGCCGCCGGGACGTCTCCACCCTCGCCGCGGTCGGCGCCGATCCCCGGGTACGCCGGGTGCTGTCGCTCTGCCAGGCCGGGGTGATCGCGGTGCTCGGCTCGGCGCTCGGCATCGTGGCCGGCCTCGGCTCGGCGGCCATCATCCTGCTGTCCCTGAATCGGCGGTACGCCCAGTCCTGGCCGGTCGTGGAGCCGTACCCGCTGGTGGTGCCCGGGCTGACGCTGGGCGTGCTGGTGGTGGTGCCGCTGATGGCCATGCTCGGGGCCGGGCTGCTGACCCGGTCCCGACTCCCGGTGGAGCGCCGACTGGACTGAGCCGGTCCGAAGTCGGGCGTCCGGTCAGCGGGTGTCGCCGGCGGCCCGCGGCCGGCACACTGGGCGGGTGTCCGCCCTGGGAACCCTCGCCCGCCGCCTCGGTCACCAGAAGGGGTTCGCCGCCGCCCTGCGCCCGCTCGTCCCCGCCGACCGGCTGCTGGGCCGGCTGACCAAGGGCCGGGTGGTCGCGTTCGGGCTGGTGCCCTCCCTGGTCCTCACCACCACCGGCCGCCGCTCCGGCAAGCCGCGCCGCAATCCGCTGCTGTACGTGCCGGACGGCGACGCGTACGTGGTGATCGGTTCGAACTGGGGGCAGCAGCACCAGCCGGCCTGGTCGTTGAACCTGCTCGCCCAGCCCGCCGCCGAGATCGACGTGACGGGACGCCGAGTGCCGGTCCGCGCCGACCTGATCAGCGGCGACGAGCGGGAGCGGCTCTTCGCCCGGCTGGTCGCCGAGTGGCCGGCCTACCGGACCTACGTGGAACGGGCCGGCGGCCGGGAGATCCCGGTCTTCCGCCTGGTCCCGACCGGCGAGCCGACCCCCGCCGGCTGACCCGCGACGGTCGGCGCGGCGGCCGGGTACGCACCCGGCGCCTGGCTAGGGTGGTGGGCGGTCGACGTGTGCCGGGCCGCCGACGGGCCGCCCCGCTCGCGGATCGGAGGTGGGCCGTGGACGCCAGCGGCGCCGAGGTGGAGACCGTCCGGTACCTGGACGACCCCCGGTGGCGGGTCGCCGAGCGGGTGAGTGACGCTGCGCTGCGCCGGTTCGCGGCCGACATCCTCGCGGTCGCGGTGCACGGCCCGCTGGCGCACGGCGACGACGACGGCGGCGGGGACGGCGAGGTGGGGCTGCTGCTGGTCACCTACCGGCCGGGCGGCGGACCCGCCCCGGCCACCCGCCGGGTGGACGGGGTGCTGGTCGACCTCACCGTCGCCGGGGCCGACGACTACCTGCGGCAGGCCCGCGCCATCACCCCGCTCTGGCCGCTCACCGCCGACCGGTACGTCACCACCCGCGCGCTGCACGACCCGACCGGCTGGCTGCGCACCCTCCGCGACGAGCACCTGGCCCGGCTGGCCCGGGCCCGGCCGGCCGAGTTCACCGGCGCCGCCCGCCGGGCGTGGTACCGGGGCAGCGCGGCGCACGCCCGGGCGCTCCGGCTGGCCGAGTGGTACGAGACCGACCAGGCGCTGCTGATGCTTGGTGAGGCCCGACTGGCCGCGGCCACGGTGCACGGCCTGTTCAGCCGCACCTACTTCCGCGACCCCGGCGACGCGGTACGGCGTACCGGGCTGGCCGGCGCGGACATGACCGAGGTGGGGACGGTGCTGGCCCGCCAGGCCGAGGAGCTGGCCGCCCGAGGCCGCCCGATCGACGGCACCGTCGACGACCTCCTCGACGGCTGACCCCCCACCGCCCCCGCCGTCGATGAGCGGGCGAGGTCAGCCGACGCCGCCCTGGATGCCGATCAGGGCACCGACCAGGTAGGTCGCGCCGGCCGCGAGCGCGCCGAGCAGGAGCTGCCGCAGGCCGCTGGTCCACCAGGTCCGGTTGGTGAACCGGGCGACGACCGCGCCGGCCACGAAGAGGCCCACCCCGCCGACGCCGAGCGCCAGCCAGAGGCTGGTGAAACCGAGCAGGTAGGTCAGCAACGGCACCAGCGCGCCCACCGAGAAGCAGAGGAACGACGAGATCGCCGCCGCCCAGGGGCTCGGCTGCTCGTCCGGGTCGACGCCCAGCTCCTCCCGGACGTGCATCCGCAGCGCCTCCTCCGGGTTGCGCCGGACCGCGTCGGCGACCTGCGTGGCCAGGTCTCGGGGCAGGCCCCGGGCCACCCACGCGTCGGCCAGTTCGCGGGCCTCCGCCTCGGGGTGGCGTTCCAGCTCACGCCGCTCCTTGGCCACCTCGGCCGCCACCTGCTCGTTGGCCGAGCGGACGCTGGTGTACTCCCCCAGCCCCATCGAGATGGCGCCGGCGACCAGGCCGGCGGTTCCGGTGAGGATGACGCTGCGCGGCGAGACCCCGCCGCCGCCGACGCCGGCGATCAGGGCGATGTTGGTGACCAGGCCGTCCATCGCGCCGAACACGGCGGGCCGCAGCCAACCGCCGGACACGTCCGCGTGGTGCGCCTCACGCAGCGCCGCCGGGGTCTCGGTCACGGCAGGGTCAGGATCTCGTAGCCGTCGTCGGTCACGACGATGGTGTGCTCGAACTGGGCGGTCCACTTACGGTCCTTGGTGACCACCGTCCAGCCGTCGTCCCACATGTCGTACTGGTAGGTGCCGAGGGTGATCATCGGCTCGATGGTGAACGTCATGCCCGGCTCCATCACCTCGGTGGGGCGCGGGCTGTCGTAGTGCGGCACGTAGAGGCCGCTGTGGAAGGACTCGCCGATGCCGTGGCCGGTGAAGTCGCGGACCACGCCGTAGCCGAACCGCTTCGCGTACGACTCGATGACCCGGCCGATCACGTTGATCTGCCGGCCCGGGGCGACGGCCTTGATGCCGCGCATCATCGCCTGGTGGGTCCGCTCGACGAGCAGCCGGGCCTCCTCGCTCGCCTCGCCCACGCAGAACGTGGCGTCGGTGTCGCCGTGCACCCCGTTGAGGTACGCGGTGACGTCGACGTTGATGATGTCGCCGTCCTGGAGCACCGTCGAGTCCGGGATGCCGTGGCAGATCACCTCGTTGAGGCTGGTGCAGCAGGACTTCGGGAAGCCCTTGTAGCCCAGCGTCGACGGGTACGCGCCGTGGTCGCAGAGGAACTCGTGGACCACCTTGTCGATCTCGTCGGTGGTCACCCCGGGCTTGCAGTGCTCGCCCGCGAGCTGGGTGGCCTGAGCGGCGAGCCGGCCGGCGATCCGCATCTTCTCGATGGTCTCCGGCGTCTGCACGTGCGACCCGCGCCACTCCTGCGGACGCTTCTTGCCCACGTACTCGGGACGCGGGATGTGGGCGGGTACCGCTCGCCACGGGGAGAGCGTGCCTGGGGTCAGCGGCGCACGGACGGTCATCACCACAGCCTATCGCCGCACGCCGGGGCGACCACCGCCACGGCCCGCTCGCCCAGGTTGTTGCCGCGCCGCAACCGCTGTGCCATTGTTGCTCCGTGGATCAAGGGGCCCCATCTCCCGTCTTCTCCGCGACGGCGGAGGTCGACGGTGACCGGCTCCGGGTCGTGGTGATCGGTGAGGTCGACATGGCCACGGCCGACACCATGTTCCAGACCGCGCTCCGCGAGCCCGCCTCCCACGTCACCCTGGACCTGCGCGGGGTCACCTTCTTCGACTCGGCGGCGATCCACGCGGTGGTCCGGCTGGCCCAGCGGTTCCCGGGCGCGCTGACCGTGCTGCCGTCCCGCCAGGTCCGCCGGGTGCTGGAGATCTCCGGCCTGGGCGAGCAGGACTGGCTGCTGCCCGCCTGACCGACCGGCCCGGCCGCGTGGCGGCAGGGGGCCCTCAGTCCGCCAGCCGGCGGCGCAGCGTCACCGCGGTGCCCTCGTCGGTCCGGACCACGGTCAGGTCGCCGAGCGCCTGGATCAACGCCAGCCCCCGACCGCGGAAGCTCGACCCGGTGGACTCCCGCCACCGGCCGCTGTCCCGGATCGTCGCGGTCACCGTGCGGTCGAAAATCGTCACGTCGATGGAGATCACCGGCTCGGCCGGGGAGACCGGGTGCTCGATGGCGTTCGCGGCGGCCTCGGAGATCGCCACGGTCAGGTCGAAGAGGTCGTTCTCGCCGACGCGGTGAGCGACGAGGAAGTCCTCCAACCGCTTGCGCAGCACACTGAGCCGGGTCGGGTCGGCCGGCAGCCGCAGGGTGAGGCGGTTCAACTCCGCCGCCTCCAGCGCCAGCACCGCCACGTCGTCGTGCCGGGCCTGCCCGGCGACCCGCTCGACCACCGCGTCGACCAGGTCGGCCACGTGGTCGGCCCGGGTGGTCGCGTCCAGCCGGAGCTGCCCGAGGCCGGCGTCGACGCCGAACTGCCGGTCCTCGATCAGGCCATCGGTGTACAGCAACAGACGACCGCCGGGGGCCAGCTCGCCCTCGACGGTCCGGTACTCGGTCCCGGGGATCGCGCCGATGGGCGGTCCGAGGGCCCGGTCGTGCAGGAACGCCACGTGGTCCCCGTGGATCAGAAGCGGGGACGGGTGCCCCGCGCTGGCGTACCGCAGCCGTCCGGTGCGCGGCGAGAACCAGAGGCAGATCACGGTGGCGGAGGAACCGCCCTCGGTGGAGCCGACCAGGTGGTTGAGCCGGGTCAGCGCCAGGCCCGGGCCGAAGCCCTCCAGCACGTACGCCCGCAGCGCGTTGCGGAGCTGGCCCATCGCGGCGGCGGCCCGCACACCCTTGCCCACCACGTCGCCGATCACCAGCACCAGCTCGCCGTCCGGGGTTCGGATCGCGTCGTACCAGTCGCCGCCGACCTCGACGTCGGCGCTGCCGGGCAGGTAGCGGCTGGCCACCACCGCGCCGGGCAGTTGCGGCAGCTTTCGCGGCAGCAGGCTGTGCTGCAGGGTGGTGGCGATCCGGTGCTCGGCCTCGTAGAGCTGGGCGTTCTCCAGCCGTACGCCGACCAGCCGGGCCAGCTCGGTGAGCGCGGCCTGCTCGGTGCCGCCGCCCTCCCGGCGCCACACCCGCAGCTCGCCGAGCTGCTCGCCGGTCGTCCCGGTCAGCGGCAGCACCGCCGACGGCTCGAGCGGTGCGTCGCCGCCGCCGTCCGCCTCGTAGCGGGCCCCGGTGGCGGTGACCACCACCCGGGCCGCCTCGGCGAGGCTGAGCGCATGCCGGGCGGCGACCTGCACCACCTCGGCCGTGGACCGGGCGGTGTTGATCGCCACGGCCGCGTCGGCGAGGGCGCGCAGCCGGCGGATGATCTGCCCGCGCAGCTGGCCCAGCTCGACGTTGGCCCGGACCCGGGCGATCAGTTCCGGGCTGGAGAAGGGCTTGGTCAGGTAGTCGTCGGCGCCGACCGCCAGCCCGGCGACCTCCTCGGCCGAGCCGGCCCGGGCGGAGAGCAGCACGATCGGCACGTGCCGGGTGACCGGGTTGGCCCGCAACGCGGTGACCAGCCCGAAGCCGTCCAGCCCGGGCATCATCACATCGGTCAGCACCAGGTCGAACGGGGAGTCGACGGCCAGTCGCAGCGCCTCCACCCCGTCCGGCACGGCGACCACCTCGTACGCCGGGGAGAGCAGCCGGCTGACGTGCTCGCGCAGGTCGGCATTGTCGTCGGCGAGCAGGATCCGGCCCGCCTCGGCCGGCGTGCCGGTCGGCTCCGGCAGCCCACCGGGCCAGCTCACCTCGTCGGTCCAGAGCGCGGGCTCGGCGACGTAGCGGCGGCCCTGCTCCGGCTCGCTCAGCGGCACCGGCGCGAGCGCGGCCACCCGGTCGGCGGGCAGGTGTCCGTACCCGAACGGGACGGTCACGGTGAACGTGGTGCCCTGGTCGACGGCGCTGCGCGCCTCGACCGTGCCGCCGTGCAGCTCGACCAGCTCGCGGACCAGGGCGAGGCCGATGCCGGTGCCTTCGTGGGTGCGGGAGCGGACCCCTGGCACCCGGTGGAACCGTTCGAAGACGTGCGGCAGGTCCTCCGCGGCGATGCCGACGCCGGTGTCGGCCACCTCCAGCACGGCGGCGCCGTCGCGGGCGCGGACCCGGACCCGGATCTCGCCGTCGAAGGTGAACTTGACGGCGTTGGAGACCAGGTTGAGGACGATCTTCTCCCACATGTCCCGGTCGACGTGGACCGGCGCGGGCAGCGGGGGGCAGTCGACCACCAGGCGCAGCCCGGCCCGCTCGGTGGCCGAGCGGAAGGTGCTGGCCAGTCGGGAGGTGTAGTCGGCCAGATCGGTCGGCTGGTAGTGGGCGGCCAGCCGGCCGGACTCCAGCCGGGAGAAGTCGAGCACGGTGTTGACCAGCTTGAGCAGCCGCAGCGCGTTGCGGTGCATCATGCTCAGCCGCTCGGTGTACGCGGACGGCAGCGCCGGGTCCGCGAGCAGGTCCTCCAGCGGGCCGAGGACCAGGGTGAGCGGGGTACGGAACTCGTGGCTGACGTTGGCGAAGAAGTTCGTCTTGGCGAGGTCCAGTGCGGCCAGCTCGGCGGCCCGAGCGCGCTCGTGCTCGTAGGCCCGCTGCTTGCCGACCGCCCGGGAGATCTGGGCGGCGACCAGGTCGACGAAATCGCGGTAGTCGTCGGCGAACGGAAGCCGGCGGGCCACCCCGAGCAGCAGCATGCCGGCCGGCTCGTTGGTGGCGACCAGCGGCAGCATCAGGGCGTGGTCGGCGGCGTCCGGCGGCACCTGGCCGAACAGGTCGGCGACGGGCACCCAACGGGCCGCGGCGCCGCTCTCCCCGTCGACCGGCTCGGGCGGCCCGCCGGCGACCAGGCCCGGGTCGACGCCGGCGCAGCCGGCCAGCGTCGGTGCGCCCTCCTCGTCGTGCAGCCAGATGGCGCTGAACGGCACGTCCGACCGGTGCGTGTCGAGCACCCGGGCGGCGGCCCGGCCCAGTTCGAGGGTGCTCTGCACGTCGGCCAGCTCGGTGCCGAGCTCGGCGAGGGCGCGCAGCCGCCGCTCGCCGAGCACCCGACCGGTGGTCTCGTTGACGAAGCAGAACACGCCGTTGACGCTGCCGTCGGCCTCGCGGATCGGGTCGTACGAGATGTCGAAGTAGACGTCCTCCAGGAAGCCGTGCCGGTTGAGCACGAAGGGATGGTTCTCGCTCCGGTACGGCACGCCGGTGCGGCGCACCCCGTCCAGCAGCGGCTCGAGGACGTCCCAGGTCTCCGCCCAGTACTCGCGGGCGGACTGACCGATCACCGCCGGGTGCTTGTCGCCGATGGTCGGCCGGTAGGCGTCGTTGTAGAAGGCGAGGTGCTCCTCGCCCCAGAACACCACGATCTGGGCTCGGGACGAGAGCATGGTGCTCATCGTGTGGCAGAGCGCGGCGGACCAGCTGTTCGGGGTGCCGAGCGGGGTGGTGGACCAGTCGAAGCCACGCAGCCGCCCGCCCATCTCGCCGCCCGCGGCGAACGCCGCGCCCAGCAGTGCCGGGAGGCCCGCCTCGCCGGTCCCCGAGGGCGCGCGATCCCCGTCCTCGCCCCGCTGGGCCGAGCCCATGCAGCCTCCTGCTCCGGGCATGTCCACGACGACCGGCGCAGCCACGCCGGCCATCCCCGCCTACTACCCCGACGGAGGAGCAACGTAACGCACATCAGTGCTGGTCGCTGGTTGCCTAGGCCTCATCCTGACGTAACCGACGCGAGCCTGCGACTCGGGCGGCTACCGGGGTGGCCGGCCGACCTTCGCGGAACGGGCCGGACAGGTGCAAAAGACCGCCGCGTCCGTCGATGCCCATGATGGACGGGTCTCCCGAAATTGGAGTGTGTGATCTCCGCTACACACCGGTCGACCGACCGGCGGCCGCCCGGACCAGGGCAGCCACCGGGCGGGGGTCCCGGTCGTTCTCCGGATGCCACTGCACCCCGAGCAGGAAGCGCCGCGCCGGGTCCTCCACCGCCTCCACCACCCCGTCGTCCGCCCAGCCGGTCACCGTCAGGGCACCCGGGTCGGCCACCCCCTGATGGTGGTACGAGTTGACCCGGTCCACCCCGGCCAGCACCGCCCCGGCCAGGCTGTCCGGGGTGAACCGGACCGGGTGCGACCCGTACACCCCCGGGGCCGGGCGGTGGCCTTCGTGGCCCACCACGTCCGGCAGGTGCTGGTGCAGCGCCCCGCCATGGGCGACCGCGAGCAGCTGCATGCCTCGGCACACGCCGAGCACCGGCAGGTCGGCGGCGAGCGCGGCGGTCAGCAGGGCCAGCTCGCCGGCGTCCCGGTCGGGCCGGCTCTCGGTCCGCGGGTCGGGCGGCTGGCCGTACCGCTCCGGGCCGACGTCCGCGCCGCCGGCCAGCAGCAGCCCGTCCAGCACCCGCAGCACGTCCGCGTCGGCGTCGTCGGGCGGCAGCACCAGGGCCCGGCCACCGGCCGCGGTCACCGCCCGGACGTACGCCTGCGGCACCAGCGCCGCCGGGACGTCCCGCCACACCGCCCAGCCGGCCGGCTCGACGTACGCGGTGATCCCGATCAGCGGCCGGCTCACCGTCCTCGCGCTCACAGGGCCAGCACCGTTCGCGACTGCGGGGCTCGCAAACCCGGCTCACTCCTCGCGCTCACAGAGGCGTCACGTACGCGCCGGTGATCCCGCCGTCCACCACGAACTGCGCGGCGGTCATGAACGAGGCGTCGTCGCTGGCCAGGAAGGCCACCGCGGCGGCGATCTCCGCCGGGTTGCCGAACCGGCCCATCGGCACGTGCACCAGCCGGCGGGCGGCCCGCTCCGGGTCCTTGGCGAACAGCTCCAGCAGCAGCGGGGTGGCGACCGGACCGGGGCAGAGCGCGTTGACCCGGATGCCCTCCCGGGCGAACTGCACGCCCAGTTCCCGGGTCATCGCCAGCACCCCACCCTTGCTGGCGGTGTACGCGATCTGCGACGTCGCCGCGCCCATCAGCGCGACGAACGAGGCGGTGTTGATGATCGAACCCTTGCCCTGCCGGCGCATGTGCGGAATGACGTGCTTGCAGCAGAGGTAGACGCTGGTGGTGTTGACCCGTAGCACCCGCTCCCAGGCGTCCAACCCGGTCTCCAGGATGGAGTCGTCGTCCGGCGGCGAAATGCCGGCGTTGTTGAACGCCACGTCCACCCGCCCGTGCCGGGCGACCACCCCGTCGAAGAGGTCCCGGACGGCCGTCTCGTCGGCCACGTCGGCCGCGACGAACTCCCCGCCCACCTCCTCGGCGGCCCGCTTGCCGGCGTCCGCGTCGATGTCGACGCAGATCACCCGCGCCCCCTCGGCGGCGAACCGCCGGACCGTGGCCAGCCCGATCCCGCTGCCCGCGCCTGTCACCACGGCCACCCGGTCCCTCAATCGACCCTGCACTCTGCTCACTGCTTCCTACTATTTGCTCATTGCTGAGCGGTTCGGATAATTCGCTCTCCGCCGGCTGGTGCCGGGCTGGAGTCCTGGACCGGCAGTCTGGTCCGGTGGCGATCGGTCCTATCCTGCAGGATCTGCTTCACCCGCTGGTGTGGGGTGTGCAGGGCGATGTCGGGGTCGCCAGCTCGGTGCAGGATGTTGATCGCGGCGTTCACGTCTGCCTGCCACACCACCCCGCAGCAGGTGCAGTGAAACCGGTCCCCGCTGCGTCGGCCGAACCGGCCGCAGCGGTGACAGGTTTGTGAGGTGTAGGCGGCGTTGACGGGAACGTGCGCACCACCTCTGCGCTCCGACACGCTCTTGAGGGCCTCGGCGGTGACTCCGTTGGTCCACGTGGCGAGACGCCGGTTGATGTTCTTAGGAAGCTTCTTGCGTGCGGCGATGCGTTTGGTGAGGTCTTCGGCGACCACCGTGCCCGCCTTGTCGACGACCTCGTGCACGGCGATGAAGATCTCCGTACGCACCCGCGCCCGATGCCGGGCGGCCTGCCGATCCCGCTTCACGGCGCCGAGGTTGTTGACCTTGATCCGCTGGGCTTTAGCATGGTCACCCCGCGCGGCGGCGGTGTTCGCGATCGACCGTAGCTTCGCCCGGCGCCGGTTGCGTTCCTTCAGCCGATCTGACTCGGCGGTCAGCAGCACGCCGAGCTGTTCACCGTGGGGATCACCGTCGGAGTCGGTCAGGGCTTCGGTGTAACCCTTGTCGACACCGACCCTCGCCTGCCCGCAGGGCCGCTGCGACGACCGCATCGCCGATGCGTCGATCTGATAGTGCACCTCCACCCGCCCGCGGCGAAGGATCAGCCGCAACGTCCCAGTCGGCGCGACAGTCGAAGACAGTGGGATCCGCACCATCTTGCGGCGTTGCAGGCCGGGAACGGCCAGCCACAGCCGACCCCGCCCGTCAACAACGGTGTTGTACTGGTCGGCGCGCACCACGATCTGATCGTGTACGCGGCTCTTTCCGCGCTTCCAGTGCTTGCGAATCTGTCGAGCCAGGAACGGGTCGGCCATCCACCGGTTGGCCTTCAGCGCGGTGAACAACCGCTTCAGCTCGGTCGGGTCGTCGGTGCGCCGGACGATCGCCCGCCGTACCGTGGCCTTGGCCGCCTCCAGATTCGCTGCGATGTCGCCCATCGCGTCTCGGCCCGTTTCCTTCCACGCGTTGGCCAGCACACCAAAGGGCACGTGCGTGCCATCGGCCAACCACCGGTCCCGCACCTGCCGATCCCGCAACCCGGACCCGACACCGTAGACCGACCCGTACCGCTGCCACACCTCGCTGCGCACCCGGCCCAGCCGGCGGGCCTGCTCCTGCAAGGCCGCGTACTTGCCCGGATTCACATCGGCTGAATACGCGACGCGGGTGACGATCACCGGCCAACCCCAGCGGTCAGGTCCGCCCCTCTGAGTTCCCGCTCGCATCGCCGCAGCCCGTCCAGTCGACACGCGAAGGTGCCCACGACGGCCAAAAGATCCTCGACCAACTCCTGCTGCGGGGACAACGACTCCTGATTGGCCACGACGACGTCACAGCCGGAGCGGTCGGCCACATGCTCCAGGAAGTCAAAGCCGAACCGAGCCAGCCGATCCTTGTAATCCGCCACCAGCGCGGCAACCTCGCCCTGGTCAACGGCGTCCATCAACGCCAGGAGCTTTTCGCGGCGCAGGTTCATTCCACCGCCGACCTCGCTGATCCACTCATCCACAGCCAAGTCACTCCTCCGTGCTGATGAACACGTTCTTGACGTCGGTGAAGGCGTGCAGCGCGTCCGGACCCAGCTCCCGGCCGAGGCCGGAGCGTTTCATCCCGCCGAACGGGGTCCAGTAGCGCACCGAGGAGTGCGAGTTCACGCTGAGGTTGCCCGACTCCACCGCCCGGGCCACCCGGACCGCCCGGCCGACGTCCCGGGTCCAGATCGACCCGGAGAGGCCGTACTCGGTGTCGTTGGCCAGCCGGATGGCGTCCGCCTCGTCGTCGAACGGGAGCACCGAGACCACCGGCCCGAAGACCTCCTCGCGCCAGTGCCGGTCGGCCGGGGACTCGGCGAGCAGCACCGTCGGGGCGTACCAGTAGCCGGGGCCGTCGGGGCGGGAGCCGGTGAAGGCCACCTTCGCCCCGTCGACGTACCCGGCGACCCGGTCCCGGTGTCCGGCGGAGATCAGCGGGCCCATCTCGGCGCTCTCGGTGGCCGGGTCCTCGACCCGGAAGCCGCGCACGGCCGGCTCGAGCAGTTCCAGGAAGCGGTCGTACACCGGGCGCTGGACCAGGATCCGGGAGCGGGCGCAGCAGTCCTGCCCGGCGTTGTCGAAGACCGCGTACGGCGCGCTGGCCGCGGCCTTCTCGAGGTCGGCGTCAGCGAAGACCAGGTTGGCCGACTTGCCGCCCAGTTCCAGGGTCACCCGCTTCACCTGGTCGGCGCAGCCGGCCATGATCCGGGTGCCGATCTCGGTGGAGCCGGTGAAGCAGACCTTGCGGACCGCCGGGTGGGTGACGAACCGCTCCCCCACCACGCCGCCCGGTCCGGGCAGGACGGTGAACACGTCCTCGGGCAGGCCCGCCGCCAAGGCCAGTTCGGCCAGGCGCAGCGCGGTGAGCGGGGTCAGCTCGGCCGGCTTGAGCACGACCGTGTTGCCGGCCGCGAGGGCGGGTGCGAAGCCCCAGCCGGCGATGGGCATCGGGAAGTTCCACGGCACGATCACGCCGACCACGCCGAGCGGCTCGTGGAAGGTGACGTCCAGCCCGCCGGGCACCGGGATCTGCCGTCCGGTCAGCCGCTCCGGCGCCCCGGCGTAGTAGTCGAGGACATCCCGGACGTTGCCCGCCTCCCAGCGGGCGTTGCCGATGGTGTGGCCGGCGTTGCGGACCTCCAGCAGCGCCAGCTCCGCCAGGTGCGCCTCCACCACCGCGGCGAACCGCCGCAGCAGCCGCGCCCGGTCCCCGGGCGCCACCGCCCGCCACGACTCGTACGCCCGGGCCGCCCGCCCGATCGCCGCGTCGGTCTCCTCGCGCGAGGTGGCCGGCACCTCGCGCAGCAGCTCACCGGTCGCCGGATTGATCACCTCGGTCACGCGCCCACCCTTCTCCTCGACGTCCGGGACCGCACGGTCAGAGGCGTTCGAAGCCACGGACCAGCTCCCAGTCGGTGACGGCGGCGTCGAAGGCGGCGAGCTCGACCCGGGCCTGGTTGGCGTAGTGGGCCACCACCTCGGCGCCGAAGGCGTCCTGGGCCACCGTCGCGGACTCCCAGAGGGCGAGGGCGTCGCGCAGCGTCCCGGGCACCTGGTCCGCGTCCCCGTCGTCGTACGCGTTGCCGGTGCACTCGTCGCCCAGTGCCAGGTCCCTCTCGATGCCGTGCACCGCCCCGGCCACCAGCGCGGCGATGGCCAGGTACGGGTTGACGTCCGCCCCGGGCACCCGGTTCTCCACCCGCATCCCCTGGCCGTGCCCGACCAGTCGCAGCGCGCAGGTGCGGTTGTCGGTACCCCAGCGCAGCGCGGTCGGGGCGAACGAGCCCGGCTGGTAGCGCTTGTAGGAGTTGACGTTCGGGGCGAAGAGGAGGCTGAACTCGCGCATGGTGGCGAGCAGCCCGGCCAGCACCCGCCGCCCGGTCGGCGACAGGTGCGCCGGCCCGTCGCCGAGCATGGCGGAGCGGCCGTCGGCGTCGCGCAGGGAGAAGTGGATGTGGCAGGAGTTGCCCTCGCGGGCGTTCGGCTTGGCCATGAAGGTGATCGACATGCCCTCCTGGGCGGCGATCTCCTTCGCCCCGTTCTTGTAGATGACGTGGTGGTCGGCGCAGGCCAGCGCCTCGTCGTAGCGGAAGGCGATCTCGTGCTGGCCGAGGTTGCACTCGCCCTTCGCGCTCTCCGGGGTCAGCCCCGCGCCGGCCATCTCGGTGCGGATCCGGCGCAGCAGCGGCTCCACCCGGGCGGTGCCGAGCAGCGAATAGTCCACGTTGTACTGGTTGGCCGGGGTCAGCTCGCGGTAGCCACGCCGCCACGCCTCCTCGTACGAGTCGCGGAACAGCACGAACTCCAGCTCGGTGCCGGCGTACGCGGTGAGCCCGTGCGCGGCGAGACGGTCGAGCTGCCGGCGCAGGATCTGCCGGGGCGAGGCGACCACCGGGCCGGAGCCGTCCAGCCACGCCAGGTCGGCCAGGAGCAGTGCGCTGCCGGACTGCCACGGCACCCGGCGGAGGGTGTCCAGGTCGGGCTGCATAGCGAAGTCGCCGTAGCCGCGTGCCCAGCTGGACATCGTGTACCCGTCGACGGTGTTCATGTCGACGTCGACCGCGAGCAGGTAGTTGCACCCCTCGCTGCCGTGCGCGACCACCTGGTCGAGGAAGTAGGGGGCGTGGAACCGCTTGCCCTGCAACCGGCCCTGCATGTCGGTCAGGGCCAGCACCACCGTGTCGATCTCGCGCTCGGCGACGGCGACGCGGAGCTGTTCCAGCGTGAGCGGAGCTTTCCTCATCGGCGCGCCTCCATAGGAAAGGTCTACTACCGAACCTTTGCATCCGTCAATGGTCGGTCCGGCTCACCCGAGCAGCCCGCGCAGCAACTCCGCCGTGCCGTCGCAGTGCTCCTCCATCACCGACCGCGCACCATCCGGGTCGCCTCCCAGGATCGCATTGACGACCCGACTGTGCTGGGCGTCGGAGTGGTCGAGGTTGCGATCGATGACCGGGATCGCGGCGAGGAGCCGGTCGAGGGTCAACTGCACATCGGCGACGGCCGCGGCCAACGACGGGGAGCCACTGGCCGCGGCGATCGCCAGGTGCAGGCGGGAGTCCGAGACGCGACGAGTGAGCGGGTCGCGGTCGCGAGAGGCGGCCAGCGCGGCGACCAGGTGCTGCCGCTCCGGAGCCGACAGGCTGCGATTGGCGGCCAGGCCCGCCGCGCCCGACTCCAGCACCCGCCGGAAGGCCAACGCGTCGGGCAGGCTGTCGCCCATCTCGCGGGCCAACTCTCCCGCGTCCGGGCGCCCGCCGGCGGCACCGGGTGCGGGCAGCGCCGACACGACGAAGGTGCCCCCGGTTCGCCCTCGACGGGACTCCAGATAGCCGGCGTCCCGCAGGGCCGCTATCGCCTCCCGCAGCGTCACCCGGCTGACCTGCAGCCGGTCGGCCAACTCGCGCTCGGGCGGCAGCCGCTCGCCGACCCCGACCATGCCGAGCTTGATGGCCTGGACGAGCCGCACAACGGTGATCTCGAAGGCGTTGCCGCCGCGCACCGGACGCCACACCGGAAGGGCGGGTACGGCTTTCGCGCCGGCGTCCCCCGTCGAAGCCGCATCACCGCGCGCCACCCCAGCGGCGGTGGCACCCGGCTCGGCAGTCCGCGCGTCGGTCCGCATCGGCCGTCCCCTCCCCAGCGTCCGGTCCGCATGGCGGGTGCGCCGGCGCGCACCCGCCACGTCCCGGCAACCTACTCGGCGCTCGGCTCGACGACGGGCTCGGCACCCGCCGCCGGCTTGGGGATCACCGGATCCGGCACGTTGTGCCGGGGGCCGGTGAACCAGTGCCGGGCACTGAGCACCCACCACAGCCAGGCACCCCCGAGCACGATGCCGACCGCGACGATCGTGTAGTTGAAGGTCTTGGCGGTGATGGGGCTGCTGGTGGGCAGCATGAACAGGACGCAGATGATCGCTACCCAGACGATCGCCGTCCACCCGACCGGCCCGCTCCACCGACCCAGGTTCCACGCGCCGACCGCGAAGTCCGGCGTGCGCCGGCGCAGGAAGACCGGTGCCACGTACGCGATGTAGAGGCCGATCACCGCGATGGAGGTGGCCGCCAGATAGGCGGTGGTGTTCCAGAGGGACGGCAGGACCAACAGCGACGAGCACGCCACGCAGAGCCAGATGGAGTTCGTCGGCGTGCCCGTGCGCGGGTTGACGCGCTTCCAGATCCGGGAGCCGGGCAGGGCGCCGTCCCGGCTGAACGCGTACGTCATCCGCGAGTTCGCCGTGACCGACGCCATGCCGCAGAAGAACTGGGCGACCACGCAGATGAAGAGCAGGAACGTGCCGAGGTCGTGGCCCGCGGCGTCGATGAAGATCTGCGCCGGGGGCAGCCCCAGCGCCGTCGTCCGCTCCGCGTCGTAGTCCTGGATGGACCAGGTGATGGCGAACAGGAGCACGAAGCCGGCGATGACCGAGACCACCACCGACATCACGATGCCGCGCGGCGCGGAGCGGGAGGCGTCGTGCGTCTCCTCCGCCACGTGGGCGCTCGCGTCGTAGCCGGTGTAGGTGTACTGGGCCATCAGCAGACCGACGAGGACGGCGTACCCGGCGGCGCCGGCGAAGGTGAAGCCGGTCTCGTTGCGCACCTCGAGGAACACCTCGGAGATGGGCTTGTGCTGGTCCGGCACGATCGCGAGCACGCCGACGATGATCGCCACGCCGGCGAGATGCCACCAGGCGCTGACGTCCGAGAGCAGCCGCACGAGGTTGACGCCGAAGGTGTTGAGCAGGCCGTGGGCGACGATGATCAGCAGGAAGATCAGGAAGGTACGCCCGGCGGTCACCTCCATGTCGAAGGTGAGACTGAGGAAGGCCGCCGTGGTGATCGCCGCACCGAAGTCGATCGCGGCGGTCACCGCCACCTCGCCCAGGAAGTTGAACCAGCCGACGAACCAGGCCCAGGCGGCCTTGTTCCGCTTGGCCAGCGCGGCGGCCCACCAGTAGAGGGCGCCGGCGGTGGGATAGACCGAGCAGATCTCGGCCATGGCCAGCGCGACGAAGATGACCATGACGCCGACGAAGAGCCAGCCCAGGGTGATCGCCAGCGGGCCGCCCGCCGTCATGGCGATGCTGTACGACGTGATGGCGCCGGCCAGGATGGAGATGATGGAGAACGAGACTGCGAAATTGGAGAAGCCGGACAGCTTTCGACGCAGCTCCTGCTTGTATCCCAGCTGCGCGAGCCGTTCCTCGTCGCTGACGGGGGAAGTCGGGGGTATGCCGTCCTGGATCGTTGAGCTCATCGGTGTCTCCCTTGGACCGCGGGGGTGGAGACTGTGACCTGGGCCACTGTCTGACGGGATAATCGCCCCCACGCTCAGCAGGGTCAATGGAGGTCGACCGAAAATTCGGCCAGGATCAGACCTTTAACCGATGCCGGCGTCGCGCGCACGGCCGTAAATGCGTTGCCCCAGCGGCCCGCGCGACGGCATCCTTGAACCCGTGACCAGGCCCGATCGCGACGGGCCGACACCGGGCGCTCGGCAACGCCCGGTCCGCGCCGGCGCGGGGTGTCCACCTCTCTCTCACTGACGTACGGTGATCCGCCGTACCCACCGGACGCCCCGCGCCGCCGCTCTCGTCCGGCCCTCAGGACGGGCGGCCGGCGGCGACCCAGGCCAGCAGGAAGTCCGCGGCCGGCACGGCGAAGAGCAGGCAGACCGCGGCCATCCGCGGGATCGACGGCCGCCGGACGGCGACGGCGTACCCGGCGACCAGGACCGGTGCCCACGCGGTCTGCAGGGCCCAGGAGTCCCGCCGGACCAGCAGGTCCAGGTGGCAACTGATCAGCCACACCGCCGTCGCCGTCACCCAGAGGGCGAGGCCGGCCCGGCGGCACACCCGGGGCGTCCAGTGGACCGCCGCGGTGGTGTCCCCGGCCGCCGCATCGGCGTCGACGTCCAGCACGGTCGTCGGCAGGTAGAGCGCGGCCACCAGGAGCAGGCCCAGCAGCGCCACCAGGACCGGGTAGCCGGTGACCGGCCGGTGCAGCGACCAGCCGGCCATCGGCGCGAGCACGCCGACGGCGAGGGCGTTGACGGCGACGTCGAGGCCGGGCCGGGTCTTGAGGCGGACCGGAGGGACACTGTAGAGCCAGCCGAGCAGCAGCACGGCGGCCGTACCCGCGACGAAGCCCGGCCCGACCGCGGCCGCCAGGGCGAGCGCCGCGACCGCGGCGCCGGTCTGCCAGCGGACCAGGTCGGCCTCGGTGAGCAGCCCAGTGACCAGCGGCGCGGTGACCTTGCGAGGGTTCCGTCGGTCGCTCGGCAGGTCGTGCAGGTCGTTGACCGCGAGGACGGCACCCCACACCAGCGGCCCGAGCACGACCAGCGCGGCCACCGTCCGCGGAACCGCCGCGCCGGGTGGTAGCCAGCCGCGCGTCGCAAGCACGGAGCCGGCGTACGCGCCCGCCCAGCCGAGCGGCCAGAACCACGGGCGGCTCATCCGGAGAACCGCCCAGGCCTGATCCGCTCGCCGGCGGGCGTCGGGGCGCAGGAGGACCATGAATCCGACGGTAGGAACCGGCCGGGCGGCTGGCCTCACACCCTCGGGTCAGTCGGCTCCCCCGGCAGAGGGAGGGTCAGGCGAACAGCAGACCGGCGACCCAGAGCGCGGCGATCACCAGCCCGGCCAGGAACTCGACCAGCATGGACAGTCCGGCCGCCTTGAGCGCCTGCACGGTGGCCGGCCAGGCGAGCTGGTTGCTGCCCAGCCGCAGCCGTTCCGCGCCCCAGATCCCGCCGACGAAGCCGATCGGCAGGCCGACCACCGGGACGACGAAGAAGCCGACCAGGCCGAGCAACCCGCCGGCCAGCAGGGACGAGGTGGGCACCCCGGTCCGTTTCAGGTTCCGCCCCGGCCAGAGGTACTTGACCACGGTGCCGCCGGCGGCGACCACGGTGGCCGCGGCGAGCACCGCCCAGCGTCCCGGGCCGGCCCCGCCGAACAGCGCCCACACCAGCACCCCGCCCCAGCACAGTGGCAGCGCCGGCAGCCCCGGCACCACCACCCCGGCCAGCCCGGCCAGGATCGCCAGCGCGGCGACCAGCGAGACCACCGCCTGCGTATCGGTCAGACTCACGCCGCCTCCTCCCCACCGGCCAGCCGGGCCCGGATCTGCTCGGCCGGCATCGGGGCCCCGAACCAGCGGCCCTGACCGGTGTCGCAGCGCAGCGCCCGCAACCGCTCGGCCTGCGCCTCCGTCTCCACCGCCTCGGCGGTCACCCACAGCTCCAGCGCGTGTGCCAGCCGGACCAGGGCGTCGACGATCCGCTCGTCCCGGTGGTCGGCGGCCACGTCGGCCCCGTCGGCCCGGATCCCCTCGACGAACGGGCCGGCGAGCTTCAGGCAGTGGATCGGCAGCCGCCGCAGGTACGCCAGGTTCGAGTAGCCGGTGCCGAAGTCGTCGATGGCCAGCCGTACGCCGAGGTCGGCGAGGCGCCGCAGGGAGCGCAGCGGCTCCCCGGCGGTGCCCATGAGGGCGCTCTCGGTCAGCTCCAGTTGCAGCAGCTCGGCGGGGAGCCCGGTGTGCTGCAGCGCCTCGGCGACGGTCTCCACGATCGCCGGGTCGTCGGCCTGCCGGGCGGCCAGGTTGACGCTGACGATCAGCCGCATCCCCGGGTACGCCCGCCGCCAGCCCTCCGCGTCCCGGCATGCCTGCCTCAGCACCCAGGCGCCGAGCCGGACGATCAGGCCGGTCTCCTCGGCCAGGCCGATGAACCGGTCCGGGCCGATCAGCCCCAGCTCGGGGTGCTGCCAGCGGACCAGCGCCTCCACCGCCACCAGGGACCGGTCGAGCAGCGACACGATGGGCTGGTAGTGCAGCACGAACTCGCCCCGGTCCAGCGCGGCGGGCAGCCCCGCGGCCAGGGCCGACCGGGCGATGTCGGCGGCGCTGCGTTCCGGGTCGTAGACGGCCCAGCGGCCCCGCCCCTCGGCCTTCGCCCAGTAGAGGGTGGTGTCGGCGGCCTTCATCAGCTCGGAGGCGCTGGTCTCCGCGGCCGGGCACTCCACGATGCCGATGCTGGCCGAGACGGCGAGCTGCTGGCCCCCGACGTGGACCGGGGCGGAGACCGCCGCGAGAGCCAGCTCGGCCACCTCCACCGCGTCGTCGAGGCCCCCGTCGGTGTCGACCAGGATGACGAACTCGTCGCCGCCCATCCGGGCCACCAGGTGACCGCGGCCGGCCACGCAGTCGGCCAGCCGTCGGCCGATCACCTTGAGCAGCCGGTCACCGAGGTCGTGGCCGAGGCTGTCGTTGATCGCCTTGAAGCCGTCCAGGTCGATGAAGCAGAGCCCGATCCGCTGCTCCGGACCCGCGGTGCCGAAGACCTCCCCCAGCGTCTCGAAGAAGAGCGTCCGGTTGGGCAGCCCGGTGAGCGGGTCGTGCAGCGCCTGGCAGCGCAGCCGCTGCTGGAGTTCGTACCGCTGGGTGATGTCCTCGATCATCGCGACGGTGAACCGGGGGCGGCCGTCGTCGTACCGGATCAGCGAGACGGCCAGGTCGGTCCAGACCACGCTGCCGTCCTTGCGGTGGTAGCGCTTCTCCACCCGGGCGCTGTCGTGCTTGCCCTTGACCAGCTCCTGGTAGATCTCCCAGATGCCAGGCGCGTCATCGGCGTGGAACAGCGCCGAGACGTTCGTCTCGCGCAGCTCCTCGATACGATAGCCGAGCATGTCCGCGAAGGACTGATTGACGTCGATGATCCTGCCGTCGACGCCGGCGATGCCGATGCCGATCGCCGCGCCGGTGAAGACCGCGCGGAACCGGGCCTCGCTGTCCCGCAGGGCCTGCTCGACCGCGTCCCGGGCCTGCCAGGCCGAGCGGGCGATCCGCTCCTGCTGGCTGAACGTCCGGTCACGCAGCGCCCGCGCGAAGCCGGCGGCCAGCGCGCCCCGCATCGCGGCGATCCGCTCCCGCACCTCGGGCAGTTCCGCGCAGACGGGCAGCACGCCGGCCAGGAACCGGTCACCGAGCGCCTCGACCGACCAGTCCAGCATGCCCGGCTCGGTGAGGTGCGCCGCCACCAGGGCCTGCCCCACGTCCTCCGCCGCCTCGGCGGAGAACGTCGGGGCGACCAGGGCCTGACCCAGCCGCACGGTGTGCACCAGTAGCAGCCGCTCGGTCTCGATCGCGCTGAGTGGCACGAATCCGATGCGGCGCATCGCCCGGGCCCACTCGGCGGCGTACGCCCGGGCGCCCGGCCGGCTGAAGCCGCCCCTGTCGGGGCCCGGGACGCGCATGTCGGCTCAGTCGGCGGTCCGGTCGTGCCGGGCCACGCCGCCGAACGCCCCGAACCGCTCGGGGTGGTCGTCCACGTCGGACGGCGAGTCGGGCCGCCACAGCGGCATGTGCACCACGCCCGGTTCGAGGATCGTCCAGTCGCCGAAGTAGCCGGTGATCTCGGCAAGCGAGCGGAGGGTGATCTCCGTGGCGGTGCGCGCCGACAGCCGCTGCGCGTCGAGCATCTCCTGCGGCTGGTCCTCGAAGGTCGAGTGCGAGATGACCAGGTAGCTGCCGGGCGCGGCGACGGACCGCAGGGTGGCCAGGATGTCGGCGGGGCGGTCCGCGTCGGGGATGAAGTGCACCACCCCGGCGAGCAGGATGCCCAGTGGCCGGTCGAAGTCGACCAGGCCGCCGGCCCGGGCCTGGTCCAGGATCAGCTTCGGCTCGCGCAGGTCGCCGTGGATGGCGGTGGCCCGGTCGTTGCCGGCGAGCAGCTCCCGGCTGTGCGCCACCGCGACCGGGTCGATGTCGACGTAGACGATCCGGGCCTCGGGGTTGGCCGCCTGGGCGACCTCGTGCACGTTGCCCACGGTCGGGATGCCCGAGCCGATGTCGAGGAACTGGTCGATGCCGGCCTCGAGCAGCACCCGCACGGCCCGGCGCAGGAACTCCCTTCCGGCGCGCATGGTGGCCGGCAGGTTCGGCGTCATGGCGGCGATCTGCTCGGCCAACTGCCGGTCGATCTCGAAGTTGTGTGCGCCGCCGAGGAAGTAGTCGTAGACCCGGGCCGCGCTCGGGCGGGTCAGGTCGATCTCGGCGGGAAGTCCGTCCGGCGTCTGCATCGCTCGGCCCCCAGCTCGTCGCCGTGGATGCGGGTCGCCCGGAAAACCCCGGCCAACCCGCTGGGTGGTGTGGTCCAGACCACTCTATGCGGGGACATCCAGGCGTGGGTGATCCACTTTCGACGGTCAGCCGGCGTCCACGACGTCACCCGAAAACCTCGCGCCCCCGCTCCCAGGCGTGGCGGGAGCTCGGGCACGTCCTCGGCGTCGAGGGCCGGGCGGACGAACTCAACGCCGAGGCGCGGCGGTGCGCCGGCCAGGCCGACGGGTGGTTCGTGCCATTTCTGGTCGCCGCCGCCAGGCGTGGCTGGCACCGGGCCGGCCACCGTGGCTGCGCCGACGACCCGTCCTGACCCCCGGGCGGCCGGCGCCCGCCCGGGGCGGCCCGTCGTCAGGCGGCGGACTCCAGCAGCAACGAGATGCCCTGGCCGACGCCGATGCACATGGTGGCGAGGGCCCGCCGGCCGCCGCGGCGGCGCAGCTCCAGCGCGGCGGTCAGCGCCAGCCGGGCACCGCTGGCCCCGAGCGGGTGGCCGAGGGCGATCGCCCCGCCGTTCGGGTTGACGTGCTCGGCGTCCTCGGGCAGCCCCAGCTCGCGCAGCACCGCCACGGACTGGGCGGCGAACGCCTCGTTCAGCTCGATCACATCGAGGTCGGCCAGGGCCAGCCCCTGCCGGTCGAGCAGCTTGCGGGTCGCCGGGACCGGGCCGATCCCCATGATCCGGGGCGGTACGCCCGCCGCCGCGGCCCCGGTCACCCGGGCCAGCGGGGTGAGGCCGTACCGGGCGACGGCCGACTCCGAGGCGACCAGCAGGGCCACCGCGCCGTCGTTGACGCCGGAGGAGTTGCCGGCGGTGACCGTACCGCCCTCCCGGAACGGGGTGGGCAGCGCGGCGAGCTTCTCCAGCGAGGTCTCCCGCGGGTGCTCGTCGACCTCGACCAGCTTCGTCTCCCGCTTGCCGGCCGGCACGGTCACCGGCACGATCTCCTCGGCCAGCCGGCCGTCGGCCTGCGCCTTGGCGGCCCGCTGCTGGGAGCGCAGGGCGAACTCGTCCTGCGCCGCGCGGTCGATGCCGTACTCGGCGGCGACGTTCTCCGCCGTCTCCGGCATCGAGTCGATGCCCCAGCCCCGCTTCATCAGCGGGTTCACCAGCCGCCAGCCGATGGTGGTGTCGTAGACCTCGGCGGTGCGGGCGAACGCGGTGGTGGCCTTCGGCATGACGAAGGGCGCCCGGCTCATGCTCTCCACCCCGCCGGCGACCATCAGGTCGGCCTCCCCGGCGACGATGGACCGGGCGGCGGCGGCCAGGGCGTCCAGGCCGGAGCCGCAGAGCCGGTTGACCGTGCTGCCGGGGACCTCCTCCGGCAGCCCGCCGAGCAGCGCCGCCATCCGGGCCACGTTGCGGTTGTCCTCACCGGCCTGGTTGGCGCAGCCCAGGATCACGTCGTCGGTGCGGGCCCAGTCCACCGAGGGGTGGCGGGCCACCAGCTCGCGGATCACGTGGGCGGCCAGGTCGTCGGGGCGTACCCCGGCGAGGGCGCCGGCGTACCGGCCGATCGGGGTGCGGACTCCGGCAACGAGGTAGGCCACGGTCATGGTGCTGCGTCCTTCGGGGGTGGGAAGGGGCTGGCGGCGCGCCCGCCGGGTCACGGGGACGCCCGGCGCCAGGATATCCGCGCCCGGACCGGATAGGTTGACGGCATGGCCCGGGCCCAGTTCAGCGCCGAGAGCACCCGCAGCGGTGACTTCGTCCGCCAGCCCAACCGGTTCACCGGTCGGGTCACCCCGCACTCCACCTCACCGGAGGGCGGCGGCCCCGACGACCAGGACCGGTGGCCGCTGGAGGCCGGCCGGTACCGGTTGATCTGGTGCCGGGCCTGCCCGTGGGCGCACCGGGCCCGGATCGTGCGCAGCCTGCTCGGCCTGGAGGACGTGATCTCGCTGGGCACCGTCGACCCGATCCGGGACGAGCGCGGCTGGCGGTTCGCGCTCGACCCGGACGGCTTCGACCCGGTGCTCGGCATCGGCTTCCTCTCCGACGCGTACCTGGCCACCGACCCGGACTACACCGGCCGGGTGACCGTGCCGGCCCTGGTCGACACGCTGACCGGCCGGGTGGTCACCAACGACTACCCGCAGCTCACCCTCGACTTCTCCACCGAGTGGCGGCGGTTCCACAAGCTCGACGCGCCCGATCTCTACCCGGTCGAGCTGCGCCCGGAGATGGACGCGCTGATGGCCGAGATCCACCGGGACGTCAACAACGGCGTCTACCGGTGCGGCTTCGCCACCTCGCAGGAGGCGTACGACGAGGCGTACCTCGCGCTCTTCGGCCGGCTGGACGCGCTGTCGGAACGGCTGTCCGGGCGGCGTTACCTGCTCGGCGACACGCTCACCGAGGCGGACGTGCGGCTCTTCACCACGCTGGTCCGCTTCGACCTGGCGTACCACGGGCACTTCAAGTGCAACCGGCAGAAGCTGACCGAGATGCCGGTGCTCTGGGCGTACGCCCGGGACCTGTTCCAGACTCCGGGCTTCGGCGAGACGGTGGACTTCGACCACATCAAGCGGCACTACTACGCCACCCACGAGATGATCAACCCGACCCGGATCGTGCCGCTCGGTCCGGACCTGCACGGCTGGACCACGCCGCACGGGCGTGGCTGATCCCGGGGTCGCCCGGGTCGCCGCCGCGGCCGCGGCCGCCGGCTGCCTGGTCGCCGGGGCGGTCGCGGTGACGGTCGCCGTGGTCGCCGGTCCCGGTCCGGGCCTGACCGGGTACGTCAGCGAGGCCGGCGTCACCGACAGCGGGTACGCCGCGGCGTACCGGGTCGGGGTGTTCGCCCTGGCGGCGGCGCTGCTGCTGCTCGCCGCGGCGCTGCCCCCGGCGCTGGGGACGGCGGCCGGGCTGCTCGCGGCGGGCGGGGCCTGCACGGCGCTCTCCGGCGCGGTGACGTGCAGCGCCCGCTGCCCACTGCCGCCGTTCGAGGCGACCACCGTGGCGGATCTGATGCACGGCGGTGCGAGCATCGCGGCCACCGCCGGGGTGGTTCTCGCGATGCTGGCCCTGCTCGCCGCCCCGGCGGCGGGCCCGTCGCTGCGCCGGATCGCCGTGGTCGGCGTGGCGCTGGCGCTGCCGCTCTCCGCGGCGGTCGGGCTGGCCATGCTGACCGTGGGTCGCGGCACCCTGGTCGGGGTGCTGGAGCGACTGCTGCTGGCGGTGGCCGCCGGGTGGGGCCTGGCCACGGCCACCGCGCTGGGCCTGACCCGCCGCTGATCGTGACGAACGGATCACCGGGGCATGAACCCGCCCTGTAAGGATCGTCACGCCCACCGCTCCTTCCACCTGTCGATCAGCCGGGAGTAGCGTCGGCAGGCGATGACCAACGTCTGGCACCTCACCGAGCGCCTGTACGTCGACCTCCGACGGCAGGCCAGCGGCGTCTGTCCGGCGCAGCCACTCTCCTGACGCTGCCCCGTTCACCTCCACCAGACCTTGGACGCACCCTCATGGCTTCCGCCCTGCGCAAGATCCCCTTTTCCGTGCAGATCCTGCTCGGCCTCGTGCTCGGCGTGGCGCTCGGCTTCCTCGCCCGCGCCAACGACCTCGCCTGGCTGACCAGCACCCTCGACACCGTCGGCCACCTCTTCATCCAGCTGCTCAAGCTGGCCGTGCCGCCGCTCGTCTTCACCGCCATCGTGGTCAGCGTGGTCAGCCTGCGCGGCGTGGCCAACGCCGCCCGGCTGGCACTGAAGACCCTGCTCTGGTTCGGCATCACCGCGCTGATCGCGGTGAGCATCGGCATCGGCCTCGGCCTGCTCACCGACCCCGGCAAGGGCGTCACGCTCGACCTGGCCGGCGCCGCCGCCCCGAAGAAGACCGGCTCCTGGACCGACTTCCTGACCGGCATCGTCCCGACCAACCCGATCGGCGCGTTCGTCGAGGGCAACGTCCTCCAGATCGTCTTCCTCGCCCTCGTGATCGGCGCCGCCGCGCTGCTGATCGGCGAGGCCGCCGAGCCGTTCGTGACGCTCAACCGCTCGGTGCTGGCCATCGTGCAGAAGGCGCTCTGGTGGGTCATCCGGCTCGCCCCGATCGGCACGCTCGGCCTGATCGGCAACGCCGTCGCCTCGTACGGCTGGGACCTGCTGGCCCCGCTCGCCAAGTTCACCACCGCCGTCTACGTCGGCTGCGCGATCGTGCTCTTCGTGGTCTACCCGGTGCTGCTGGTGGCCGCCGGCCGGCTCAACCCGGTGCGCTTCTTCGCCGGCGCCTGGCCCGCCATCGAGCTGGCCTTCGTGTCCCGCTCCTCGGTGGGCACCATGCCGGTGACCCAGCGCTCGGTCGAGCGCCTCGGCGTCCCCCGCGAGTACGCCTCCTTCGCGGTGCCGTTCGGCGCCACCACGAAGATGGACGGCTGCGCCGCGATCTACCCGGCCCTGGCGGCGATCTTCGTCGCGCAGGTCTTCGGGGTGCACCTGGGCGTCACCGACTACCTGCTGATCGCCTTCGTCTCGGTGGTCGGCTCGGCCGCGACCGCCGGCCTGACCGGCGCGATCGTCATGCTCACCCTGACCCTGAGCACGCTGGGCCTGCCGCTGGCGGGTGCCGGTCTGCTGCTGGCGATCGACCCGATCCTGGACATGATCCGGACCGCCACCAACGTGGCCGGCCAGGCGCTCGTGCCGACCATCGTGGCCGCCCGGGAGGGCACCCTCGACCGGACCGCGTACGACTCGGCCGGCAAGCGGGAGCTGGTCGGCGCCGACGAGGCGGACCGTCCGGCGGAGCGGCTGGCTCCCGTCCCCGCCTGATCATCGGTGTCCCGGGGGAGGGCTTCGGCCCTCCCCCGGCGCGTGTTGAAGGATGACGACATGAGTGCCCTGTTCACCCCGCTCGCCCTGCGGGGCGTCACCCTGCCCAACCGGGTCGCCATGGCACCGATGTGCCAGTACAGCGCCGGCCCGGACGGCCTACCCACCGACTGGCACCGCGTCCACCTCGGCTCCCGCGCGGTCGGCGGGGCCGGGCTGATCATCACCGAGGCCACCGCGGTGGTCCCCGAAGGCCGGATCAGCCCGCAGGACACCGGCATCTGGTCCGACGCGCACGTCGACGCGTGGCGGCCGATCACCGCGTTCGTCGCCGCCCAGGGTGCGGTGCCGGCGGTCCAGCTCGCGCACGCCGGATTCAAGGCGTCGACGTACCGGCCGTGGGCCGAGCACCGGGGCGGCGTGCCGGACGCCGAGGGCGGCTGGACGCCGGTCGGCCCGGGCGGCGAACCGTTCCTGCCCGACTACCGGCGGCCGACCGCGCTCGACGAGGCGGGGATCGCCGGGGTGGTCGAGGCGTTCGCCGCCGCCGCGACGCGGGCGCTGGCCGCCGGCTTCGCCGCGGTGGAGATCCACGCCGCGCACGGCTACCTGCTGCACGAGTTCCTCTCCCCGCTGACCAACCACCGCACGGACGGTTACGGCGGCGACCGGGCCGGCCGGATGCGGCTCGCCCTGGAGGTGGCCCGCGCGGTCCGCGCCGCGGTCGGCGAGTCGGTGCCGGTGCTCACCCGGATCTCCGCCACCGACTGGGTGGACGGCGGCTGGACCGTCGAGGACAGCGTGGTGCTCGCGGGTGAGCTGGCCGGCGCCGGGGTGGACCTGGTGGATGCCTCGTCCGGCGGCGCCGCCGCCGTCGCGAACGTTCCCGTCGGCCCCGGCTACCAGGTCCCGCTGGCGGCCCGGATCCGCCGCGAGGCGGGCGTGCCGACCGGCGCGGTCGGCCTGATCGTCGAGCCCGAGCAGGCCGAGCAGATCGTCGCCGGTGGCGAGGCCGACCTGGTCCTGCTCGGCCGGGAACTGCTCCGCGACCCGTACTGGCCCCGCCGCGCCGCCGCCAAACTCGCCGCCACCCCGGCCTGGCCCGACCAGTACACCCGCGCCTTCTGACGCACCCACCCCCCGGGCCGGGGGGTGGGTGCAGCGGACGTCACCCGGCCAGGCGACCCCAATGGGCTTCCAGGTCTCGCCACGGTCCCTGGGCCGCGACCGTCCCGTCGACCAGCACCACCACGTGGTCCGCCCGGACCAGCGCGGCCCGCTTGGCGGTCGAGCCGACCACGGTCACCCCGTGCTCGCGCAACGCCGCCCAGAGCGCCAGCTCGGTGGTGACGTCCAGCGCGGACGACACGTCGTCAGCGACCAGCAGCTCGGTACGCGGGGCCAGGGCCCGGGCCAGCGCCAGCCGCTGGAGCTGACCGCCGGAGAGCCGGGTGCCCTTGTGCCCGATGAGTAGTCCGAGCCCGCCCCCGGCGGCGGCCAGGTCGTGGTCGAGCTGGGCGGTGGTCACCGCGTCGGCGGCGTCCACCTGGTGCCCGAGCGCGATGTTGTCGGCCACCGTGCCGGAGAGCACCCGGGGCAGCTGTCCCACGTAGCCGACCTGGTTGGGGCGGAGGAACAGCTCCGGCTCGGTGACCGGCTCGCCGTTCCAACGCAGAGTGCCGGTGTGGTGCACGATCCCGGCCAGGGCCCGCAGCAGCGACGACTTGCCGGACCCGACCGGGCCGACCACCAGCACCAACTGTCCCCGCTCGACGGTCAGGTCGACGTCCCGGGCGGCGAGGATGCCGTCCGAGTGCAGCGCGCCGAACCCGGCCAGCTCCAGCCGGCGCAGCGGGTGCCGCGGCGCCGGCTCCGGCGCGGGCGCCGTCCCGGCGGCCAGGTCCACCCCGGGCACCGCCGCCGAATACGCCCCGACCCCGGTCATCGCCACCGTCCGCCGGGTCCACACCCGGGCCGACGGGTAGTTCGACACCAGGGACGCCGTGGTCCAGGCGAACCAGCGGGCCGCGCCCAGCGTGGAGACCGCCACCAGCGTGGCCCCGGCGGAGAGCCCCCCGGCCAGGTACAGCCCCCACGCCGCGATCGGCAGCAGCCCGCTGGCCAGCGACGGCGTGGACCGGGCCCACACCTGCATGGCGATCTCCCGGCGCTGCCGGTCGCTGCGCACGGTGTCCAGCGCCGCGAGGTGGTGCAGCACCGGGCCGGTGGCGCCGGCGAGCTTGACCGTACGGGCGGCGGAGAGCGAGGAGACCAGCGCGGTGGCGAACGCCGCCCGGGCCTTGACCGTGCCGCGGGCGCTGCGTTCCAGCCGCGGCGCGAACAGGGTCGCCGCCAGCCCGGAGACCACCATCGTGCCGAGGAAGAACAACGCCGGTACGAAGCTGCGGGTCACTGCGGTCATGGTGATCAGGATGGCCAGCGAGATGAACTGGTCCATCAGGTTGTCGGCGAGCTGGACCACCCGCTCGGTGTCGCCGCCCTGCGCCACCACCTCGGCCGGGGTGTGCCCGCTGACCCGGCGCGCCCCGGTCTGCCCATGCACCAGGCGCGCACTGATCCGCAGCATCTGCCGGATCCACCACTGCGGGAACCAGAGGTTGGTCAGGTACGGCAACGGCAGCACCACCAGCAGCGCGGCGACGATGCCGAGCGCCGGCAGCCACGGGTCTCCCCCGGCGACCACCTCGGCCCACAGCCAGGGCAGCACCGCGCCGTCCAGCCCGAGCAGGGTGATCACGATGAACAGCCCGACGGAGATCAGGCCGTACCGCGGGTCGTTGGTGCCCAGCCGCAGGATCTCCCGCAGCGTCCGCGCGGGCGGCGCGGCGGGCAACGGCGGCGGGTCGGTCCGCGGCACGGCGACCTGGCGCGGGACGGTGGCCGGCGCCTCCGGTTCCGCCGGCTCGTCGGCCCACCCGTCGTCCGGCCCGTCCAACAGCTCCACCCGGCCCCGCTGGCCGCCGGCCCCGGCGTACGCGCTGGCGTGGCTGGTGGCGAGCAGTTCGGCGAAGCGGGCGGACTCGCGCAGCGGTCCGGCCTCCAGCACCGCGCCGTCGGCCATCACCACCACGTCGTCGCAGCGACGCACCGAGGAGAGCCGGTGCGCGATGACGATGCCGATCCGGTCGGTGAGCAGGCGCTCGGTGGCCTGGCGTACCCGGGTCTCGGTGACCGGGTCGAGCCGGGCGGTGGCCTCGTCGAGGATCACCACGCGCGGGTCGCGGACCAGGATCCGGGCGAACGCCACCAGTTGCTCCTGCCCGGCGGAGAGCACGTGCCCGCCCTCGCCCAGCCTGGTGTGCACCCCGTCCGGGAGTTCGGCGATCCAGCCGGCCAGGCCCAGTTCCGCCAGCGCCCGGGGGGCGTCGTCGAGCAGGGCCGGGTCGAAGAGCGCGACGTTCTCGGCGAGGGTGCCGGCCAGGATCTCGGTGCGCTGGGGCACCACGGCGATCCACCGGCGCAGCGCCTCGACGTCCAGGTCGACCAGGTCGGTATCGCCGAGGAAGACCGTGCCGCGCGGCACGTCCACGGCCCGGGTGACCACCTTGGTGAGGGTCGACTTGCCCGAGCCGGTCCGCCCGACCAGGGCGTACGACCGGCCCCGGGCGAAGGTAAGCCGGACGTCGCGCAGCGCGGGCCCGCGCTCGTCCCCGACGGCGGGGTAGCGGAAGGTGAGCCCGCGGACGGTCAGGTCCCCGTCGACCGGGGCGACGCCGCCGCCCGGTTCCTGCCGGGCGGCGGAGAGCAGTTGCACCCGGGCCCAGGCGCCGAGCGCGTACTGCAGGTGCGGCACCCAGCGGGCGATGTGCTCGACGGTCGCGCCGAAGGCGAGCGCGAGCAGCCAGATCGCGGTGAGCCGGGCGCCGTCGACCCGGTCGGTGGCGAGCGCCCACGCCCCGGCGAGGACCACGGCGGCGATGCCGGCCCGGATGCCGCCGGCGGCGATGGCGGTGACCCGGGCGGACATCCGGAACACCCGCCCACCCCGGGCGATCACCTCGGCGGCCCGCCGGGCGTACAGCCGCAGCACGTACGGCCGGGCCAGGCTGGTCCGTACGTCGTCCTGGCCGTGCACCGCCTCCTCCATCACGGCGGCGAGGTCGGACCAGGCCTCCTCCTCGGCCATCCGGGCCGGGGCGATCCGGGCGGTGGGGCGGCGCAGGAGCACGCCGAGCAGCGCGGTCAGCAGGATCATCCCGACGCCGGCCGGCCACCAGACGATCAGCGCGCTGACCGTGGCGAGCAGGCAGACGGCGAGCCCCTGGACGAGGCGTACGCCGGTGTTCCGCATCTCGGAGGCGACCTGGTAGACGTCGTTGTCGATCCGGTCGAGCAGCTCGCCGACCGGGGTGGTCTCCAGGGTCGGCAGGTCCTGCCCGAGCGCCACCCGGCACAGCCGGCGGCGTACGTCGGCGGACCAGTCGGCGGTGAGGCGGGCCATCAGCAGCCCGATCACCAGGTCGGTGATGACGGCGGCGACCAGCGCCGCGGCCAGGGCGGCGAACCAGCCGACCGACCGGTGCACCAGCACCGGCCCGGCCAGCGCCGACGCGGCCGCCTGGCCGCCGGCGCCGAGCACGATGAGCAGGAGGACGACCGCCATCCGACGAGGTGCGGTGGCCCAGAGATCGCGGAGCAGGCGCATGACAGTCCTCCGGACTCGGGTCGGTGGGGGCGGTGACCCCAGCCTGGCCGGTCCGGGCGGGACGACTCAAACCATTTACCGGCGGTTCACGCCTGGGCGACCCGGCGGACGATGCCGAGCAGTGACTCCTGCACGTCCTCGATCGGCCGGTCCGGCTGGAAGACCAGCCAGTCCACGGCCACCACCAGACCCACGCCGAACAGGGCCGAGCTGGCCGTCCGTACGTCCAGGTCGGCGGGGAGGTCGCCACTGGCCACGCCGGCCCGTACGGTCTCGGCGATCACCTCGATCGCCTCGCCGCGCAGCAGCCGCAGGGTCTGCTGCCACTCCCGGTTGGTCCGCCACATCTCGGAGAGCAGGAGCTGGGCGAAGGCGCGGTAGCGACGGATGTACTCCAGTTCGGCGCGGACCAGCGCGGCGAGCGCCTCGCGGGGCGGCAGCCCGTCGACCGCGGCCCGGAAGTCGGCGGTGAGCAGGCCGATGCCGTGCCGCAGCAGCTCCTCGAAGAGGGCCGTCTTGGACTCGAAGTTGTAGTAGACGGTCCCCTTCGCCACCCCGGCCCGGGCCGCGATGTCGTCCACGGTGGTGGCGGAGAAGCCCTGTTCGGCGATGAGTTCCACCGCCGCCACGAAGAGGCGCTGGCGGGTGTCCTCCCGCCGGCGCGACCGTCCGTCACTCACTCGCCCTGCTTCCTACTTGTTGCTCTTGTTGAGCGTTTCGGATGGTTCGCTCTCCGCTCGGCTATTGCCGGGCTGGAGTCCTGGACCGGCAGTCTGGTCCGGTGGCGATCGGTCCTATCCTGCAGGATCTGCTTCACCCGCTGGTGTGGGGTGTGCAGGGCGATGTCGGGGTCGCCGGCTCGGTGCAGGATGTTGATCGCGGCGTTCACGTCTGCCTGCCACACCACCCCGCAGCAGGTGCAGTGAAACCGGTCCCCGCTGCGTCGGCCGAGCCGGCCGCAGCGGTGACAGGTTTGTGAGGTGTAGGCGGCGTTGACGGGAACGAGCGCAGAACCTCTGCGCTCCGACACGTTGGTGAGGGCCTCGGCGGTGACACCTTTGGTCCACGCAGCGAGGCGCCGGTTGACGTTCTTGCCGAGCGTCTTGCGTCCGGCGAAGCGTTTGGTGAGGTCTTCGGCGACCACGGTGGCGGCCTTGTCGACGACCCGGTGCACGGCGGTGAAGATCTCCGTGCGCACCTGGGCGCGGTGGCGGGCGACCTGCCGGTCCCGCTTGACCGTGCCAAGGTTGTTGGCCCTGATCCGCTGCGCTTTCGCGTGGTCACCGCGCAGGGCGGCGGTGTTCGCGATCGAGCGCAGCTTCGCCCGGCGCCGGTTGCGTTCCTTCGACCGGTCCGACTCGGTGGTCAGCAGTTGGCCGAGGCGGGTGCCGTGGCGGTCGCCGTCGGAGTCGGTGAGGGCTTCGGTGTAGCCCTTGTCCACGCCGAGCGTCCGCTGCCCGCAGGGCCGCTGCGAGGACCGCATCTTGGACGCGTCGATCTGGTAGTGCACCTCGACCTGACCCCGGCGCAGGATCAGTCGCAGCGTGCCCGTCGGCGCGACGGTCGTCGACAGTGGGATTTTGACCATCTGGCGGCGTTCGAGGCCGGGAACCGCCAGCCACAATCGGCCCCGCCCATCCACGACGATGTTGTACTTGTCAGCGCGCACCACGATCTGATCATGCGTGCGGTTGCAGCCGCGCTTCCAATGCTTACGCATCTGCCGAGCAAGGAACGAATCGGCAGCCCACCGATCCGCCCTTAACGCGGTGAACATCTGCTTGCGCTCGCCTGGATCGGCGGTGAGCCGGGTGACCGCCCGACGCACCTCGACCTTCGCCGCCTCCAGGTTCGCTGCGATGTCGGCCATCGCGTCGCGGACGGTTTCCTTCCACGCATTCGCCAGCACACCGAACTGCCGGTGCGTGCCGTCGGCCAGCCAGCGGTCCCGCACCTGCCGATCCTTCAACCCAGAACCGACCCCGGCGACCGACCCGTACCGCTGCCACACCTCACTGCGCACCCGCCCCAACCGGCGAGCCTGCTCCGCCAAGGCGGCGTACTTTCCCGCATTCAGGCCCGTCGAGTAGGCGATGCGTGTGACCTTCACCGCTGACCAGCCCCGGTCAGGTCGGGTGGTTTGAGTTCTTTCTCGTAGCGTCGCAGCCCGTCAAGCCGGCGCACGAAGGCGTGCACGATCGCCTGCAAGTACTCCACCAGCTCCCGCTGAGGGGGCAACGCCTCCTGGTTCGCGACGATGGCCTCGCAGGCGCCACGTCCCGCCACGGGCTTCAGAAACTCGAAACCGAACCGGGCCAGCCGGGCCTGGTGCGCCACGACCAGCGTGCCGAAATCACCCCGGTCGACTGCGTCTATCAACGCCAGGAACTTCTCGCGATGCAGGTCCATCCAACCGCGGATCTCACTGACCCACTCATCCACGGTCAGACCCAGGGTCAGGCGGAACTGCTGCATCGCCGCGACGTGCCGATTCTGACCCGGTAACGAGATACCCAGCAGGACATGACAACCTTCCGGCTCGGCGTCGAACCCCGGCTGCAGCACCTTGCGCACATCGGAATCGTCGAAATACCGCTGCCCCAACGGTAGGCGTCGGGCTTTGATTCGACCCCCCGCCTCCCACCGACGCACCCCACTCACCGAGCGACCCACCCGCTTGGCAAATCACGATCCGGTAGACGCTGCCCGCAACAGTCCACCATAGACATGGCTAGGAAGGAAGTCGACGACGCGTCGCCCTCCCCGTCGGCCCGTCCGGTACGGGCCGCCGTTGCGACCCGTACCCGCGCCCGGCGGCACCACCTTACGGCCCATGAGCATCCTCACATGGTCAGTTCGGGGTGCAGCTTGGCCGGGGTGAGCCGGCGGGACCGCCGCGCCGCGCCGACGGTGAGCACCATCGCGCCGACGCCGAAGGCGGCCAGCACCAGGGCACCGGTGACCACCGGCCCGGCCGGGCCGCCGTTGACGGTGTGCCGCAGGCCGGCCACCACGTACGTCATCGGCAGCCAGGGGTGGATCGCCTGGAAGAAGCCGGGCGAGGTCTGCACCGGGTAGGTGCCGCCGGAGGAGGTGAGCTGGAGCATCAGCAGGGCCAGCGCGGCGAGCCGGCCGGCCGGGCCGAGCGCCACGCCGAGCAGCTGCATGATCGCGGTGAACGCGAGCGAGGTCAGCGCGAGCAGCCCGAAGGTCGCCACCGGGTGCTTCGGGTCGAGGCCGAGCGCCAGCGTGACCACGGTGAAGAGCACCGTGACCTGGGCCAGCCCGATCGCGGCGGCGGGCAGCCAGCCGGCGAGGACGACCCGCCAGCCGGGCGCGTCGGACATCACGTGCCGCCGGTTGACCGGCCGCAACAGCATGTACGTGATCATCGCGCCGACCCAGAGGGCCAGGGCCAGGAAGTAGGGGGCGAAGCCCACCCCGTACGAGCCGGCGGGGTTGTGCGACGTGCGGATCAGGCCGACCGGGTCGCCGAGGACGTCGGAGCGGCGGTCCGCGTCGTGGTAGCCGGGCAGCTTCTCCGCGCCGGCGGCGAGCCCGTCGGCGAGGTCGCCGGCGCCGCCCTCCAGTTTGGTCAGGCCGTCGGCGAGCCGGTTGCTGCCGCTGCTGAGCTGGGCGAGACCGCCGTCGAGCTGCCGGGCCCCGGTGGCGAGTCGGTAGAGGCCACCCCGGAGCTGGTCGGCGCCGTCGGCGGCGTTGCCGAGCCCGTCGCGGAGCTTGGCACTGCCCTCGGCGAGGGTGTGCAGGCCGCTGGCGAGCTGGTCGACCTGGCTCCGGGCGGCGGCGACGTCGCCGGCCAGGTGCGGTGCGGCGGCGGCGACCTCCCGGGCGGTCTGTGCGACCTCGGTCATCTGCTTCTTGAGGGCGGCCAGGTCGGTCCGGTCGAGCGCGGACGCCATCGCCTGGGCCTTGGTGACCGCCTGGTCGGCGACCTTGCGGGCGGCGGCGAAGTTCGGATCGTCGGCCAGCTCAGGGTGGTCCTTCGCCACCGCGTCGAGGCGGTCGCGAACCTCGACGGCCAGCCCCACCACCTCGTCGGCCTTGGCCGGCACCGCGTCGAGGCCGTCCGCGAGGGCCTGCGCGCCCTCGGCGACCAGGGTGGCGGCCCGCTGGATGTCGTCTGCGTTCTTGCGCAGCAGCGGCTCGTACCGGTCGGCGGCGGCGTCCACCTTGGCCGCGGCGGCCCTGGTCTCGGTGGCGGCCCGGTTGGTGCCGTCGGCGAGCTGCGCGGCGCCGGTGTAGAGCTGGTCGAGGCCACCGGCCAGCTTGTCCGCGCCCCGCACGGACTGGTCGAGGCCACCGGCGAGCTGCCCGGCGCCGTCCTCGGCGGTGCCCAGCCCGTCGGCGATCTTCCCGGCACCCGCCTGCGAGGTCCCGAGCCCGTCGTGGATCTTCCCGGCCCCGTCGGCGGCCCGGCCGGTCTCGGCCTTCGCGTCGGTGAAGCCGATCAGCATCTTGTCGAAGTACGACGCCGCGGTGCTCTCCGCGGCGGCTGCCCGGATCTCGCTGAACGCGGAGCGGGCGAGCAGGCCGGAGAGGTAGTTGGTGGCGTCGTCGTTGACCACCTTCAGCTCGCCCCGGCGGGCCGGCCGGTCCGGCTCCGGGCTTGCCACCAGCGTGGCGGAGAAGTCCGCCGGGATGGCGAAGACCAGGTGGTAACGGCCGTCGCGCAGCCCTTCGGTGGCGTCGGTCTGGTCGGTCACCGTCCAGCCGAAGACCTTCCGGTCGAGCAGTTCGTCGGTGAGGTCCCGGCCGGCGTGCACCTCGCTGCCGTCGCCGGCCCTGGCCGGGCGGTCGGCGTTGACCAGGGCCACCGGGATCCGGTCGAGGTTCCCGTACGGGTCCCAGAAGGCGTAGAGGTAGAGGGCGCCGTAGAGCAGCGGGATGACGGTGAGGACGGCGAGCGCGGCGCGCGGCAGCCGGCCCCGGGTCATCCGGCGCAGCTCGAAGCGCGCGAGTCGAACGACACTCATGCCGGCACTCCGCTCCGCTCCGTGCCGCCATGCGGCACCACCACACTGAACCTGCTGATTCGCTCGCTGCGCTCGCTCATGCGGTCACCTCGGGGTCTGGTCCCGGTCCGCTGCGGCGCGCGGCGCGACCAGGGCAGGGGTGGGCAGGGTCAGTTCGGTACGGGTGGGCAGGTTCGGATCGCCGATCCGGTGCACGATCGCGGTGGCGCCCGGCTCGACGGCGCGGGCGCTGGCGATCACGGCGTACCCCTGGTCGGCGAGGCGGGCCAGGGCGGACCAGATCCACTCGCGCTCGGGCGCGTCGGAGCCGGCGTCCACGTCGTCGGCGACGATCAGGTTCGGGCCGCTCAGGCTGGCCAGCACCAGGCCGAGCAGCTGCCGCTCGACGGGGGTGAGGTCCCGGCCGTACCGGTCGGGGTCGAGCGGGGCGTCGGTGAGGCCGGCTCCGGCGATGGCGGCGGCGAAGGCGTCTCGGCGGTACGCGCGCCGCGCGCGAACCGCGGCGATCGGGGCGAGTTGGCGGCGGCGCGGCACCGGCCCGAGCAGCAGCAGCCGTTCCTGGATGTGCTCGGCGACGGTCAGCGTCGGGTCGGGCTCGTGCACCCCGGCGACCTGCCCGAGCGCGGCCGGTCCCCGGCGGCGCAGCTCGCCCTCGGTGTGCGGGAAGCGCCCGGCCAGGGCGAGCAGCAGTGAGGTGCGCCCGCTGCCGGGCGGGCCGGTGACGGCGTGCAGCTCCCCCGCCTCGGCGGCGAGGTCCACGTCCCGGTACACCCAGCCGCGCCGGGTGCGCAGACCCAGCCCGCTGGCCTCGACGATCTTCATCGCTCCATCCCGACTTCTAAACTGACTAGTCAGTATAAAAACATGGTCAGCATAGCGCCGGCTGTCCGGTTCGGCGCAATTCGCAGCGACGTGATCCCGGCCATGCCGCCGGGGCGGGGCTCAGAAGAGCACGGTGGCGAGCGTGCCCACCGGGCGGAAGCCGCAGCGCTCGTAGACCCGCCGGGCGGGCAGGTTGAAGTCGTTGACGTAGAGGCTGACGGTCGGGGCGACCCGGACGAGGGCGTCGCGCACCACCGCCGCCATGGCCGCGGTGGCCATCCCCCGGCCGCGCCACTCCGGCGCCACCCAGACGCCCTGCACCTGGGCGGTGCGCCGGGTCACCACGGCCAGCTCGGCCTTGAAGACCACCTTGCCGTCCACGAACCGTGCGTAGGCGCGGCCGGCGCGGACCAGGTCGCCCACCCGCCGCCGGTAACCGCGCCCGCCATCCTCGGCCAGCGGCGACACCCCGACCTCCTCGGTGTACATCGCCACCGCCGCCGGGAAGAGCTGCTCGACCTCACCGGCCCGCACCCGGCGCACCTCCGGGTCGGGCGCCACGGCGGGCAGGACGTCCGTGGCCAGCAGCGGCTGGTTGGGGCGTACGTCCCGGGCCGGGCCCCAGTACGCGGAGAGGCGGTCCCAGAGTCCGAGCACGGCGTCGGCCCGGCCCACGATCGACGAGCAGAGCCGCTCCTCGGTGCTCAACTGCTCGGCGAACGCGGCCACCGCCGGCGCCGAGGCGAGCACCGGGGTCAGGTTGCCGCCCAGCCAGCAGATCGACTCCAGGTTGTGCCGGGTGCCGTAGCCGAGGATCCGCCCCTCGGCCCGCCACCAGGCCAGCCCTCGGACGGCCACCCGCTCGGCGACCTGCGCGCCGGCGTACGGGTCGCGGTCGAGCAGCCGTTCGACCGCGCGGCGCTCCGACTCCCCGAGTTGGCGTACCGGCACCGTGAGCACAGCTACCAGCCTGCCAGATCCGTGGGGGCCCGCGCGGGCCGACCTGAGGACGCCGTCCGGCCGTTCGCCGAGTGGCGGCTCAGCCGACCGGAACCGGCTCGCCGACCGGCTCCGCCGGGCGGGTCCGCGCGGCCCAGCCGACCACCGGCGGGACCAGCGCCCCGAGCAGCAGGAACAGTCCGCCGAGCAGCAGCCAGCCCGGTACGCCCCAGCCGACCGCCAGGGTGGTCACCACCAGAGGGGCCACCATCGAGCCGAGCTGCATGCCCATCCCGTACGCGCCCTGGTACTGCCCCTGCGCGTGGGCCGGGGCGAGGCCGAACGAGATGCCCCAGCCGGCCGCGGCGTGCCACAGCTCCCCCACCACGTGCACCAGCGCCCCACCCAGCAGCAGCGGCACCGCGACGGCGGTGGGTACGCCCCCGCTGAGCGCGAAGAGCACGCAGGCCACCGCGATCACCACGCCGGCCCGGCGGGCCGCCCGGCCGGCGCCGGCCAGTTCCTCGGTGCCCCGCGAGGCCCGCACCTGGAAGAGCACCACCATCACGGTGTTGACCAGCATGCAGCCGGAGACGAGCCACTCCGGCGCGCTGGTGTGGTCGGCGATCCACAGCGGCAGGGCGATGTTGAGCAGCCCGAAGTGCATGGACATGAGCCCGTCGAGCACGGTGAAGGCGAGGAACGGGCGGTCCCGCAGGGCGATCAGCCGGGGCCCGTGGGTCGGCGCCGGTACCGGCGGCACGGACGGCAGCCGGAGCAGGATCGCCGCCGCCCCGAGGTAGGTCACCGCGTCGAGCAGGATCAGCGCGACGTACGCGGTGCGGGTGTCCGCCGCGATCCCGAAGCCGGCGGCGACCGCCCCGACGGAGATCCCGACGTTGGTGACCGCCCGCAGCCAGGCCCGGGTCCGGACCCGCTGGTCGGCGGGGACCGCCCCGGCGATCAGCGCGCCCCGGGCCCCCCGGCTGACCGAGTCGGCGACCGCCATCAGCATGCCCACCAGCAGGAACGCCGGGAAGGACCGGACGGCCAGCAGGGCGGCGGTGAAGGCGGCGGAGGCGAGCAGCGCGGCGAGCTGCATCCCGCGCGGACCGTACCGGTCGGCGAGGTAGCCCATCGGGGTGCTGGTCACCAGGCTGACCAGGGCCGTGAGGGTGAGCCCGAGGCCGACCTGGGCGACGGTCAGCCCGACCGAGCGGGTCAGGAACAGGGCGCTGACGGTCAGCCAGGTGCCCCGGCCGACGGTGTTGACCAGGGTGGACAGGGCGAGGGTCCGGGCCGGGCCCGGTTCGGGAAGCAGGCGCACGCCGACACCCTAGCAAGACGTACGTACGGTTTCCGGCCCTGGTCGACGTATCGTCTTGTCGGCGATGCATTGCCGATATATCGTTGATGCATCAGCGATACGCCAACAGACGGAGAGCCCGATGGGTTTCCACCGACGGATGCACGCCATGCACGACGAGATGCGCCGACGCGGCTTCGGCTTCCCGCCCGTACCGCCCGGCCCGCCGCCCTTCCCGCCCGGACCGCACGGTCACGGGCACGGCCGGGGCGGCCGGGGGCGGGGGCGCGGTCGCCGGCCCAACGTGCGCGGCGCCGTGCTGGCCCTGCTCACCGAGCGGCCCATGCACGGCTACGAGATGATCCAGGAGATCGACTCCCGCACCGGCGGGGCGTGGCGGCCCAGCCCCGGGTCGATCTACCCCACCCTGCAGTTGCTCGAGGATGAGGGCGTCATCGCCGCCGCCCCGGACTCCGACGGCGGGCGCAAGCGGTTCACCCTCACCGAGCAGGGGCGGGCCGAGGCGACCGAGGCGGCGCAGACCCCGCCGTGGGGCGAGTTCGCCGAGAAGACCGTCAGCAGCTGGCACGACATCCGCGACGCCGGCGCGCAGGCGATGCACGCGTTGCGCCAGGTGATGATGACCGGCACCGACGACCAGCGGGAGCGGGCCGCCCAGGTGCTCGACGAGACCCGCCGCAAGCTCTACGCCATCCTCGCCGAATCCGAGTGAGCCCCGGCGCACGCGAAAGGGCGGCCTCCCACGGGGGAGGCCGCCCTTTCCGACGGCGACGTCAGTGCACGGTGACCGTGGCGCCCGGCACCAGGTCGCGCAGCTCCTCAGGAATCTCGGCGCCCATCTCGTCGGCGAGCCGGAGCGCCTCCTCGATCAGCGTCTCGACGATCTGCCCCTCGGGGACGGTCTTGATGACCTGGCCCTTGACGAAGATCTGGCCCTTGCCGTTGCCGGAGGCCACGCCGAGGTCGGCCTCGCGGGCCTCGCCCGGGCCGTTCACCACGCAGCCCATGACGGCCACGCGCAGCGGCACCGGCAGCCCCTCCAGGCCGGCGGTGACCTCCTCGGCCAGCTTGTAGACGTCCACCTGGGCCCGGCCGCAGGACGGGCAGGAGACGATCTCCAGGCCCCGCTCGCGCAGGCCCAGCGACTCCAGGATCGCGGTGCCGACCTTGATCTCCTCGACCGGCGGGGCGGAGAGCGAGACCCGGATGGTGTCGCCGATCCCCTCGGCCAGCAGCGCACCGAACGCCACCGCCGACTTGATGGTGCCCTGGAACGCCGGGCCGGCCTCGGTGACGCCCAGGTGCAGCGGGTAGTCGCACTTCTCGGCGAGCTGCCGGTACGCCCGGATCATCACCACCGGGTCGTTGTGCTTGACCGAGATCTTGATGTCCCGGAAGCCGTGCTCCTCGAAGAGCGAGCACTCCCAGAGCGCCGACTCGACCAGCGCCTCGGCGGTGGCCTTGCCGTACTTGGCGAGGAGTCGCTTGTCCAGCGAGCCGGCGTTCACGCCGATCCGGATCGGCACGCCCGCGTCGCCGGCGGCCTTGGCGATCTCCCTGACCTTGTCGTCGAACTGGCGGATGTTGCCCGGGTTCACCCGGACCGCCGCGCAGCCCGCGTCGATCGCGGCGAAGACGTACTTCGGCTGGAAGTGGATGTCGGCGATCACCGGGATCTGCGACTTCTTGGCGATCGCCGGCAGCGCCTCGACGTCGTCCTGGGACGGCACGGCCACCCGGACGATCTGGCAGCCGGACGCGGTGAGCTCGGCGATCTGCTGGAGCGTGGCGTTGACGTCGGCGGTCAGGGTGGTGGTCATCGACTGGACCGAGACCGGGGCGCCCCCGCCGACCGGCACCGAGCCGACCATGATCTGGCGGCTGGCCCGGCGCGGGGCGAGCGGCGGCGGCGGCGGTACGGGGGGCATACCGAGACTGACAGCGGTCACTTCAGGCACTCACCTTGAGAAGAGCGTGATCGGGTTGACGACGTCCGCGGTGACGGTCAGCAGCGTGAACGCGCCACCGATCAGGATCACCGCGTACGTGATGGGCATGAGCTTGAGGTAGTCGACGCGCCCGGGGTCGGGGCGGCCGATCCGGGCGTAGACCCAGGAGCGGGCCCGCTCGAACCAGGAGATGGCGATGTGCCCGCCGTCCAGCGGCAGCAGCGGCAGCAGGTTGAACACGCCGATGAAGAAGTTCAGCGAGACGAAGAGCATGAAGAAGCCGTACCAGGCGTCGTTCGCCACGAACTCGCCACCGAGCCGGCTGGCGCCGACGACGCTGATCGGGGTGTCCATGTCCCGCTCGCCGCCGGTGATCGCGGTCCACAGGGCGGGGACCTTCTGCGGGATGCGCTGCATGGCGTGCGCCGTCTGCACCGCCATGGTGCCGGTGAAGTCGGCGGTGGCGCCCACCGCGGCGACCGGGCCGTACTCGACCCGGGTCGGGGTCGTGAACTGGAGGCCGACGCCGAGCGCGGAGACCGCCGAGGTGGCGCCCTTCGGGTCGCTCAGCGGCGGGCGCTGCACGGCGGCCAGGTCGACCGTGGCAGTGGCCGGCTGGCCGTCGCGGGTGTAGGCGACGGTCGCCGAGCCCGGCTTGGTGGCGCGGACCACCTCGAGCATGTCGCCCCAGGTGGAGACCGGCCGGCCGTTGACCGCCGTGATCCGGTCGCCGTCCTTGAGCTGGGCCTTGGCGGCCGGGCTGGCCGGGTCGCCGGCCTGGCAGGCCCGGCTGGCGTTCTCCACCACCACGCACGGGGCCAGGGCGATCACCGCCGGCTCGTTGCGAGCCTCGGCGTCGGTGGACGGGAAGGCCGGGTTGGGCAGGCCGACGGAGACCGCCATGACCCAGAGCGCGCCCAGGGCCAGGGCGAAGTGGGTGATGGAGCCCGCGGACATCACGATCGTCCGCTTCCACACCGGGTACCGCCACATGGCGCGCGGCTCGTCGGCGGGGTCGACGTCGTCGTCCTGCGGGGTCATCCCGACGATCTTGCAGAAGCCGCCGAGCGGGATGCCCTTGATGCCGTACTCGGTCTCCCCCCGCTTGAACGACCACAGCGTCGGGCCGAAGCCGACGAAGTAGCGGGTGACCTTCATCCCGAAAGCCTTGGCGGTGAGCATGTGCCCCGCCTCGTGCAGGCTCACCGAGACGAGGATGAACACGGCGAAGAGCGCCACCCCGAGCAGGTTTGCCATCAGGCTCCTTCCACCGACCCGACGATGATCTCCTGGGCATGCGCCCGTGCCCACGACTCGGCGGCGAGCACGTCCTCGACGGTACCTGGTTCGCCGAAATCGGGAGCGTCCTCCAGTACGCGCTGGAGGGTGTCGACGATGCCGAGGAAGGGCAGCCGCCCGGCGACGAACGCCGCGACGCACTCCTCGTTCGCCGCGTTGTAGATCGCCGGCCGGCACCGTCCCGCCTCGCCGGCCGCCTTGGCCAGGGCGACCGCCGGGAAGGCGGCGGCGTCGAGCGGGAAGAACTCCCAGGTGTGGGCCTTCGTCCAGTCCACCGCGGCGGCGGCCGCCGGCACCCGGTCCGGCCAGCCGAGGCCGAGGGCGATGGGCAGCCGCATGTCCGGCGGGCTGGCCTGGGCGAGAGTGGAGCCATCGGTGAACTCGACCATCGAGTGGATCACCGACTGCGGGTGGACCATCACCTCGATGTCGGCGTAGGGCACGTCGAACAGCTCGTGCGCCTCGATCACCTCCAGCGCCTTGTTGACCATGGTGGCGGAGTTGATGGTGACCACGGGGCCCATGTTCCAGGTCGGGTGGGCCAGCGCCTGCTCCGGCGTGACCTCGGTCAACTCGTCCCGGCGCCGACCGCGGAACGGCCCGCCGCTGGCCGTGACGACCAGCCGGCGCACCTCGCCCCGGGTGCCGCCGCGCAGGCACTGGGCCAGCGCCGAGTGCTCGGAATCCACCGGAACGATCTGCCCCGGCCGCGTCACCGCGGCCTTCACCAGCGGGCCGCCGGCCACGAGCGACTCCTTGTTGGCCAGGGCGAGGGTACGGCCGGAGCGCAGCGCGGCCAGGGTCGGCGCCAACCCCAGCGAGCCGACCACGCCGTTGAGCACCACGTCACAGGGCCAGCCGGCGAGCTCGGTCATCGCGTCCGGCCCGGCGACGATCTTGGGCAGCTTGAAGTCGCCGGTGGCCCAGCCGCGCCGGCTCGCCTCCGCGTAGAACGCCAGCTGGAGGTCCTGGGCGGCGGAGGCCTTCGCCACGCCGACCACCTCGACGCCCAGCTCCAGGGCCTGCGCGGCGAGCAGTTCCACGTTGCCGCCGCCGGCCCCGAGGGCCACCACCCGGAACCGGTCCGGGTTGCGCCGGACAATGTCGATGGCCTGGGTACCGACCGAGCCGGTCGAGCCGAGCAGGACGAGGTCGCGGGGAGACGTCACCCGGCCATTCTTCCCCAGCGCTCCTGAGCGCCCGCTGGGAGCCTCACCCCCCGGTGTCCGACTCCTCCGCCGGGCCTCCTCGCCCGGCAGCCGGGCCTGGTGCCGGCGGCGCGGACCCGGCTGGTGGAGTGAGCCTGTCGCCACGTCATCACCTCGCCGGAGCGCCGAGTCGCCGCGCGGCCCGCTCCGGCTCCTCCTTGAGCAGGCCACGGGCGTGCAGGAAGGCGAGCAGCTCGGCCCGCTGCGCCATGTCCAGCCCGTCGACACGGGCGGGGAGCACCAGGTACCGGCCGACCCGGAAGATCAGGTGAGCGGGGATCGCCTCCACCCGGTCCAGAGCCGGCCAGCGGACCAGGCTGTCCATCAGTTCGCTGCGGTAGCGCACCCCCTCGTCGTTGACGGTCCAGACGATCGGGAGGCCGTAGAGCTTCCAGTTGACGGTGACCGTCCGGCTGCCGGCCCACAGGGCGATCAGGCCGATCACGACCGCGCCGGCACCGAAGATCACCATGCCGACCCGGTCACCGCCGGACCGGGCGAGCAGGGCCGCCAGGAGCATCAGCGCAGCGACCGACCAGCAGAAGATCAGCCGGGGGCGGAAGGCCCGCCGCAGCGCGGCGCCGAGCAGCTTGCGGTCCGGCTGGTTGGTGAAGGTGACGGTCACTCAGTCCACCGCCTTCAGCACGAAGGTTTCCAGCTCGATGCCGCCGTACCAGTCGGTGCGGCTGCCGAGGTGGGTCATGCCGAGCCGCCGGGCCACCGCCATCGACGCCTCGTTGCCGGCCATCACCACCGCGTACGCCTGTCGGGTGCCGGCGGCGAACTCGCGCTCCAGGACGGCCCGGGCGGCCTCGGTGGCGTAGCCGTGGCCCTGGGAGTCGGGGTGCAGGTGCCAGCCAACCTCGATGTCGTCGGTGAGAGTCACCCCGTCCCGTCCGGGCAGCGGCTTCAGCAGGACGCTGCCCGCCGCCCGGCCGGCCTCCCGCGGCTCGATCGCCCAGATCCCCCACCGCCCGGCGTACGGGTCATAGCGGTCCCGCCAGGCGCGTACCCGCTCCCGCGCCTCGGCCGGGTCGGTCATCCGTCCCTTGCCTCCGCCCAGCCACCGCATCACCTCGTCCCGTGAGTAGATGTCGTAGACGCGGGCCAGGTCCTCCGGCGTCTCGGTCCAGTCCCGCACCAGCAGGCGGTCCGTCGAGGTGATCATCATGCCGCCGGATGGTAATCCCCGCGGGGGGACTGCCGGCGAGCGGCGGGCGCGGCTAGGGTGCGCGGGTATGAGCGAAGCGAGTGAGCTGCCGGGCCGCGCGGACGTCGTCGTGGTGGGGTCCGGGCACAACGGGTTGGTGTCCGCGATGCTGCTGGCCCGCGCCGGGCTGGACGTGCTGGTGCTGGAGGCGGCCGAGGTGATCGGCGGGGCCACCCGCACGGAGAACCCGTTCCCCAAGGTGCCGGAGTTGCGCCACTCCACCGGCTCGTACCTGCTCGGGCTGATGCCGCCCGAACTGCTCGCCACCCTCGACGTCAAGATCCCGGTGCTGCGCCGCGACCCGCACTACTTCCTGCCCACCCCGGGCGGGCTCGGGTCGCCGTACCTGCTCTTCGGCAGCGACGCCGCGGCCTCCCGACGGCAGGTCGCGGAGATGTTCTCCCCCGAGGACGCGGCCGCCGACGACGCCATGCAGGCCGAACTGGCCCACCTGCGGGCGGACCTGGCGCCGGCCTGGCTGGCCGAGCCGCTGCCGGTGGAGGCCACCGCCGAGCGGTACGTGCGGCCCGCGCTGCGGCAGGTCTTCGTGGACCTGGTGCGCGGTTCGGTCGCCGACTACCTGGCCCGCTTCGACTTCCGCTCCGAGCTGCTGGTCAGCATGTACGCGGTCACCGACGGCCTGTCCGGCCTGAACGCCGGGCCGGACGACCCCGGCACCGGGCACAACTTCCTGGTGCACAACATGTGCCGGCTGCCCGGCTCGGGCGGCACCTGGATGATCGCCCAGGGCGGCATGGGCACGGTCTCCCGGACCTTCGCCGAGGCCGCCCGCGCCGCCGGGGCCCGCATCCTGACCGGCACGCCAGTCACCGCGATCACCATGGACGGCGGCGCGGCCAGCGGGGTGGTGCTCGCCGACGGGCGCCAGGTGGCCGCCGAGGTGGTGCTCGGGGCCTGCGACCCGTACCGGCTGATGGAGCTGCTGCCCGACGGCGCACTCCCGGCCGCGCTGGGCGAGCGGATGGCGGCGGTCCGCCGCCCCGGCACCACGCTCAAGCTGAACCTGGCGCTGACCGGGCTGCCCCACTTCTCGTGCCTGCCGGCGGACGCGCCGAGCCCGTTCGGCTCCACCATCCACCTGCTCCCCGGCTCGGCGTCGCTGGTCGGCGCCGGCGGCGAGTCGCCGATGGCCGCGCTGCGCGCCATGTGGGCGGACGTGCAGGCCGGGCGGCTGCCCGAGGAGCCGACCATCGAGTGGTACCTGCACACCACGGTCGACCCGTCGCTCTCCGACGGCGCCGGGCACCATTCGTCGGCGCTGTTCGTGCAGTCCGTGCCGTACGAGCTGGCCGGCACCACCTGGGACGCGGCGCTGCCGGGCTACGTCTCCCGGTTGATCGAGATCTGCGAGCGGTACGCCCCGGGCACCGGCGACCTGATCGCCGACGCGGTGCCGCTGCCCCCGCCCGGCATCGAGGCGCACTTCGGCATCACCGGCGGGCACATCCACCACGTCGACAACACCGTCTCGTTCACCGACCGGATGCCGTACGCCACCGGGGTCGACGGCGTGTACGCGGGCAGCGCCGGCTGCCACCCGGCAGGCAGCGTGATCGGCGCCGCCGGCCACAACGCCGCCCAGCGCATCCTCGCCGATCTCGGCCGCTAACCCCGGCGGTCCGCTTCGCGGCCAGCCGACCTGGGGAGGTTGCCGGGGCCGTGGAAGAGGAAGAGAACGATGAGCCCGAGGTAGAGGAGAAGGCTGAGGATCGGGTCGACGAAGACGAAGGCGAAGGCGATGACGAAGAAAAACGGGCGGATCAGCAACCGCAGCGCGACCGCCCGGGAGAGCCGCGGATCCAGATCGGGATGAAGCAGCCCCCGCCGGCGAGCCCACCACCAGCTCAGGTTGAGGAAGAGCGACTCACCGAGCAAGGTGCCGAGGTAGAGGGCAGCGGTGAGCCGCTGCTCGGTCGCGCCGGCGCGCAGGTTGTCCGACAGCAGGTCGGCGGTGAACGGGATCGCGGCGACGAAGAGCAGCATGAGCAGGTTGAGCATCAGCAGCACCTGATCGACCCGGACCACGTACCGCCACATGTTGTGGTGGGCGAGCCAGATGGTGCCGACGATCAGGAAGGTGATCACATACGCCAGGTAGGACGGCCAGGCCTGGGTCAGGGCGTCGAGAAGCGCCTTCCCGCTGGCCCGGGCCGGGCCGTTCTGGAGCAGTTCGACGGCCATCACCGTCAGCACGACCGCGAAGATCCCGTCGCTGATCGCCTCCACCCGGGTGGCGTCCCGGGTCATCTCCCGGTCGCGCCCGTAGCGATACGTTCTCTCCCCCGAGCCCGCCTCCGTCACGCCCCACCCCGCTCTCGCCGGTGCCCGCCCTGCGGCGTCGCCACCCTCGACTGCATCGTGACGCAAGACGGGGGCCGGGCGGATGCGGATCGCTGCTGCGGCCGGGGCGCGACGTCCGCGCCTCCGGCCGGGTCGTCAGCTCAGCGCCTCCCCGGCGGGGGCCGGGGTGTCGGCGTCGGCACGGTGGGCGCGGATCTTGTGGCCGACACTGGTCAGGCAGCGGCCGCTGGCCAGGTCGAACCGCCAGCCGTGCAACTGGCAGGTGAGCTGGTCGCCCTCGACGATGCCGAACCGGCTCAGGTCGGCCTTCAGGTGCGGGCAGCGGCGCTGCACCACCCAGCCGTCCAGCGTGATGTCCTCGGCGTCGACGGCCCGCTCGTGCTCGTCGTACCAGCCCTCGGCGTACTGGAGGCGCTCCTCGGAGAGGCACTTGAAGAACGCGTAGACGAACTCGTTGTACTGGCCGATCCGGGCGGCGGAGAACCGGCAGGAGAGGAAGAGCGAGTTGACCCAGTCCACCTCGCCGATGTGCAACAGGTGCTCGATCAGCGCCCGCTCGGTCCGGAACCGGTAGCGGACCTTCTCGTCCGCGTACGGCCGGACCTCCTTGCCCGGGAAGTCCACCACGATCGACTCGACGCTGTCTCCGTCGTACCCGACCAGGTCGAAGCGGACCGGACCGCCGACCCCCTTGGCCAGGTAGATCGATTCGTCCAGCAGCGGCTCGATCCGGCGCTTCATCTCGCCGACCACGTCGACCTCGGGGTGCCGCCAGGACAGCTTCTCCGCCTCGATGACCGGGCGCTTGCGCTCGCACATCTCCTCCAGGTGGGCCACCTTGTCGGCGAAGAACTCCGCCACCGGCACCGGGTGGGTGGTGGTCGTCCCCTCGGTGGTGATCTCCGCGACGCTGCCGGGCAGCAGCACGATGCCGTTGGTGCCGCCGACCTTGGCGTACTCCTCCAGGAAGACCGACTGGTCGGGGAAGATGTTGCCCTCGTCGCCGAAGATGTCGTTGAACTGCCACAGCTCGTCGTCGAGGAAGCAGGGCGGGCCGGCGATCGGGAAGACGTTGTCGGCCTTCAGGTCGTCGATGTAGCGCCAGGTGCGGTCGAACTGCCGGTCCCGCTTCTGCTTGCCGAACGCGGTCTTCGCCGCCTGCGGCAGCTCGTAGACCATCGGGTACCAGATCGCGCCGGAGAACTGGAGCATGTGCGCGTGCACGTGGCCCAGCTCCGCGAAGACGCTCAGGTCGGTCGGTCGGGCGTCGTTCTGGTTGAGCAGCCGGACCCCGTCGTACTCGACCCAGAGCGAGGAGTCACCGATCGGGCCGTCGGTCGGACTGGTCAGCGCCTGGATCATGACCTTCAGGCCGCCGGGCAGCTCGACGAGCTGCTCGTTCGGCGCCTTGAGGAACTTGGTGAAGCCCAGCGCCCGGAGCTCGTCCTCCATCTCCGAGGTGGGGAACTCGGGGAGCAGGACGGTGGCGTCCTTGGACACGAAGTCCCGCAGGTGCTTGGCGTCGAAGTGGTCCCGGTGCAGGTGCGACACGTACAGGTAGTCGACCTGGCCCAGGGCCTCCCAGTCGAGCAGGGAGTTGTCCGGGAAGGGGAACCACGAGGCGAAGTATGCGGGATTGACCCACGGGTCGCACAGGATGCTGCCCGCGGCCGTGTCGATCCGCATGCTGGCATGTCCCGTACCGGTCACTCGCACCGCAGTCCCCCTCGAGAAGGCAATCAGGCGTACGTCAAGACGCTACCGGAGGCAGTGTGGTCGCCGTCCCGCGACGCCGGTAGTGCCCTTCCGCCCCTGCGCGGACGGGACCAACGGCCCGGGCGCTCAGCCGTGGACCCGTCCGGTCCAGCTCCGGCGCTGCGGAGCGCCGGCGCACCAGGCGTCCAGCAGCCCGGCGATCCGGTCGGCCGGTGCCGCCACATGCACCCGCTGCCCGCCGGCGACCTGGTGGTCGGTGTGCTGCCCGACGCTGCCCTCGCTGCAACAGGAGCAGATCACCCGTACCCCGCTGGCCGGCTCCGCCCCGTACCCGTGCTGGTCGAAGAGCGCCGCCAGGGCCCGCACGTCCTCCGGCGTGCCGGCGACCACCTCGACGGTGGAGGTCGGCAGGTCCGATGCCCGGAACAGCAGCAGCTCGTCGAAGACCGGGAAGGTCTGCCCGTTGACCGTCCGCTCGCCGTTGGGCGCACCGTCGTGCACCACGACCTCACCGAACCGCCGACCGGACTCAGGCGTCGGTACGTTCAGCACCCGCGCCCGGGCGGGGCAGAGCCGACGCGCCCAGACCACCTCGCCGCACTCCAGTCGCACCGGGGTGACCCCGAAATCCGCCTCGATCTCGCCGTCGCCGTCGGGGGCGACCAGGCCGAAGCCCTGCCAGGCGTCCCGGGCCGTCGCCCAGTCCGCCATGATCGTGGCCGCGATGCCCAGGTTCCAGAACGCCGGGTCCTGGGTGCCACGTTCCGCCCTGGCGGCCGCCTCCCGGCCCAGTTCGTACGCTTTCGCCCAGTTACGCAGGAACTTGTGGGCCAGCGCCGCGTCGTACCACCAGACCGGCGCCTGCGGGTGGTCCGGGTGCCGCCGCACCAGCCGCTCCAGCCGCTCCCCGGCGACCGCCCAGTCCTCGGCATCCCACGCCTCGTACGCCGCCTTGAGCAGGGCCCGGTCCTCCTCGCGGGTCATGCGTCCCCCATCCGGTCGGACCCTGCGCCGGGGCCGGCACGGGGCGTGCCAGACTAACCGGAGATCCGATCGCGAGGGAAGGACCGACAGTGGCAGGAAGCGAGCCGGTAACCGCGCCAGATCAGCACAAGCCCGGGCACCGGAAGTCCGGACGGATCGGTGCGGTGCTGTCGGCGGTGGTGTTGGTGGTCATGGCGCTCTGCGGCAACCACGAGGGCAAGGTCGAGGACATCTGGCTGATCGGCATCGCCGCGCTGCTGCTGGCCATCGTGATCGGCGACGCGGTACTGCGCCGCAACGGCCTGCGGTCCTGACCCGGCGGTCGCGCGCCGACCGATACGCACGAGGGCCCGCCCCCAGCCGGGGGCGGGCCCTCGTCGTCTCGGCTCGGCTCAGCGGCCGAGGAGGATGTCCTGCACGTCCTTGAGCGCGGCGTCGACCTCGGCCTCGAAGTAGCCGCCGGGCACCAGCCCGAAGCGCAGCGTGTCCAGGTCCTTCGGGTTCACCGGCATCGGGTTGCGGCCCTGCATGCCACCGAGCAGGGTCTCGAAGAACCGGTCGACCTGGTCCGGGTCGTACCCGCTGCCGAAGCGGCGCACCTGGAAGCTGCGGCGGATCTGGTCCACCCGGTAGAGGTCGCTGCCGGGCGGACCGGCCATCGGCGGGCCCACCATCGGCGGACCGGCCATCGGCGGCGGGCCGGACATCCCGGGGCCGGGGCCGTAGCCCTGCTCCGGGCCGGGGCCGTAACCCTGCTCCGGGCCGCCCCCGAAGCCCTGCTGGGGCAGCGGCGGGCCGGCCGGGCCGCGACCGCGCAGGTCACGCTCGGGCATCCGGATCTCCGCGGTCATGTCGGTACGGCCGCGCCGGCCGGCCTCGAACCCGTCGAACCCGTCGAACCGCTCATCCTGACCGTAACCACTCGGGCCCGGGGGCAGGCCACGCGACGGCGGACCGCCGTGCCCCATCGGGCCACCCGGGCCCATCGGGCCGGGGCCACCCGGGCCGCGGGGCGCGTCGTACCCGCCACGCGGGGCGTCGTACCCGCCGGCGAAGGCGCCGGTCGGCTCGTCGTAGCGGTTGCCGTACCGGTCGGCGGGCGGACCGGCCTGCGCGGGCATCTGGCGGGGCGGCATCGGCGGCTGCGGCACGGGCGAGAGGCCGCGGTCGTCGCGCATCGGCGGGCCGAGCCGGTCGGCCATCCGCGGGTCGCCACCGCGCCCGCCGCGCTCCTCCAGCTCGGCGAGCTGCCGCTCGACCCGGTCGAGGTGCAGGTCGACCTGCCACTCGTCGTAACCGTTGAACCGGACCCGGAAGACGACGTCATGGACCTCCTGGGAGGCCACGGGCGCGCCGACCGGCTGGCCGGCGAGCGTCGCCTCCACCCGGTCGAGGAAGGCGTCCACCTCGTCGACCTTGTATCCCCGGCGGAGTGCCTTACGCCGGAAACGCTGACCCTGACTCGCCACTATGTCTCCTGGTCTCGTACCGCTACGCCGTTGCGGTGCTGGAGTCGGTGTCCCTGTCCTCGGCGGCGGCGAGCTGCCCACACGCGCCGTCGATCTCGCGCCCCCGGGTGTCCCGCACCGTGGTCGACACCCCGGCATCGCGCAACCGCCGGACGAACTCCCGCTCGACCGGCTTCGGGCTGGCGTCCCAGCGGCTGCCCGGAGTCGGGTTGAGCGGGATGAGGTTCACGTGGGCCAGCTTGCCGGCCAGCAGCCGCCCGAGCAGATCGGCTCTCCACGGCTGGTCGTTCACGTCCTTGATCATCGCGTACTCGATCGACACGCGACGCCCCGTCGTGGCCGCGTAGTCCCACGCTGCATCCAGCACCTCGGACACCTTCCAGCGCTGGTTGACCGGGACGAGTTCGTCGCGCAGCTCATCATCGGGGGCGTGCAGCGACAACGCAAGGGTCACTGAGAGGTCTTCGCTGGCCAGTCGGCGGATGGCCGGAACCAGGCCGACCGTGGAAACGGTGATGTGCCGCTGGGACAGGCCGAGCCCCTCGGGGGCCGGCGCCACCAGCCGGCGGATCGCCGCCACCACCCGGGAGTAGTTGGCCAACGGCTCGCCCATGCCCATGAAGACGACGTGGGACAGCCGCGGCGGCGAGCCGGCGACCGCGCCCGAGGCGGCCACCCCGGCGAGGTAGACCGCCTGGTCGACGATCTCGGCGGTGGACAGGTTGCGGGTCAGCCCGGCCTGGCCGGTGGCGCAGAACGGGCAGGCCATGCCGCACCCGGCCTGGCTGGAGATGCAGACCGTGACCCGGTCCGGGTAGCCCATCAGCACGCTCTCCACCAGCGAGCCGTCGTGCAGCCGCCAGAGCGCCTTGCGGGTGGCGCCGTCGTCGCAGGCCAGCTCGCGGACCGGGGTGAGCAGGGTGGGCAGCAGCGTCCCGGCGAGCCGATCCCGGGTGGCCGCCGGCAGGTCGGTCATCTGCGCGGGATCGCGGACCAGGCGGCCGAAGTAGTGGTTCGACACCTGCTTGGCCCGGAACGCCGGCTCCCCCAGCTCGGTGACGAGCGCCTGCCGGCCCGGCAGGTCCAGGTCGGCGAGGTGACGGGGCGGCATCGCCGGCCGGCGGCCGCGGGCGTCGGGGTCTACGGAGATCAGAGGCAGGCTCGTCATGGCGCGTCCAGTCTGACACGCCCGCCGCAGGACGCACCCGTCCGTAGGTGCCGAATCGGCCCCGACCGGCCGGCGGATGCGCGCCCACCCACGTGATTCATCCCTCAGCCCACCACCGGCACGAAGACCGCCAGCAGCAGGTACGCCGTCGGCACCGCGAACAGGATCGAGTCCAGCCGGTCCATCAGCCCGCCGTGGCCGGGGAGCAGGTTGCTCATGTCCTTCACCCCGAGGTCCCGCTTGATCATCGACTCGGCCAGGTCGCCGAGGACCGCCGCGCAGGAGATGGCCACCCCGAACAGGGCACCCCACCAGGGGCGCACGTCCAACAGCAGCGAGAGCAGCAGGGCGCTGCCCGCCGCGGCCGCGGTCACCGACCCGGCGAAGCCCTCCCAGGACTTCTTGGGGCTGATCGTGGGGGCCATCGGGTGCTTGCCGAAGGCAACGCCGGCCGCGTACCCGCCGGTGTCGGAGAGCACCACGGCGACCAGGGTGACCAGCACCCGCAGGTGCCCGTCGCCGGGCGCGGCGGCCAGCATCGCCGCGAAGCCGCCGAGGAACGGCACGTACACCGCGATCAGGGTGGCCGCGGTGAGGTCACGCTGGTAGTTGCCGGGGCCGTCGCCGAGCCGCCAGATCATCGTGCCGAGCACGGTGACCAGCAGGCCGAGGCTCAGCGCGTCCGGGCCGGCAAACCAGGCCAGCCCGACCGTGATCACGCCACCGGCGATCAGCGGCACCAGCGGCGGGTGGGCCCCGCTGCGGCGCACCGCGCGAGCCATCTCCCAGACGCCGATCGCCACCGCGGCGGCGACCACCGCCAGGAACGCCGGCAGGTAGAAGAAGAGCGGCACCACGATCGCGGCCCCGAGGGCCAACCCGACGCCGATCGCCGCCGGCAGGTTGCGGCCCGCACGACCCGTCGCCAGTTGGGCGGTCGGCGGCCGGTCGACGCTGGCCCGACGCCGCCCCCGGGCGCGGCGGCCGGCCGGGGGCTCGGGCTCGCGCCGGATCGCCGATTCGTCCCGTACCGGGGCGATCTGGGCGGTCGGGTACTCGTCATCCGGCATGCCGGGACGCCCGCCCCGCGGCCCGTCGTGGTAGCCGCGGTCGCGCGGGTCGCCGTAGCCGGGATCGCGCTCGTCGCGGCCCACGGCCCGGTGGCCGCGGTCCGCGTCCCGGTAGGCCAGGCCCGCGTCCCGCCAGCCGGGCTCGTCGCGGTGGCCCCGCTCGTCGCGGTAGCCGGTGTCGTCGCGCCAGCCACGGTCGGCGCGGTGACCCCGGTCGTCACGGCCGCGGCCCGGACCCTCGTCGTACGGCCGGCGGCCGCGCGGCCCGTCGTAGCCGTCACCGTCCGGCCGGGGCCGGGCGTACGGGTCGGCGGCCGGGCGGGGCCGGCCGTGCGGCTCGGCATACGCCTCGGGGCCGCCCGGTCGGTGCCAGGTTCCCGGTTCGCGGTCGGCCTCCGGCCAGGGCAGCGGGGAAGGGCGCTCCGGCCGGTCCCAGCCACGCGGCTCGGCGGTGCCGTAGGGGTCGGGGTGGGACATCACGCACCGAGACGCGGTACGAGTGCCACCACATGACGCAAGACCAAGACCATCCCCTACAGGCGCGACTGCTCCGGTTGACCGACGTGACGGCCGGCCGATTCCCGCCGTTCACCCGGTGGTGGGCGGGAATCGTGCCGAGCCTACTGCACCCGGGCAGCCGGCACGGCGGACGCTGGCCCCACCAACACGACGACGGCACCGGGCCGCCACCCCCGACGGCTCCAGGTCGCGGCGCGGCGCCGAGCTGGAGTTGTCGTGGTCCGGGGGCGACGGCACACCGGTGCCGTGGCGGGTGCGACGGGCCGCTCAGACCTCGAGCAGCTCGTTCTCCTTGTGCTTGACCAGGTCGTCGACGGTGGCGACGAAGCGCTGGGTCAGGTCGTCCAGCTCCTTCTCCGCGCGGCGGCCCTCGTCCTCGCCGACCTCGCCGTCCTTGACCAGGCGGTCCAGCTCTTCCTTGCCCTTGCGGCGGATGTTGCGGACGGCGACCTTGGCCTCCTCACCCTTGTGCCGGGCGACCTTGATCATCTCGCGGCGCCGCTCCTCGGTCATCTGCGGGAGCAGGATGCGCAGCTGATTGCCCTCGTTGTTCGGATTCACGCCGAGGTCGGAGTCGCGGATCGCCTTCTCCATGGCACCCAGCTGGGAGTTGTCGTACGGCTTGATGATCACCATGCGCGGCTCGGGGACCGCGATGGACGCCATCTGGGGCAGCGGGGTCGGGCTGCCGTAGTAGTCGATGACGATCCGGGAGAACATGGCGGCGTTGGCGCGACCGGTGCGGATCCCGCCGAACTCCTCCTTGGCGTGCTCGATGGCACGCTCCATCTTCTCCTCCGCCTCGAGGAGGGTGTCGTCGATCACCGGTCTCCTCGCCTCCTTCTGTTGCTCGTGGTGGGCTGTGCTGCTGCTGTTCTGTCGGAGGACCGCTGCCGGCTCGCCGGGGCCGTTCAGGCGGTGATCAGCGTGCCGATCTTCTCACCGCCGACGGCGCGGACGATCGTGTCGTCGCCCTGGGCGCCGAAGACCAGCATCGGCAGGCCGTTCTCCATGCAGAGGCTGAACGCCGCGGCGTCCGCCACCCGCAGGTTGCGGCGCAGCACCTCGGAGAAGGTGATCGAGTCGAGCTTGCTCGCCGTCGGGTCGACCCGGGGGTCGGCGGTGTAGACCGCGTCCACGCCGTTCTTGCTCATCAGCACCACGTCGGCGTGGATCTCCAGCGCCCGCTGTGCGGCGACGGTGTCCGTGGAGAAGTACGGCATGCCGGCGCCGGCGCCGAAGATGACCACACGGCCCTTCTCCAGGTGCCGGATCGCGCGAAGCGGAATGTACGGCTCGGCGACCTGGGCCATCGTGATGGCGCTCTGCACCCGGGTCTCGATGCCCTCCTTCTCCAGGAAGTCCTGGAGGGCCAGGCAGTTCATCACCGTGCCGAGCATGCCCATGTAGTCGGCCCGGGCCCGGTCCATGCCGCGCTTCTGGAGCTCGGCGCCGCGGAAGAAGTTGCCGCCGCCCACGACCACGGAGACCTGCACGCCGCGGCGGACCACCGTGGCGATCTGCCGGGCAATGCCCTGCACGACGTCCGGGTCGACGCCGATCGCGCCGCCGCCGAAGACCTCGCCGGAGAGCTTCAGCACCACCCGGCGGGCCCGGCCGGGCGGTGGGGCGGTCGGATCGTCCGCCGCCAGGCTCCGGTCACTCACAACCTGCGTCATCCGCCGCGCCCCTTCCATCGCGCACCTCACGTGCGCCGCGTACCGCGTAACTGCCGTTGCCGACCCTATGTGACGAGGAGGCCGCGGTGCCTGTCACGTACACCAGCGGCCTCCTCGTCGACGTTTTCCCTGCCTCCAGGCGCGTCACGCACCCGGTGCGGCGGCTCAGGCCTGGCCGACCTCGAACCGCAGGAAGCGGGTCACCTCGATGCCGGCCTCGGCCAGCACCTGCTTCACCGACTTCTTGTTGTCGGCGACCGACGCCTGCTCCAGCAGGACGAAGTCCTTGAAGAAGGCGTTCACCCGGCCCTCGACGATCTTCGGCAGCGCCGCCTCGGGCTTGTTCTCCTCGCGGGCGGTCTGCTCGGCGATGCGCCGCTCCGACTCGACCGTCTCGGCCGGCACCTCGTCCCGGGTGAGGTACTTCGGCCGCATGGCGGCGATCTGCATGGCCACGCCACGGGCGTCCGCGTCGCCGGCCTCGTCGGCCTTGCCGGCGTACTGCACCAGTACGCCGACGGCCGGCGGCAGGTCCTGGCTCTTGCGGTGCAGGTAGACCGCGGTGGTGCCGTCCAGCTTCGCGAAGCGGCTGAGCACCAGCTTCTCGCCGATCTTCGCGGACTGCTCCTGAATCAGGTCGGCGACCGGCTTGCCGTCGATGGTGCTGGCGAGCAGTTCCTCGGCGTTGGTCACGCCGCTGCTCTCGCCGTGCTCGACCAGCTGCTGGGCCAGCGCGATGAAGGCGTCGTTCTTGGCGACGAAGTCGGTCTCGCAGTTGAGCTCGAGCAGCGACGTGCCGGCGTGCGCGATGAGGCCGTTGGCGGCGGTACGGCCGGCCCGCTTGCCGACGTCCTTGGCACCCTTGACGCGCAGGATCTCGATGGCCTTGTCGAAGTCGCCCTCGGCCTCGGTCAGCGCCTTCTTGGAGTCCATCATGCCGGCGCCGGTGAGGTCGCGGAGCTTCTTGACGTCCGCGGCGGTGAAGTTGGACATGACTCTCTCTTCGGTGTTTGAGACTGCGGTGGGATGGTCTGGCTGCCGGTTACCCGGATCCGAGCCGGTTGTGCCCGGCGTACCCGTCGCGTCCCCACCGGCCGGGAAACCGGACAGTGGGGACGCGACGGCGCGATCACTCCGCGGTGGCGGCCGCCGGCTGCTCCTCGGCCTTCTTCGGCTCCTCGAGCAGCTCGCGCTCCCACTCGGCCAGCGGCTCGTCGGCGCCGACCTGGCCCGCCTCGGGCTTCTCGTCGGTGCCGCGGCGGCGACCGGAGCGGGCGATCAGGCCGTCGGCGACGGCGGCGGCGACGACCTTGGTCAGCAGCTCGGCCGAGCGGATGGCGTCGTCGTTGCCCGGGATCGGGAAGTCGACCTCGTCGGGGTCGCAGTTGGTGTCGAGCACGGCGATCACCGGGATGCCCAGCTTGCGGGCCTCGTCGACGGCGATGTGCTCCTTCTTGGTGTCGACGATCCAGACCGCGGCCGGCAGCTTCTGCATGTCCCGCAGACCACCGAGGGTCTTGGTGAGCTTGATCTTCTCGCGGGAGAGCTGCAGGGTCTCCTTCTTGGTGTAACCGGCGGCGGTGCCGCTCAGGTCACCCAGCGCCTCCAGCTCCTTCATCCGCTGGAGCCGCTTGTACACCGTCTGGAAGTTGGTCAGCATGCCGCCGAGCCAGCGGTGGTTGACGTACGGCTGGCCGACCCGGGTCGCCTGCTCGGAGATGGCCTCCTGGGCCTGCTTCTTGGTGCCGACGAAGAGGATGCTGCCACCCTCGGCGACGGTGTTGCGCACGAAGCCGTACGCCTTCTCGATGTAGTCGAGGGTCTGGCGCAGGTCGATGATGTAGATGCCGTTGCGCTCGGTGAAGATGAAGCGCTTCATCTTCGGGTTCCAGCGCCGGGTCTGGTGCCCGAAGTGGACACCGCTCTCCAGCAGCTGACGCATGGTCACGACGGCCATGGTGGGTACTCCTTGTTATCCCTGGTTGTCCCGTCCGGCCGGCGGCCGGACGCCTGGCGCCCGGTCGCCGGCCATGGTGGGCCCGAACAGGGTCGGGACCAGGGAGGCCGTCGCCCCACGAGAGGTCCGTGGAGAGGGCGCGCGAGGTCGACCGCGCGAGGCGGTCGCCAGTCGTTCAGTGTACGCCTCTTCTCCGCGCCCCGGTCCCGGGGTGCGGGAACGCCCATCGGGTCCGATTCCGGGCGGCGCGGACGTCCGGTCGTCGGTAGCGGTCGAGGCGGTCAAGATCCGCGCAACGCCTTCGTCGGCCTGCGCGGCCTGGTCAGCGGGCGGCGAGCGCCGCGGCGACGAAGAGCACCAGCCCGACGGTCAGGTAGGCGGTCGGCGGGCGGAGCCAGCCGCGACTGCCGTCGGCGAGCGCAAGCCCGCCGGTGCGCAGCCCGTACAGGCCGACGCCGAAGATCGGCAGGCCGAGCACGAGGAACGTGCCCACCACGACGTGCGAGGCGGAGACCGGGTTGCCGACCAGGCCGCGCGACAGCACCCGCAGCGCCGGGATCTCCAGGGCCAGCACCATCACCGCCAGCAGCACGGCGAGCGCGGGCCGGCGGGTGCGGTAGACCCCGTCCCCCGGCGCCGATCCGTCCGGCCGCGGGGCCACCGACGGCATCGGGCCGGTCGGCATCTCGAGCGGGTGCGGCACCGCACCGGCCGCCGCCTCGTGGAACGGCGCGCCGGGCCGTTCCCCGACGGTCAGCGGCGTGTGCCCGACGTGGGCCGGCCGGTCACCGACGGTGCCCGGCGTGGGGGCGAGGAGGGTCGGCTCGGCCGGACGGGTCGGCTCGACGATCGGGTAGCCCCCCACCGGGCCGGACCGCAGCGGCTCCCCACCGAACTGATTCCCGGCGCTCTCCGGCCCGACCCCGCCGCGCGGATCGCCGCTCTCGCGGGCCGCCCGGCGGCCACCGCGCTCGCCCGGCAGCTCGCCGGAGATCTCCGAGGGATCGTCCGCGCGACGCGACCGCCGGTAGCCGTCACCGTCGTCGCCGAGCGGGTCGGCCGCGCCGTACCGGCCGGTGTCGCCGTACCGGCTGTCACCGCCGCGCTGTTCGGGGGCCCGGAAGTCCTCGTCGCCGTAGCGCGGCTCGCCGGCGCGCCAGTCCGGTTCGGCGTATCCGTGGTCGCTCCAGCGCGACCCCTGCTGGTCCTCGGGAAAGCTCCGTCGTCCGTCCACGACCGGCACGGTATGCGACCCCGACCAGGCTGCGCCATTCGTGCCCCGGGCGGCCGATGGTTTCCCCGATCCGGCACGTGCCGTGACGGCTCGTGGGCCGATAGCACAACGAATCCATGATCGTCCGGCCGTCCACAGGCGGGGCCGTCGTCCACAGGCGCGGGGCAACGGGCGGTGGCACCGGCCGCGGGAGCGCACCGTGAGCGGCATGACGAAGCGGAACCAGGCCGTCGGCGCGTACGGCGAGCGGTGCGCGATCCGGCACCTCATCGAGGCGGGGCTGCGCCCGGTCGCCCGGAACTGGCGCTGCGCCGACGGGGAGATCGACATCATCGCCTGGGAGGGTGGTGTGCTCGCCTTCTGCGAGGTGAAGACCAGGCGTACGGACGACTTCGGCAGCCCGGCCGAAGCGGTCGTCCCGGCGAAGGCGCGGCGGCTGCGCGGCCTCGCCGCCCGCTGGCTGGCCGAGACCGGCACCACCGCCGACGAGGTCCGCTTCGACGTCCTCTCCGTCCGGCTTGCCGCCGCCGGGCCAGCCCGCGTCGAGCATTTGAAGGGCGCGTTCTGACCATGAGCTACGCGAAGGTGCTCTGCGTCGGCCTGGTCGGGGTGACCGGGCACGTCGTGGAGGTGGAGGCCGACCTCGCACCCGGGCTGCCCGGCGTCGTCATCTCCGGCCTGCCCGACACGGCCCTGCACGAGGCCCGCGACCGAGTACGCGCCGCCGTCGTCAACTCCGGCCAGAAGTGGCCGAACCGGCGGATCACCCTCAACCTGCTGCCGGCCACCCTGCCCAAGTACGGGTCGGCGTTCGACCTGGCCATCGCGGCGGCCGTGCTCGGCGGCTCGGGCGAATTGCCGCTCCTGCCGCTGGAGCGGACGGTGGTCCTCGGCGAGCTGGGTCTCGACGGCACCGCGCGGCCGGTGCGCGGCATCCTGCCGATGGTCGCCGCCGCGGCGCGGGCCGGGTTCGATCGCGTGGTGGTGCCGGTGGGCAACGCCGCCGAGGCGGCCGTCATCCCCGGCGTCCGGGTCCGCGCGGTCGACACCCTGCACCGGCTGGTCGCCTACGTCCGCGACGGCACTCCGCTGCTGCCGCCACCGGCCGCCGAGCCGGCCGCCGGCGGGGATGGCCCGGACCTCGCCGACGTGGCGGGGCAGCAGCTCGGCCGGCGGGCGCTGGAGGTGGCGGCGGCCGGCGGCCACCACCTTGCGCTGCTCGGCCCGCCCGGCGCCGGCAAGACCATGCTGGCCGAGCGACTCCCGTCGGTCCTGCCCGAGCTGAACGACGACGCCGCGCTGGAGGTGACCGCGCTGCACTCCATCGCCGGCCTGCTGCCGCCCGGGGGACGACTGCTGCGCCGGCCGCCGTTCCAGGCGCCGCACCACACCGCGACCGTGCCGTCCCTGGTCGGGGGCGGCTCCGGGCTGGCCCGCCCCGGAGCGGTGTCGCTGGCGCACCGCGGGGTGCTCTTCCTCGACGAGGCGCCCGAGTTCAGCAAGGCGGCGCTGGAGGCGCTGCGCCAACCGCTGGAGAGCGGCCAGGTGCGGGTCGCCCGGACCCGCGGCGCCACCGAGTACCCGGCCCGGACGCAGCTGGTGCTGGCCGCCAATCCGTGCCCCTGCGCCAAGCCCTCGGGAGACGCCGACTGCGAGTGCACTCCCCTGGCCCGCCGGCGCTACCTGGGCCGGCTCTCCGGGCCCCTGCTGGACCGGGTCGACGTGCAGGTGCGGCTGCACCCGGTACGGGCGGCGGAGCTGCTGGAGACGGGTACGCCGAACGAGTCCTCGACGACGGTGGCCGCCCGGGTGGCCGCCGCACGCCGGGCCGCCGCCGACCGGTGGGCGACCACCGGCCGCCGGGTGAACGCCGACATCCCCGGCCCGTACCTGCGCCGGCCGCCGTGGCAGCTGCCCGGACGGGACACCCGGGAGCTGCGCAAGCGGCTCGACTCGGGTTCGCTCTCCGCCCGTGGGTTCGACCGGGTCGTCCGGCTCGCCTGGACCATCGCCGACCTGGACGGGCGGGACCGCCCGGACGGCGGGGACATCGCGGAGGCCGTCCACCTGCGGATGGGAGACGGCGCATGACCGCCACGGACGAGGTGCGGCTGGCGCGGGTGGCGCTGACCTGGCTGGTCGAGCCGGGCACCTGGGCGGTGTACCGGCTGGTCGCCGAGCTCGGTCCGGTCGCCGCGCTGGACCTGCTCCGCGCGGGTGGGTCGCCGGACCCGACGCTCCGGGCGGCCGTCGCTGCCCGGTCGGCCGGTGGGGACGCTCGGGCGGTGGCCGAGCAGGCGCTGGCCCGTACCGAGCGACTCGGCGCGCGGCTGGTCACCCCCGAGGACGACGAGTGGCCCGTCCGGGTCGCGGAGCTGGAGCGGCTCAGGCTGTCCGGGACCAACCGAAAGGTCGATCTGGAGACCGCGCCGCCGCTCTGCTTCTGGGTGCGCGGCGCCTGGCCGCTGGCGCAGGCGTTCGAGCGGTCGGTCGCCGTGGTCGGCGCTCGGGCCGCCACTCCGTACGGTACGCACGTCGCCACCGAACTCGGCTACGGGCTGGCCGACCGGGGCTGGACCGTGGTCTCCGGCGGGGCCTTCGGCATCGACTCCGCGGCGCACCGGGGCGCGCTGACCGCCGGCGGGCTCACCGTGGCGGTGCTGGCCTGCGGGGTGGACCGCCCCTACCCGATGGGCAACGCGGCGCTGTTCGACCGGATCGCGGAGACCGGCCTGCTGGTGAGCGAGTGGATGCCGGGCGCGGAACCGTTGCGGCCTCGCTTCCTCATCCGCAACCGGGTCATCGCGGCCGCGACCCTCGGCACGGTGCTGGTGGAGGCGGCCGCCCGCAGCGGCGCGACGCAAACGTTGAACCGGGCGCTCGGCGTTCTCCGGCCCGGCATGGTGGTGCCGGGCCCGGTCACCTCTGCGATGTCGGTCGGCGCGCACGAGCTGCTGCGCGAGCAGCCCAGCGCCCGGCTGGTCACCGGCGTCGCGCATGTGCTCGAGGAGGTGGGGCCGATCGGCGCCGACCTGGCCCCGCCGGCGCGGGCACCCGAACGCCTCCGGGACCGGCTTGACGACGCCGCGACCCAGGTGCTGGAGGCACTGCCCCGGCGCAAGTCGCTCGCCCTGGAGAACGTCGCCGCCCGCGCCGGCGTGGACCTGCGCACCGCCATGCGGAGACTGTCCATGCTGGAGGAACTGGCTCTGGTGGTCCGCCGCGACGACGGGTACGCCCTCGCCCCGTCAACGGGCCGACGCGCGACCGATCCGGCGGAGGACGGACGTGTCCACGCGTCGGACGGGACGTCGGCTGCTCCCCCGCAGCGATGACCGTCGAAGGCGGAGGTGCCGTCCGACCTCCGCCGATGCGCAGGCCGGGCTCCCCGCCCGTCCGGGTCACCACGCGGGACCCGCTGGCGCGGCGGATCCGACCCGGTGCAGCCGCGGAGTCAGTCGCCCTCGAAGCGGATTTCGACATCCCGGCTGTTCAGGCAGCGTCGGACGAGCAGAGCGAGCCGGCGGACCTGCTCGACCTCAGCAGGCGCCCCGGCCACCTCCGCCAGGCAGCGCAGCTCGGCGAACAGCTGCGGGGCCGACTCGGCGCTGACCACCAGCTCACCGAGTGGGTCGACGCGATCCAGCAGCGGCGTACGTCCCCCGCCCCGCACCCGCTTGAGCAGGTCCAGCAGCACGTCGTCGGGGTCTGCCACCGTCTCGGACGCGACGTACGACGGCCGGCGGCGGGCGGGTCCGGCCCGCACCAGCCGGTAGAGGACCGCATCCACACCCACTCCCGCTCCCCCTTTCGGCGCCGCTCCCCCGGATCGACGCCCGTCCGTCCGACTCGCGAATCACCCTTCCGTGCCGCCACCCACGGGCGTCCGGCAATACGGCACCCTCCCGACCGCCGGCGTGGCCGAGGAGGCACCTGAATCGGCAGCCGACTCAATCCGGTCGTCGTCAGCCCGGCGAGGCTGCCACCGTCCTTTTCGTATGAACAGTTTCCCCTTTCCAGGCCCCGTTCAGCCACCCCGGACGGCGCGCCGCCCGCGCGACGCCCCGCCCGGCGCGCCCCGCCCCGCGATCCGGGGCGGTCGGCCGGAGCCAGCAGGCCATGAGCGGCCGCGGGAGTGGTCGTCGACGCCGGCCAACGCGGCGGGGGGCGACCGGCCGGGAGCGGGTGACGGGACGGCGGCCGTCCGCGCCGTAGGCTGGTCCGGTGTCCGCCGACATGAGCGTCCGCACCGGCTCCGCCGCGCCGCCGCGCAACGCCGACGCACAGGCCCGCCGGCACACCGGGCCCGCCCCGACCGCCCGGCGGGTCCGGTGAGTGCGGGCCGGCCCGGCACCCGGGCCGTCCACGAAGGGCTGCCCCCGGCGATGCAGGAGGCGGTCGACGACTTCGCCGACCACCTGGCCCGGGTCCGCAACCGCTCCGCGCACACCGTCCGGGCGTACGTCACCGACCTGGTCTCCCTGCTCGACCACGCGGTGCGAATGGGGTACGCCGACCTGTCGGAGCTGGATCTGACCGCGCTGCGGAGCTGGTTGGCGAAGCAGCGGACGATGGGCATCGCCCGATCCTCGTTGGCCCGGCGGGCCGCCTCCGCGCGCACCTTCACCGCGTGGGCGCACCGGAGCGGTCTGCTCGCCACCGACGTGGCCGCCGCGCTGGCCAGTCCACGGGCCCACCACGACCTGCCCACGGTGCTGCGGGCCGACCAGGCCGCCGCGCTGATGGACGCTCCGCGCCGTGCCACCGGTCGGGCTTCGGACGGCGACCGGGGCACCGAGCCGGACGAGACGCACGGGAACGACGGCAACTCGCCGGGCGCCGCGCACGACGGGGAGGACGGCAGCTCGTCCGGTGAAGCGAACGGCCACGACGGCAGCTCCCCGGCGGGCGAGGTGCGGGACCCGGCGGTGAACGGAACCGCGGACGACGAGGCGGTGCTGCTGCGCGACCGCGTGCTGCTCGAACTGCTCTACGGCACCGGGGTGCGGATCAGCGAGGCGTGCGGCCTGGACCTCGCCGACGTCGACCACGCCCGCCGGGTGGTACGGGTGCTCGGCAAGGGCGGGCGGGAGCGGGCCGTGCCGTACGGGGTGCCGGCGCAGCGCGCACTGGACGAGTGGCTCGACCGGGGCCGACCCGCCCTGGCCGGTCCCGGCTCAGGAGCGGCGCTGCTGCTCGGGGCGCGCGGCGGGCGGCTCAACCCGACCACCGCCCGACGGATCGTCGCCGGGTACGCCGAAGCCGCCGGCCTGCCCCGGATCACCCCGCACGGGCTGCGGCACTCGGCCGCGACCCACCTGCTGGAAGGCGGCGCGGACCTGCGGGCCGTGCAGGAGCTGCTCGGCCACTCCTCGCTGGCCAGCACCCAGATCTACACGCACGTCTCGGTGGAGCGGCTGCGCGCGGCGTACCGGCAGGCGCACCCGCGGGCCTGACCGGCACACGGACCGCCTCGAGGTCGCCGCACCGCCCGTCCGGGAGCGCTCAGCCCCGCCTGCCCCGCCAGGCTGGGGCCCGGACTGCCGCGCGGGCGTTGCCGTCCGCGCGCGGACGGCAACCCGCACCGAGCGGGCGACGCGAGCCGGACCGGCGACGCAGGCCAGCCGGAGGACCTGGGAGAACCCCGAGTTGATGATCCACGGCGGGCTACGATCGGCGGATGACCGTCCCGCAGCCGCCCGAGCCGATCCCCGGTGCTCGGCTGCTCTTCTCCCTCGACCCGTCGGTCAGCCACCTCAACCACGGGTCGTTCGGCGCGGTCCCGATCGGCGTGCAGCGGGCCCAGCAGCGGCTGCGCGACGAGATGGAGGCGAACCCGCTCCGCTTCTTCACCCAGGGCCTCGTCGACCGGATCGCCCACAGCCGCCGGCACCTGGCCACCTTCCTGGAGGCCGACCCGGACGGCACCGCCCTGGTCGGCAACGCCACCACCGGCGTGGCGGTGGTGCTCCAGTCGCTCGGACTGCGGCCCGGCGACGAGGTGCTGACGACCGACCACGGTTACGGCGCGGTCGCCTTCTCCGTGGACCGGGAGTGCGGGCGGACCGGTGCGGTGCACCGCACCCTGCCGGTGCCGCTGACCGCCACCGACGAGGAGGTGGTCGAGATCGTCCGGGCCGGGCTGCGGCCAGGGCGGACCAGGCTGCTGATCGTCGACCAGCTCACCTCGCCCACCGCGCGGCTCCTCCCGACGGCCGCGATCGTCGGCGTGGCCCGTGAGCAGGGGGTCCCGGTGCTGGTCGACGCGGCGCACGCCCCGGGCATGCTGCCGATCACGGTGGCCTCGGTCGGCGCCGACTTCTGGGTCGGCAACCTGCACAAGTGGGCGTACGCGCCGCGCGGCACCGCCGCGCTGGTGGTCGCCGAGCCGTGGCGGGAGCGGATCCAGCCGCTGGTCGTCTCGTGGGAGCAGGGCAGCGGCTTCCCCACCCGGATCGAGTGGCAGGCGACGCTGGACTACACCGGCTGGCTGGCCGCCCCGGTCGGGGTGTTCACCCTGCGCAGCCTCGGGCTGGACCGGGTACGCGCGCACAACTCCGCGCTTGCCGCGTACGGGCAACGGGTGGTCGGGGATGCGCTCGGGGTGGCGCCGGCCGACCTGCCGGAGCCCGGCGGGCCGACGGTGGCCATGCGGCTCGTCCCGCTGCCGCCCGGCGTCGCCACCACCATCGACGCGGCGCGCGAGCTGCGCGCGCGGATCGCCGAGCAGCTCGGCTCGGAGGTGTCGGTGGCCGGCTGGAACGGCCAGGGCTGGCTGCGCCTCTGCGGCCAGGTCTACAACACCCCGGAGGAGTACGACCGGTTGGCCGTCCGCCTCCCCACCCTGCTCGCCCGAGGCTGAGCGCCGGTCACCGGTCCGCGGCACCGTCGACCGCCACGGTGTCCGGGTCGAGCGGGAGCAGCCGGACCGGACCGAGACCGAGCAGGGCGAGCGGGTCCAGGTACTCCTCGCCCCGGCGCAGCCCCCAGTGCAGGCAGGCCTCGGCCGGGCAGCCGGGGTGGCCGGCGAGCAGGACGCCGATCGGCGTCCCGGCGGCGACCGGGGCGCCGGCCGGCAGCCCGGGGCGTACCGGTTCGTAGGTGGTCCGCAGCCCGCCGACGTGCCCGACGGTGACCACCGGACGACCGGCGACCACACCAGCGAACAGGACGGCCCCGGGGCCGGCGGCGCGGGCCTCGGCGCCCGGGGTGGCGGCCAGGTCCACTCCCCGGTGGCCGGGCAGCCACGGCTGCGGTGGCGGGTCGAACCGGCGTACCGGTCGGGGCGTGCCGGCGAGCGGCCAGCGGAACCGCGGGGCCGGACCGGTCACGGCCGGGCCACCGGACGGCGGCAGCGGGACCACGCCGGATCCCCCGGCGACCGGCCGGGACTCGGCCCCCGGGACGGCGACCCGACCCGCCGCCGGCAGGAGACCCGGCCGGGGCGGCCGGGCGACCGGGCCGGCGAGAACGAGCAGCAGTGTTCCGAGGGCCGTGGCCCTTCGCAGCAGGGTCCGCACGTCGGGCAGCCTGCGCCGGAAACGTCGTGTCCGCCACCGCCGCCACCGGTCACTGTGGACGACGGATGCGCTGTGGATGGCCCCCACACGCGGAGCGGATCTGCTACGCGCCCGCCGCCTATGCTGGCCGCGTGACGAAGGACTGGTACGCCTGGCACGCCGACTACGACCAGCCGGACTCGGCGTTGTCCCGGCGGGTGGCCGAGCTGCGGGACCGGATCGCGGAGGCGCTGGACGCCGCGCCGGCCGGTCCGTTGCGGGTGATCAGTCTCTGCGCCGGCCAGGGGCACGACCTGATCCCGGTGCTCGCCACCCATCCCCGGCGGGACGACGTGACCGCGCGGCTGGTCGAGCTGGACCCGCGCAACGCGGAGGTGGCCCGACGGGCCGCCGCCGAGGCCGGCCTGCCCCGGGTGGAGGTGGTGGTCGGGGACGCGGCGCTCACCGACCGGTACGCCGACCTCGTTCCCGCGGACCTCGTGCTGGTCTGCGGCGTCTTCGGCAACATCGCCGACGCGGACATCCGGGCCACGGTCCGGCACTGCGCCGCGCTCTGCGCCACCGGCGGCACCGTGTTCTGGACCCGGCACCGCCGCGAGCCCGACCTGGTGCCCACCATCTGCGAGTGGTTCGCCGAGGAGGGCTTCGAGCCGGTGGCGGTGGGCAGCCCGGCCGACGGGGTCGGGGTGGGTGTGCACCGGTTCACCGGGACGCCCCGCCCGCTGGAGACCGGCGCCACGATGTTCGCATTCGTCGGCTACGACCGCCTCACCCATCCCTGACCCGGTCGGAGGGAACAGCGAGATGACCACTGTGGACGACGTGAGCCTGCCCTCCCGGGTCGCCGGGCCGGACGAGGCGATCAGTGCCGAGGAACTCCAGCTGGCGGCACGCAACCACGGCATCCCTCTCGAGGCGCTCCGCTACGACGTGACCCCGGCCGGCCTGCACTACCTGCTCATCCACTACGACATCCCGGACGTCGACCCGGCGGCGCACACGCTGACCGTGGACGGCGCGGTGCGGCAGCCGCTCCGCCTGGACCTGGCCACGCTGCGGGAGCTGCCCCGGGTCACCCACCGGGTGACGCTGGAGTGCGCCGGCAACGGTCGGGCGCTGCTGCACCCGCGGCCGGTGAGCCAGCCGTGGCTGGTGGAGGCGGTGGGCAACGCCGAGTGGACGGGCACGCCGCTGGCGCCGCTGCTGCGCGAGGCCGGGCTGCCCGCCGACGCCGTGGACGTGGTGTTCACCGGCGCCGACCACGGGGTGGAGCGCGGCGTCGAGCAGGACTACCAGCGGGCGTTGCCGGTCGCGGACGCGCTGCGCGAGGAGGTGCTGCTCGCGTACGAGATGAACGGCGCCCCGTTGCTGCCGCAGCACGGCGCGCCGCTGCGGCTGATCGTGCCCGGCTGGTACGGCATGGCGCACGTGAAGTGGCTGCGGCACGTCCGGGTGCTGACCGAGCCGTCCGACGGCTACCAGAACGCGGTGGCGTACCGGCTGCGGCGGGACGCCGACGACCCGGGGGTGCCGGTGACCCGGATCGAGCCCCGCGCCCTGGTGCGGCCGCCGGGTTTCCCGGACTTCATGTCGCGTACCCGGGTGCTGCGGCCGGGGCCGTGCACGGTGGACGGTCGGGCCTGGTCGGGACACGCGCCGGTGACGGCCGTGGAGGTGACCGTCGACGGCGGTACGACCTGGGTGCCGGCGACCCTGGAGGAGCCGAACGGGGGCGAGTGGGCGTGGCGGCGCTGGCACGTCGAGTGGCGGCCGACCCCGGGGCGCTACGCGTTGGGCGCGCGGGCGACCGACGCCTCCGGGCGGACCCAGCCGGTCGAGCAGCCGTGGAACCGGGGTGGCTTCGCCAACAACCTGGTGCAGCGGGTCGAGGTGGTCGTGCTGGTGGACTGAGTCCGCCGTCGGCGGCTGGGACGCGGAGCCGTCCCGCCGGCCGGCCGGGTCAGCCGCCGAATCCGGAATCTGCGGGAAGCGAGATGTCGGGCTTTTCGAGCTCTTCGACGTTGACGTCCTTGAAGGTCATGACGCGGACATTCTTCACGAACCGCGCCGGACGATACATGTCCCACACCCAGGCGTCGTGCATCTCGACCTCGAAGTAGACCTCGCCGTCAGAGTTGCGTACGTGCAGGTCGACCTGGTTCGCCAGGTAGAAGCGGCGCTCGGTCTCCACCACGTAGGAGAACTGGCGGACAATGTCGCGGTACTCCCGGTAGAGCTGCAGCTCCATCTCGGTCTCGTACTTCTCGAGATCTTCCGCGCTCATCGCACTCCGCCTTCCATGACCACATCTTCCCCCACCGGTGCCAGGGGTCGCGGCTGCTCGCCCAACGCCACGCCGACGGTACCCCCTGGCGCGCCGGAGCGCTCCATCGGCTCGTCCGGGCCTCCGCCCACCATGTCGTCCGGGCCGCCGACCAGCATGTCGTCCGGGCCGCCGACCACCGGCCGTCGGGCCCGGGGCGGTCGCCCGTCCCGCCCGGAGACGGTGGCCACGTTCACGTAGGAGAAGCGGTGCTCCCGGCACGGCCCGAGCTCCCGCAGCGCGGCGGTGTGCTCGGTGGTGATGTAGCCCTTGTGCTCGGCGAAGCCGTAGCCCGGGTACCGCTCGTCCAGCTCCACCATGATCCGGTCCCGGGTGACCTTGGCGAGCACGCTCGCCGCCGCCACGCAGGCGGCCACCCGGTCCCCCTTCCAGACCGCCAGGCCCGGCACGTCCAGCCCGTCGACGCCGAAGCCGTCGGTCAGCACGTACTCCGGGCGGGTGGCCAGCGAGGCGAGCGCCCGGCGCATGGCGGCCACGTTGCACACGTGCAGCCCGCGCGCGTCGACCTCCTCGGCGGGGATGACCACCACCGCGTACGCCAGGGCGCGCGCCACCACCTCGTCGTAGATCCGCTCCCGGCTGGCCGGGGTGAGCAGCTTGGAGTCGGCCAACCCCTCGATCTCGCCGCGCCGCCCCTCGGGCAGCACCGCGGCGGCGGCGACGAGCGGGCCGGCGCAGGCCCCGCGGCCGGCCTCGTCGGCGCCCGCCACGTGCCGGAAGCCCCGCCGTTGCAGGGCCCGTTCCAGGGCGTAGAGCCCGCCCTCGCGGCGCACTACCGTGCGCGGCGGGGTCAGCACGCGACACCACCGTCCCCGGACCGCACCGCCCCGGCGCCGAGCGCCCGGGTCAGCATGGCGGGGAGGTCCGCCGGGTAGTAGCGCTCGGCGGTGCCGATCAGCTCGTCGACCGGCCACCACCGGTGCCCGTGCATGGTCGCCCGCTCGATCTCGTTGAAGCCCGCCGTGTCGACCTCCCAGTCCGGCACCCGGACCAGGAAGAACTCCTGCTCCTGCCGGTACCAGACCCCGTCGAACGGGAACTCGACCGTCTCCGACCAGACCGGGGCGCCCAGCTCGGTCGAGGCGAGCCGCAGCCCGGTCTCCTCGGCCAGTTCGCGGGCCGCACCCTCGGCCGGGGTCTCCCCCGGGTCGAGGCCGCCACCGGGGGTGAACCAGTAGCGGTGGCCCGGGCGGGCCGGATCGCTGCCCTCGAAGAGCAGCACCCGGCCGCCTGCGTCGACGAGCAGCACGCGAGCCGCGCGGCGAGGGTGGTAGGCGGTCACCGCCCAAGCCTGCCAGACGCGTCCGACGAACGCCCACGCCCTCCCCGTCAGGGGCTGGGGATCCCGTCGAACTGCTTCGGCACGGTGAGCCAGCTCGCCCGGTCGACCGGCCAGAAGATCGTGAAGGCCCGGCCGACCACCTGGTCCTCGGGGATGGTGGCCTCGTTGATGTCCTCGCCCGACTGCTGCCAGTGCTCCAGCGAGTCGCCGGAGGCCTCCCGGTGGTCACCCATCACCCAGAGCCGGCCCTCCGGCACGGTGATGTCGAAGTCCTGGTCCGCAGGCTTGTTGCCCGGGTAGATGAACGGCTCGTCGATCGGCTTGCCGTTGATGATCAGCCGCTCCTGCGGGCCGCTGTGATCGCAGCAGACCACGTGGTCGCCGCCGACGCCGATGACCCGCTTGATGAAGTCCTCACCCTCCGGGTTGCCGCTCCACTCGGTGGGCGCCTTGAAGACGATCACCTCACCCCGGTGCGGCGAGCGGAAGTCGTAGACCAGCTTGTTGACCAGCACCCGATCGTCGATCTTGAGAGTGTTCTCCATGGACGGGGACGGGATGAAGAAGGTCTGCAGCACGAAGGCACGTACCAGCACTGCGACCAGGATCGCCACGCCCAGGAGAATGGGCAGCTCCTTCCAGAAGGAGCTGCGCGGCTTTTCGGTCTGCTCGTCAATCACGGGAGGAGCCTACGTCCCCGGGCGAGGCGCAGTCGCCCCGAACGCCCGAGAACGGGAAGCGCGGCCGACACCGGGATGAGCAGCACCACACCGCCCACCGGGTCCGGGTCGACGGGCACCGGCCGGACCGGCGCCGCGTTGGGTTGCGGCAGGTTGGCGAAGGTCTGCGGGACGGGCAGGGTGGTCCACCGCTCCGACGGCCACACGATCATGAAGGCCCGGCCGATCACGTTGTCGATCGGCACCGGCCCCTGGCAGCGGGCGTCCTGCGAGACCAGCCGGTGGTCACCCATCACGAAGATCTGCCCGGGCGGTACGACCACCTCGGTGAACTTCCGGGAGCGGCACTCCTTCGGGTTCGGCGGCAGGTTGTCCGGCGAGTCCTCCGACACGTACGCGCGCTCGTCCAGCGGCACGCCGTTGACCACGACCCGGCCGTTGTCGCAGCACCAGACCTTGTCCCCGGGTACGCCGATGACCCGCTTGATGAAGTCCTTCTCCCCCGGACGGCTGATCCCGACCAGGTCACCGAGGGTGCGGCCCAGCTTGCCGGCGAAGTTGGTCGGCGGCGCGGGAGCTTCCTGGGCGACCCAGTTGTCGGTGCCCCGGAAAACCACCACCTCGCCCCGGACCGGGTCGCGGACGTCGTAGACGACCTTGTTGACCAGCACCCGGTCGCCGATGAGGAGGGTGTTCTCCATCGACCCGGAGGGGATGAAGAAGGCCTGGAGCAGGAAGGTGCGGATCAGCACCGCCAGGCAGAAGGCGACGACCAGGAGAAGGGGCAGTTCCTGCCAGAGGGGCATCTGCCGGCGGGTACGCCGGGACCGTCGGCGCCACGGATCGACGGTGCCGTCCTCGTCAAGCATCTGCACCATGCCACTCTCCGGTCCGCGGAAACGACACTACCGCCCGGGAGCCTCGTCCGAGACCCCACGGGCGGTAGTGGATCGTTGTGCCACCGCGTCCATCGACCGCGGCGAGTCGCCCTCCTGCGCCCGCGTCGACCAGGGTAATGCGAACCGGTCGATACCACATCCGCGCAGGTCAGGCGTGGCGAGCGGGAATTCAGCTCGTCGGCTGCTTCTCGCGCAGCTCCTTGATCTTGGCCTTCTTGCCGCGGAGCTCGCGCAGGTAGTAGAGCTTGGCGCGACGCACGTCACCGCGGGTCACGACCTCGATCCGGTCGATCGCAGGGCTGTTGAGCGGGTAGGTCCGCTCCACGCCGACGCCGAAGCTGACCTTGCGAACCGAGAAGGTCTCGCGCAGACCGTCACCCTGGCGGCGGATGACGACGCCCTGGAAGATCTGGACCCGGGACCGGTTGCCCTCGACCACCCGCGCGTGCACCTTGACGGTGTCACCGGCACGGAAGTCGGGGAGGTCAACGCGCTTCGACTGGGCGTCAAGGGCGTCCAGGATGTTCATCGCTGCGTCCTCGTGAGGCTCACGGCGCACCGTCAGTCGATGCGCGGATGGGTGATTCTGACCCCCGGTTGGTCGCCGGCCGGAGCCGACCCCGGTCGAGGGTCCTCGCAGCCGCCCACGGCGTGGACGGATGCGGCAACCCCTCTACTTTGCCACATCCCCCGGCGGCAACTGAAATCCACCCCGATCCAACGCCGCCCGGTCCCGCTTGTCCAGGCTCTCCGGGGGCAGCGCGGCGAGCATGTCGGGACGGTGGGTCGCCGTCCGCAGCAGCGACTCGTCGCGCCGCCAGCGGGCGATCTTCCCGTGATCGCCGGAGCGGAGCACCGCCGGCACCTCGTGCCCGCGCCAGTCCGCTGGCTTGGTGTACATCGGGGCCTCCAGCAGCCCGTGGGCGTGTGACTCCTCGTCCAGTGAGCCGGCGTTGCCGAGCACCCCGGGCAGCAGTCGGGTGACCGCCTCCAGGATGACCAGCACGGCCACCTCGCCACCGAAGAGCACGTAGTCGCCGAGGGAGACCTCGGTCACCCGCATCCGGGTCGCCGCGTGGTCGAGCACCCGCTGGTCGATGCCCTCGTACCGGCCGCAGGCGAAGACGAGGTGCGACTCGACGGCCAGCTCGTGCGCCATGGCCTGGGTGAACCGGACGCCGGCCGGCGAGGGGACGAGCAGCCGCGGCAGGGTGTGCTCCCCGTCCGGGCCGAGCTCGTCGGGGGCGAGGGCGTCCAGGGCCTCGCCCCACGGCTCCGGCCGCATGACCATGCCCGGACCGCCGCCGTAGGGCGTGTCGTCGACCGTGCGGTGCACGTCGTGGGTCCAGGTCCGCAGGTCGTGTACGGCGAGCCGTAGGGTGCCGGTCGCGCGGGCCTTGCCGATCAGCGACAGGTCCAGCGGGGCGAAGTACTCGGGGAAGATCGACACGATGTCGACGCGCATGACGGGTGGCTCCAGCTACAGGTCGAGCAGGCCGCCGGGCGGGTCGACGACCACACGACCGCCGGCGAGATCCACCTCGGGCACGATCGCCTTGACGAACGGGATCAGCGCGGTGCGGCCCTCGGGGCGCCGCAGCACCAGCAGGTCGGAGGCGGGCGCGTGGTCGATCCGGGCCACCTCGCCCAGCCGCTCACCGGCCGGGGTGACCACCGCGAGACCGACCAGCTGGTGGTCGTGGAACTCCTCCGGGTCCGCCGGCGGCGTGACGTCGGCGCTGTCCACGCCGACCAGCGTGCCGCGCAGCGCCTCGGCGACATCGCGGTCCAGCACACCCTCGAAGACGATCAGCAGCCGCCCCTGGTGCCAGCGCGCGGACTCGACGGTCAGCTCGGCGGGCACCCGGTAGGCCCCGGGCTCCGGGGGCGCGACCGCCCCGGGCTCGGTGCGCAGCACCATGCCCGGGGCGAACCGTGCTTCGGGCTCATCGGTCCGCACCTCCACGGTGACCTCACCGCGGATCCCGTGCGGCTTACCGATCCTGCCGACGATGAGAAGCATCAGTACGAGTCGACGATGTCGACGCGCACCCCACGCCCACCGACGGAGCCGATCACCTGGCGCAGCGCCTTGGCGGTCCGGCCGGACCGCCCGATCACCGTGCCGAGGTCCTCCGGGTGCACGCGGACCTCGAGCCGCTTGCCCCGACGGGAATCGACCATCCGCACCCGGACGTCGTCCGGGTGGTCGACGATCCCCTTGACCAGGTGCTCCAGGGCGGGACGCAGCGCCATGTCAGGCCTGCTCGCCAGACTCGGCACCGGTCTGCTCCTCGGCCTTCGGCGCCTCGGCCGCGGCCTCCGGCTTCGCGGCCTCCGGCTTCGCGGCCTTCTTGGCCGGCTTGGCCGGGGTCTCCGCCAGGCCGGCGGCAGCCTTCGCCTCGGCCTCGTACGCCGCCTTGCGGTCGGCCCGCTCCGCGGCGACCTTCAGCGGAGCCGGGGCGGGCAGGCCCTTGAACTTCTGCCAGTCACCGGTCAGCTCCAGCAGGCGCTGCACCGCCTCGCTCGGCTGCGCGCCGACGGACAGCCAGTACTGGACCCGCTCCGACTTGACCTCGATCACCGAAGGGTCCTCCTTCGGCTGGTACACACCGACGAACTCGATCGCGCGACCGTCACGCTTGGTGCGCGAGTCGGCGACGACGATGCGGTACTGCGGGTTGCGGATCTTACCCATCCGCAGGAGCCGGATCTTTACGGCCACAGTTGTTTCGCTCCTGTTGCGATCTCACCGGCCCGGTGTGGGCGGTGTGGCGGGTGAGCGCCGACCGGCACAGTGGGGTTGGGCCGGAGACTGCTCGGTTAACTGGCGACGCGCCCGGGTTAGAGGGCGCCGGACGCGCGCCGGATACCAGCGACCCATTCTGCCAGATCCGGCCCCGATCGCTCACACCGGACCCGGACCGGGAACTCCGAAGACAACGACCGGGTGACGAACGACACCGGTCAGCGGACCGGCGGCCGGTCCCACCCTGGTGGCAGTTTGTCCGGTAAGTCCCAGTCGGCCGGTGGGGTGAAGTCGCACCAGATGCCGTCGAAGGGAAACTCTCCCGCCTCGGCGATCCGGATCACCCGCTCCCCCTCGGCCCGCACCGCCTTCTCGTCGGTCACCCAGTAGTGGTCGGGGAAGGCCAGGCGCTCGAGGAACTCGTCCTCGTCCTTCCACTCCCAGCTCCGGTCCGGGCGCACCACCACGTCGAGGTCCTGGTCCACCATGTCGACCCCGGCCACCGCGCCGTCGTCCCACCGGACACCGGGCTCCTCCAGGTTGACGTACCAGTGCTGGAACCTGCCCCGGGCGTCCCGGAACCACCAGACCGAATGGGCGGCCCCGGTCGGCAGGAACTTCAGCACCGGCGGCCCGGCCCAGCGGCCCTGGGCCAGCCGATACGACGAGGTGATCCACTCGGCGAAGGACATCGCCCGCATACCCAGCCCCGCCTCGGTCACCTCGTGCGCGACGGGGGTGTCCCGCGCCACCCACAGCAGCAGCCCACGATCGTCGTCGAGGACCACGCGGGCCGGCCGGACCCAGCCGATCCGGCCGTGCCGCACGTTGCGGTGCATGATCAGCCGACCCGGCGCGAACCGCCCGACGGGATCGCCCGGGCGCACCTCAGTAGGCGCGGGCCAGGACGGCGACCAGGTCCGGCTCGTCCTCCGAATCCGGCACCGAGCCGTCGGCGCGGAGCAGGCACCGGACGGTGACGCCCTGGGCGTTCGCCTCGGCCTCGCCCTGGACGCCGACCGCCGACCACGGCACCTTGGCCCAGCCGGCGGCCGCCGCCTCGATCGCCTCGGCCAGGGTCGCGACCTCGGTGGTGCGGGACTCGCGGAGGGCCAGCGCCTGGTCGTGCAGCGCCTGCTGGTCCGCCTCCAGCGCGGCGAGGACCGCGCCGACCACGTCGGCCACCGGCGTCGCCGCCTTCGAGCCGTCCGTACGCCGGACCACCACCGCGTTGCCCGCGGCCAGGTCCCGGGGGCCGACCTCGACGCGGACCGGGTAGCCGCGCAGCTCGGCGTCGACGGCGCGGCGGCCGAACGCGGTGTCGGTCCGGTCGTCCAGCGCGACCCGGACGCCGGCGTCGCGGAGCGCGTCGCGGAGCTTGGCCGCCGCCTCGCCGACGCCCTCGCCGTCCTTGACGATCATCACGTACGCCTGGACCGGCGCCAGCTTCGGCGGCACCCGCAGGCCGTTGTCGTCGCCGTGGCACATGATCAGGCCACCGAGCATCCTGGTCGAGGTGCCCCAGGAGGTGGTCCAGGCGTGCTCCCGGCCGCCCTCGGCGGAGGAGTAGCTGATGTCGAACGCCTTGGCGAAGTTCTGGCCCAGCTCGTGGCTGGTGCCCAGCTGCAACGCCTTGCCGTCGCCCATCATGCCTTCACAGGTGTAGGTGGCGGTCGCCCCGGCGAAGCGCTCGCGGGCGGTCTTCAGGCCGACCACCACCGGAATGCCGAGCACGTTGACCATCAGGTCCTCGTACGCCTCGTGCAGGATCCGGCGGGCGTAGGCGCGGGCGTCCTCGCGGGTGGCGTGCGCGGTGTGCCCCTCCTGCCAGAGGAACTCGCTGGTCCGCAGGAAGATACGCGGGCGCAGCTCCCAGCGGACCACGTTGGCCCACTGGTTCAGCAGCAGCGGCAGGTCCCGGTAGGAGTCGATCCACTTGGCCATGAACTCGCCGATGACCGTCTCGCTGGTGGGTCGGACCACCACCGGCTCAGCGAGCTGCTTGCCACCGCCGTGGGTGACCACGGCCAGCTCCGGCGAGAAGCCCTCGACGTGCTCCGCCTCGCGCTTGAGGTAGCTCTCCGGGATGAAGAGCGGGAAGTACGCGTTCTCCGCGCCGGCCGCCTTGATCCGGGCGTCCATCTCAGCCTGCATCCGCTCCCAGATGGCGTAGCCCGCCGGTCGGATGACCATGGTGCCCCGCACCGGGCCGTTGTCGGCCAGCTTCGCCTTGGCGATCAGGTCCTGGTACCAGCGGGGAAAGTCCTCCGCACGGGGAGTGAGCACGCGTGCCATGAGGGCACATCCTATGCGCCGCCCACGCCCCCGCTGCGCTCGGGCGTCGCCCCACGCCGTGTCGGGCCGGCCCGCCACCCGCCCAAGGTCCGCACTAATTCCCGGAAATAGTGGTCATCCGGAGCCGAATAGCCACTGTTTCCGGGAATCTGGGACCGCCGGCCGGGGCGGCGGGGCGGCGGAGCCGGTCAGCGGAGCAGGCGGCCGCGGAGGATGATGCGGGACGGGGCGCGGACCACGCGGAGGTCGCGGCGGGGGTCCTCGGGGTAGACGACCAGGTCGGCGAGACCGCCCTCGACCAGACCGGGGAAGCCGAGCCACTCCCGGGCCCGCCAGGACGCGGCGGCGAGCACGTCCTCGGTGGACATCCCGGCCCGCTCGTGCAGCAGCAGCATCTCCTCGGCGGCCAGCCCGTGGTCGATGCCCCCGCCCGCGTCGGTGCCGACGTAGATCGGCACCCCCGCCTCGTACGCGGCCCGGACCACCTCGGGGAAGCGGTCCCGCAGGGCCAGCATGTGGTCGGCGTACCCGGGGAACCTGGGGCGGGCCTGGTCGGCGATGTGGCCGAAGGTCTTGATGTTGATCATCGTGGGCACCAGGGCGGTGCCCTGCCGGGCCATCAGGTCGATCAGGTCCAGGCTCAGCCCGGTGCCGTGCTCCACCGAGTCCACCCCGGCCCGCACCATGATCTCCACGGCCGACTCGCTGAAGGTGTGCACCGCGGCGCGTACCCCGGCGGCGTGCGCGGCGGCGACGGCGGCGGTCATGGTGTCCGCGTCCCAGGCCGGCGCCAGGTCGCCCACCCCGCGGTCGATCCAGTCGCCGACCAGCTTGACCCAGCCGTTGCCGGCGGCGGCCTGGGCGGCCACCGTCACGGCCACCTCGGCCGCCCCGACCTCCACCCCGATGTCGCGCAGGTAGCGCTTCGGCGGGGCGACGTGCTGGCCGGCGCGGGCCAGTCGCGGCAACTCCGGGTCGTCGTCGAGTTCCGGGTACGGGTAGGGCGAGCCGGCGTCGCGGATGGCCAGCACCCCGGCGTCCCGGTCGGTGCGGGCCAACTCCCGGGCCTGGTCGAGACCGGTGATCGGGGCACCACCCCGGGCGATGCCGATGTGACAGTGGGCGTCGGTCAGGCCGGGGAGCACGAAGCCGCCGTCGGCGACGGTCTCCGCCCCGGGCACCGGCTCGAAGGTGACCCGGTCACCGACCAGCCAGATGTCCCGGACCTCGTCGTCGGGCAGGAGCACACCGCGCACATGCAGAGCCATGTGCACAGTCCTACCGGATCACTCCCCGTCCGTGGCGAGCAGGTCACCCCGCCGGATGGTGCGGGCGGGCCCGACGACGGCCCCACCACCACCGGGGTGACGGGGCCGTCGGAGGCCGGCGACGCGCGGTCAGCGAGGGTTCTTGTCCCCGCCCTTGCCGAGCTTGTTGAAGTCGATCTTCGGGAGCTTGAAGCCCGGCGGCAGGCCCTGGCCACCGGCCAGGTCCCCCGGGTCCAGGCCCGGCGGGAGCTGCGGCATGCCGCCCGGGAAGCCGCCCGGCAGGCCGGCGCCGGTACGCGGCCGGCCGCCGCCCTTGGTGCCCTTGCGCTTGTTCTTGGGCGACTTGGTCGCCTTGCGCCGACCGCCTCCGGGCAGGCCCATCATGCCGCCCATCTGCTTCATCATCTTCTGCGCGTCGGTGAAGCGGTTGAGCAGCTGGTTGACGTCCATCACGGTGACGCCGGAGCCGTTGGCGATCCGGGCGCGCCGAGAGCCATTGATGATCTTCGGGTTGGTGCGCTCGCCGGGGGTCATCGACCGGATGATCGCGGTGACCCGGTCGAAGTGCTTGTCGTCCAGCTCGGCGAGCTGGTCCTTCATCTGCCCCATGCCCGGCATCATGGCCAGCACGTTGGCGATCGGACCCATCCGCCGGACCGCGATGAGCTGGTCGAGGAAGTCCTCCAGGGTGAAGGTCTCGCCGCCCATCAGCTTGGCGGTCATCTTCTCCTTCTGATCGGCGTCGAAGGCCTGCTCGGCCTGCTCGATCAGAGTGAGGACGTCGCCCATGCCGAGGATCCGGCTGGCCATCCGGTCGGGGTGGAAGACGTCGAAGTCCTCCAGCTTCTCGCCGGTGGAGGCGAAGAGGATCGGCTGGCCGGTGACCTCGCGGACCGACAGCGCGGCACCGCCGCGGGCGTCGCCGTCGAGCTTGGAGAGGACCACACCGGTGATGCCGACGCCGTCGCGGAACGCCTCGGCGGTGCGGACCGCGTCCTGACCGACCATGGCGTCGATGACGAAGATGACCTCGTCGGGCTGGACCGCGTCGCGGATGTCCGCGGCCTGCTGCATCATCTCGGCGTCGATACCGAGCCGGCCGGCGGTGTCGACGATGACGATGTCCCGGGCGGCCCGCTTGGCGTGCTCGATCGAGTCGCGCGCCACCTGCACCGGGTCGCCGACGCCGTTGCCGGGCGCCGGGGCGTACACCTCGACGCCGGCCCGGCCACCGAGCACCTGGAGCTGCCCGACGGCGTTGGGACGCTGGAGGTCGGCGGCGACCAGCAGCGGCTGGTGGCCCTGGGCCTTCAGCCAGCGGGCCAGCTTGCCGGCGAGGGTGGTCTTACCGGAACCCTGGAGACCGGCCAGCATGATCACGGTGGGCGGGTGCTTGGCGAACTGGAGCCGGCGCCCCTCGCCACCGAGGACGTTGACCAGTTCCTCGTTGACGATCTTGACGATCTGCTGGGCCGGGTTGAGCGCCTGGGAGACCTCGGCGCCGCGCGCCCGCTCCTTGAGGTTCGCGATGAAGCCCTTGACCACCGGCAGGGCGACGTCGGCCTCCAACAGCGCCATGCGGATCTCGCGCGCGGTGGCGTCGATGTCGGCGTCGGTGAGCCGGCCCTTGCCGCGGAGCTTCGTGAAGATCCCGGACAGGCGGTCACTCAAGGTGTCAAACACACGAACATCCCGTTTGTCGTTTTCGGCGGGCACAGTCGGCCGGCACGCATACGGCCGGCTACCCGCAAGGGTAACGGTCCCGCCTCGGCACTGCTTCCCGCCGGCCCGACCCCCGTCGCGCGATCACCACCAGACGATCACGACGTGACCAAGCCCGACTGGTACGCGAAGACCACCAGCTGGGCCCGGTCCCGGGCGCCCAGCTTCACCATCGCCCGGCTGACGTGGGTACGGGCCGTGGCCGGGCTCACCACCAGCCGCTCGGCGATCTCCCCGTTGCTCAGCCCCTCCCCGACCAGCCCCACCACCTCCCGTTCCCGGTCGGTCAGGGTGTCGAGTTGCGGGTGCGGTCGGGGCACCCGCGCCGGCCGGGTGGCGAACTCCCGGACCACCCGCCGGGTCACCGACGGGGACAGCAGCGCCTCCCCCTCGGCGACCAGCCGGATCGCCCGGAGCAGCTCGGCCGGGCGCGTGTCCTTGGTGAGGAAGCCGCTGGCGCCGTGCCGGAGCGCGTCGAAGACGTACTCGTCCAGCTCGAAGGTGGTCAGCACGACCACCCGGGTGCCGACCAGCTCCGGCTCGGCGACGATCCGCCGGGTGGCCTCGATGCCGTCCACGCCGGGCATCCGGACGTCCATCAGCACCACGTCGGGGCGCTCCCGGCGGGCCAGGTCGACGGCGGCGAGCCCGTCGGCCGCCTCCCCCACCACCGCGAGGTCGTCCTCGCTCTCCACCAGGGCACGCAGCCCGATCCGGACCAGGTCCTGGTCGTCGGCGATCAGTACCCTGATCATGGGCCCTCCTCCAGTGGCAGAGTGGCGTACACCCGGAAGCCGCCGGCGGAGGCGGGGCCGGCGGTGAACGAACCACCGAGCGCGGTGACCCGCTCCCGCATGCCGGCGAGGCCGTAGCCGCCGGACCGGGCCGCTCCCGCGACCGCCCCGCGCCCGGTGTCGGTGACTTCGACGGCGACCTCGGCCGGCGCGTAGCGGAGCCGGACGGTGGCGGTGGCCGGGCCGGCGTGCCGCAGCACGTTGGTCAGCGCCTCCTGCACCACCCGGTACGCGGCCAGGTCCACCGCGACCGGCAGGGGGCGCGGCTCCCCGTCGACCTCGACGGTCACCGGAACCCCGGCGCCGGCCAGCCGCTCGCGCAGCTGCGGAAGCTGGGCGAGCCCCGGCGTGGGGGACCGTTCGTCGGCCGCCTCGTCCCGGCGCACCACGGTCAGGGTGACCCGCAGCTCGTCCAGCGCCTCCTTGCTGGTACGGCTGATCGCGGTGAGCGCCGCCTCGGCCTGCTCGGGCTTGCGGGCGAGCAGGTGCAGGGCGATCTCGGCCTGCATGTGGATCGCGGCGAGCCCGTGCCCGACCACGTCGTGCACCTCCCGGGCCACCCGCAGCCGTTCCGCGTCGGCCAGCCGGCGGGCCTCGTCCACCCGGTTGCGGGCCGTGCTCTCCCGGACCAGCCGCACCGTGGTCCCGACCGCGAACGGCACCACCACCCAGGCGGCGGCGGGCATCAGGCCGACCAGGCCGGGCGACCGGACGCCGACGAAGATGTGCACCAGCAGCACGGCCAGGGCGACGCCGCAGGCCACCGCCGCCGTGCGCACCGGCCGGTACGCGGCGACCGTGTACACCGTCACGACGAACGACAGCAGGATCGGCCCGTACGGGTAGCCGAGCACCAGGTACGCCGTGGTCGCGCCGGTGACCACCGCCAGCGTGACCAGCGGCCAGCGCCGGCGTACGGCCAGCGCCAGTGCGGCCACCACCACCAGCGGATAGGTGGCCCGACCCGTGCCCACTCCCTCGTTGGCGCCGGCCGGACCGGTGCCGACCAGCCCGATCGCGAGCAGGGCCAGGGTGAGGGCGGCGTCGAAGGCGACGCCGCTCCACCCGAACCGGTCCCGGTCCACGCCGTCCCTCCTCCCGGCCTCAGCCGATGTCCCGGCGGCGCAGCAGCGCCCCGCCGACCGCCGCGAACGCGACCAGGTAGGCCGCGACCACGAGCGCCGCCTGCCCGCCGCCGACGGTGGCCGCCACGCCGGGGGTGTCCCCGGGCGCGCCGAGCGCCGCCGCCAGCGCCCCGGCGTTCGGGCCGGGCAGCCCCTTCTGCGCCTGCGCCACCCAGTCGAGCAGCGGCGCGGCGATCGCGGAAAGCAGGTTCTGCACCGCCAGCATCCACACCAGACCCAGCCCGACCGGCAGCGCCACCGCGCGCAGGGCGACGGCGAGCACGGCACCGAGCATGGCCCACATCGTCGCGATGAGCCACCCCGCTCCGAGGCCGGTGAGCAGATCGCCGACGGCGGGCCAGTGCACCGGCTGGGCCTCGGCGGACGCGATGGCGAGGCTGGACACCGCCCCGACCGCGAAGACCGCGAGCACCACGACCAGCGCGGCGGCGGCGAGCGCGAGCAGCTTGCCGGCGTACACCTCCAGCCGGGACGGGCCCTGGGTGAGCACGGTCTTCCAGGTGGCCCAGCCGTACTCGCCGCCGACGGTGAGCACGCCGAGGATCAGCACGATCGACCCGAGGAACACCGGCAGCCCGCCGAGCGAGTTCCCGACCAGGTGGTCGGGGAGGAGCATCGGCAGGGTCCGGTCGGTGTTCGGGCCGTCGGTGCCGCCGGCGATGCTGGCATAGGGGAACAGGTAGGTGAAGATCAGCGCCAGGGCGAGCGTGATGGCCAGCAGCAGCCAGCTCGCCGGCCGGCGGACCAGCTTGACGATCTCGGCGCGGAAGCTACGCGACATCGGCCGTTCCCTTCTCGATGAGGTCGAAGAACACCTGCTCCAGGTCCCGCTCCCGGGGGCGCAGCTCACGGACGGCCACCCCGGAGGAGACCAGCTCGGTGTTGAGCCAGGCAGCCCGGTCCGGCTCGACCGACAGGTCGATCCCGCCGTCGACCACCCGGACCCGCTCGGCGCCGACCAGCGCCCGGGTCCGCGCCACCGCCTCGTCCAGCGGGTCGGCGAGCACCCGCAGCCCGGTCGTGCCGCGCAGCTCGGCGACCGTCCCCTCGGCGATCAGCCGCCCCCGGGAGATGACTCCGACCCGGTCGCAGATCTGCTCGACCTCGCCCAGCAGGTGGCTGGAGACCAGCACGGTGCACCCGCTCGCGCCGAGCCGGCGGACCAGCATGCGCATGTCCGCCATGCCGGCCGGGTCGAGGCCGTTGGTCGGCTCGTCGAGGATCAGCAGGCGCGGGTCCTTGAGCAGCGCGGCGGCGACGCCGAGGCGCTGCTTCATGCCCAACGAGTAGCCGGCGTACCGGTCGCCGGCCCGGTCGGTGAGGTCGACCAGGTCGAGCACGAGCGCCACTCGGTCCGCGCCGACCCCGGCGTACCGGGCCAGCACGGTCAGGTTGTCCCGCCCGGAGAGGTACGGGTAGAAGGCCGGCCCCTCGATCAGCGCCCCGACCCCGGTGAGCCGGCCGGCGCCCGGCGAGCGGCCCAGCAGCCGGACCGTGCCGGCGGTGGGGCGGACGAGTCCGAGCAGCATGCGCAGGGTAGTGGTCTTGCCGGCGCCGTTGGGGCCGAGGAAGCCGTACACCTCGCCGGCCCGGACGGTCAGGTTGAGGTCCTGCACGGCGGGCAGGCCGCCGTACCGTTTCGTGAGCCCTTCGGTCTGCACTGGCAGGTTCATGCCCCGAGCGTGCCGCCGGCCGGGGCCGGGCACGTCGCCCCGCGGGCGGCACCGCGGCTACGCACCCGGACGTAGCCGGAGCGCCGGGAGGGTCGCTCCCGGGCTCAGACGGCGGCCAGCACGGCCGCCTCGATCCGGTCCCGTTCCGAGTCCGGCGGCCCGCCGCCGACCAGGTAGAACACGTCCACCACGTCGCCACCGAGGGTGGAGATCCGGGCGGCGCGGACCTGCGCGCCGGCCTCGTCGAGGGCGCAGGCGACCCGGTAGAGCAGCCCGGCCGCGTCGGCGGCGCGCAGCTCCAGCAGCACCGCGTCGGTGGCCGCCTCCCGGTGCCAGACCACCCGGGGCGCCGCCCCCTGCCCCCGCGCGGCCAGGGCCCGGCCGCGCAGCCGCTGGGTGACCGAGACGTCGCCGGTGACCGCGCGGCGCAGGTCGGCGGTGAGCGCGATCGGGTCGGGCGCCAGGCCGTAGCGGGGCTGCACCCGGCACTCGAGCAGGGCCCGGCCGTCGACCGTGGAGGCGTCCGCGGAGATCACCTCCAGCCGGTGCAGGGCCAGGCAGCCGGCCACCGTCGCGAGCAGGCCGCGCCGGTCCGCCGCGGCCACCGACACCCGGTCCTCCCCCAGACGTACGACCGGCAGCGGCCCCGCCACCAGCGCCGGGTCGGGGGCCGGCGGCGCGGGCACCACGCCGGCGTCCAGGGCGGTACGCACCCGGGCGACCAGCTCGGCGACGAGCCGGCCCTTCCAGTCCGACCAGGCGGCCGGCCCGGTGGCGGCGGCGTCGGCCCGGACCAGGCCGTGCAGCAGATCCAGGGTGGTGGTGTCGCCGACCTGCTGGGCGACCCCGGCGACGGTCTTCGGGTCGGACAGGTCGCGCCGGGTGGCCACGTCGGGCAGCAGCAGGTGCAGCCGGACCAGCGTGCCGATCAGCGCCGCCTCGGTCTCGGGCAGCCCGATCCGGGCGGCGATCGCCTCGGCCAGCGGCGCGCCGACCCTGCTGTGATCGCCGGGCAGTCCCTTGCCGATGTCGTGCAAAAACGCGCCGAGCAGCAGCAGGTCCGGGCGGTCCACCTCACGGGTGTGCCGGCTCGCCTCGTACGCGGTCTGCACCAGGTGCCGGTCGAGGGTGAACCGGTGCACCGGGTTGTGCTGGGGCAGGCTGCGCAGCCGGGACCACTCGGGCAGCCAGCCGTCGATCAGCCCGTACCGGTCGCAGGTCTCCCAGGCGGGCACCAGGCCGGGACCGGCCCCGAGCAGGGTGATCAGCGCGGCCCGGGCGGCCGGCGGCCAGGGCGCGGGCAGCGGCGGGCAGTACGCGGACAGCCACTCGCAGGTAGCCCGGGCGATGGGCAGTCGGGTGGTGGCCGCGGCGGCGGCGACGCGTAGCGACAGGCTCGGGTCGGGCCGGGCGCCGATGGCGGTGCGGGCGAGCACCAGTTCGCCGTCGTGTTCGACCACGTCCCGGGCGACCGGGCGGCGCAGCGGTCGACCGTCGGCGCCGCGGCGGCGGCCGGAGCGGAGCCGGTCGGCGGCCCGCCAGGCGTCGTCCAGGGCGTGGCTGACCGTCCGGGCGTCCCCGGCCACCCGGCGCAGCAGCGCGTCGCCGTCGCCGGCATCAGCCGCGTCGAGCTGAGGTTGTCGCAGGCCGAGCAGCGCGGCGACGCCGTCGCGTTCCTGCGCGACGAGCCGGTCGACGCGGCGACCGACCTGCTGGTGCAGGGCGTCGCGGGTGTCCAGCAGCCGCCGGTGGGCGGCGTGTACGGCGGGGCGCAGCGCGTCGGTGACCCCGGCGGTGGCGATGGCCCGGAGGAGGCCCACGTCGCGCAGCCCGCCGGCGGCCTCCTTCAGGTCGCCCTCGAGGAGGAAGGCGAGTTCGCCGTGGGCCTCCCAGCGGGCGGTGGTGATCTCCCGCAAGCGCGGGAGCTGCCGGACGGCGGTGCGCCGCCAGTGGTCGGTGGCGGTGCGGACGAGCTGGTCGGCCAGGGCCGGGTCGCCGGCCACGTGGCGGGCGTCGACCAATCCGAGGGCGACCTTGACGTCGTCCTGGGCGACCGAGAGCGCCTCCGCGACGGTCCGCACCGAGTGGTCGAGCCGCAGCCCGGCGTCCCAGATCGGGTACCAGAGCGAGGCGGCCAACTCGTCGGTGCCGGGCACCCCGTTGTGCAGCAGCACCAGGTCGAGGTCGCCGTACGGCGCGCACTGCCGGCGGCCGAGCCCACCGACGGCGACGAGCGCGATGCCCGGCCGATCCGGAAAGATCGTGCGCAGCCAGGCGTCCAGCGCGTCGGCCCGGCGGGCGCGGGCGTCGGCGCCGATCCCGCCGGGGACGCCGACGACCTCGTTGACCACGAGCGCGTCGTCCCCGGCCGGGCCGGGCGTCGTGGTCAACGAGGTCACGTCGATCGGGTCCCGGTCAGAGGGCGTCGAGGCCGCGCTCGCCGGTGCGGACCCGGACGACCTCCTCGACGCCGGTCACCCAGACCTTGCCGTCGCCGATCTTGCCGGTCCGGGCGGCGCCGACGATGGCGTCGACGATCTTGTCGACGTCCATCTCGTCGGTGAGCACCTCGACCCGGATCTTGGGCAGGAACTCGACCGTGTACTCGGCACCCCGGTAGACCTCGGTGTGCCCCTTCTGCCGGCCGTAGCCCTGGACCTCGCTGACGGTCAGGCCGGCCACGCCGAGGGCGTGCAGGGCCTCCTTCACCGCGTCCAGCTGGTACGGCTTGATGACCGCGGTCACCAGCTTCATGTCCAACCCCTCCATCCCAGGAACGTTAACCGGCGACCTTCTCGCTGACCGGCTCGGCGGGCTGGTCCGCCTCGCCGGTGGGCTCCGGGGCCGGCTTGGCGGCACCGATCCCGGCGAGGGCGAACGCGCCACCGGCGCTGCCGCCCGTGGTCGGCGACAGGTCGTACGCGCTCTCCGCGTGCTCGGCGACGTCGATGCCCTCGACCTCGGCGTCGGAGCTGACCCGGAAGCCGATGGTCTTCTCGATCGCGAAGGCGAGCAACCAGGCGATGCCGCACGACCAGACGGTGACGATCAGGCCGGCCAGGGCCTGCCGACCGAGCTGGGTCAGACCACCACCGTAGAAGAGGCCGTCGGAGGCGCCCACCACGTCGCTGATCGCGCCGTTGACCGAGTTCGTGGCGAAGAGGCCGAGCCACAGTGACCCGATCCACCCACCGACGAAGTGCACCCCGACCACGTCGAGGGAGTCGTCGTAGCCGAGCTTGTACTTGAGGCTGATGGCGAGCGCGCAGACCGCACCGGCGACGATGCCGAGCAGGACCGCCGCCCACGGAGCGATGAAGCCGCAGGCCGGGGTGATCGCGACCAGGCCGGCCACGGCGCCCGACGACGCGCCGACCATGGTCGGCTTCCTGTCCTTGATCCATTCGACCGCGAGCCAGCCGAGCACCGCCGCCGCGGTGGCGAGCTGGGTGTTGAGGAAGGCGAGACCGGCGACCGAGTCGACGGTCAGCTCCGAGCCGGCGTTGAAGCCGAACCAGCCGAACCAGAGCAGGCCGGCGCCGAGCGCGACCAGCGGGATGTTGTGCGGCTTCATACCCTCCCGGGGCCAGCCCACCCGCTTGCCGAGCACCAGGGCCACGCCGAGCGCCGCCGCACCGGCGTTGATGTGCACCGCCGTACCGCCGGCGAAGTCCAGCGCATGGAGCTTGGCGCCGATGATGCCGCCGCCCCAGACCCAGTGGGCGACCGGGAAGTAGACCAGCGTGGCCCAGCCGAAGGCGAAGAGCAGCCAGCCGGCGAACTTGGCCCGGTCGGAGATGGCGCCGCTGATCAGCGCGACGGTGATCACTGCGAAGACCATCTGGAACGCCATGAAGACGTACAGCGGGATGCCGATGCCGCTGGGGTTGTCCGCCGTGGCGCCCCAGAGGTCGGTCTCGGCGAGGAACGTCTTGGTGCCGAGGTACGCGGCCGGGTCGCCCCAGAAGCCGTTCACGTCGGCCCCGAAGGCGACGCTGAAGCCGTAGAACCACCACAGCACGGAGATGAGCCCGATGGCGGAGAAGCTCATCATCATCATGTTGAGCACGCCCTTGGCCCGGTTGAGCCCGCCGTAGAACAGCGCCAGGCCCGGGGTCATGAGCAGCACGAGAGCGGTCGACACCAGCAGCCAAACGGTGTTGCCGCCGTCGATCGTCGGTGCTTCAGGCACGCTGGCCTCCTAAAGGTGAAGTTCCCTCCTTCGCGGCTTCCGGGGCAGCGTCGCCCGTACGCCGGTTGCGCGGAAGCTTGCTCGGTGGCTGTTTCCTTCACCGACACCGCTCGATTTCCGACGCGTGACGGGTTGTTTCTGGCGTGTGAAGAAACCCGCACAACCACCTGGCGGCGGGGGCCCGGCGGTGGCGTCAGCGCAGGGCGTACTCCAGGGCGTTCCGCTCGTAGTCGAGCAGCCGCAGGTCACGCATCGGGCGCCGGAGGTGACCCTTGTGCACGATCCGGACGAACGCCGGCTCGCCGGCGGCCGCCATCCGGCGGATGCCCTCGACGTGGTCGACGATCCGCTTGCGAATGGTCCGGATCAGCCGGTGCCGGTCGCGCGGGATCAGCCCGTACGCGTCGGCGAAGAGCCGCAGTCGGCGCGGCCGGTCCGGGTGCTTCCAGCCAAGGGTGATGGAGTCCCGGTCGGAGAAGATCGGCACCCAGGTCCAGGCCGCGTACGCCACGTCGTAGATCCGGGCGCCGGGCGAGGCCAGGTCGAAGTCGATCAGCCCGAGGGTGCCGTCCGGCCGCCAGATGACGTTGTGCGGGGCGGCGTCGTGGTGGCAGATCACCTCGGTGTCCGGCGGGGGCGGGCCGAACGAGCGCCAGACCGCCCCGGGCGGCGGGGTGAAGCCGTACTGGGCGTCGTGGAACATGCGGAGCATCGTCGCCACGGTGACCAGGGCCTCGTCGGTGACCCAGTGCGGGGCCAGCGGGTACTCCCCGCACTCCCCCTCCAGGTACGACAGGACCTCCCGGTTCCGCTCGTCCATGCCGAGCGCGCGGGGCGCGCCGGTGAAGCCGACGTACTCCAGGTGGCGCAGCAGGGCGTGCACCGAGGGGGTCCACGGGCCGGCGTTGCGGCGGACCGTGTCGCCGACCCGGACCACGGTGCTCACGTTCCCGCCGTGCAACGGGATCTCCTGCGAAGTCACGTACGGTCTCCCGAGGCGTGGCGCCAGGTGGTGGCTGGGGTCGCGCCACCCCGCGTAGGCGCGATCGTCGGTCGTCACGTCGAGGCTACGCGTCCCGGGCGAGCGGCTCGGTGCCGAGCAGCGCGTCGACGAACTGCGCCGGGTCGAACGGGGCCAGGTCGTCCGGGCCCTCGCCGAGGCCGACCAGCTTGACCGGGATGCCGAGCTTGCGCTGCACGGCGATCACGATGCCGCCCTTGGCCGTCCCGTCGAGCTTGGTCAGCACCACGCCGGTCACGTTGACCACCTCGGTGAAGACCCGGGCCTGCTCCAGGCCGTTCTGGCCGGTGGTGGCGTCGAGCACCAGCAGGGTCTCGTCGATCGGGCCGTGCTTCTCCACCACCCGCTTGACCTTGCCCAGCTCGTCCATCAGGCCGACCTTGTTCTGCAGGCGGCCGGCGGTGTCGATCAGCACGGTGTCGACCTGGGTGTCGATGCCCCGCTTGACCGCGTCGAAGGCGACGCTGGCCGGGTCGGCGGCCTCGGGCCCGCGGACGGTCTCCGCGCCGACCCGGCCGCCCCAGGTCTCCAGCTGGTCGGCGGCGGCGGCCCGGAAGGTGTCGGCGGCGCCGAGCAGCACGGTATGCCCGTCGGCGATCAGGACCCGGGCGATCTTGCCGCAGCTGGTGGTCTTGCCGGCGCCGTTGACCCCGACCACCAGGACCACCCCCGGCATCCCCACCTTCGGGTCGGCGTTCAGCGACCGGTCCAGGGTCGGGTCGAGGGCGTTGACCAGCTCGGCGGCGAGCAGGGCGCGCAGCTCACCGGCGGACCGGGTGCCGAGCACGCGGGTCCGCTCGCGCAGCCGGTCGACGATCTCCCGGGTGGCGTCGATGCCGATGTCGGCGGTGATCAGGCTGTCCTCGATCTCCTCCCAGGTGTCCTCGTCCAGGTGGTCGCGGCTTAGCAGGCCGAGCAGGCCCTTGCCGAAGACGTTCTGCGAGCGGGACAGCCGGGAGCGCAGCCGGACCAGCCGGCCGGCGGTGGGCTCGGGGACCTCGAGGGTGGGGGCCGGCGCCTCGATGACCGGCGTCGGCTCGACCAGGACACCGGTGGTGAGGTCCGCCTCCGGGGCCTCGACCGGCGGCCCGGCCAGGTCCTCCTCGGCCCGGGTCTCGACCTCCGTCTTCGGCAGCGGCGGCTCCGGGCGCCGGCGCAGCCGGGGCACCACGAGGCTGAGGCCGCCGATGATCAGCACGCCGAGCAGGGCGAGTACGACGAGGAGGTATTCCTTCATGCCCGAAATCCTGTCAGATGGCGGCGACGCCGTCCCACTCACCGCCTCCTGACCCGGGCGAGCTGCGGGTACGCTCGCCGCAGCCAGGCGTGCCGGACTCGCCGTTCGGGTAGAAGAGGCGGGTCGTTCTTCCCTCGGAGGTGCCCCGTGCCCAGTTCCCGCCTGCTCATCGGCCCGTTGCTGCGGCGGGTCGTCGGCACGCGGGCGACCGTCTGGGTGGAGACCAGCGCCCCCGCGGTGGTCACCGTCCGCACGGCCGACGGTGCCCGGGGCAGCGCGCCGACCTTCTCCGCGTACGACCACCACTACGCGATCGTCGTGGTGGAGGGGCTGACGCCGGACAGCGCCACGACGTACGAGGTGCTGATCGACGACGACCTGGTCTGGCCGGTGCCGGAGAGCGGCTTCCCGGCCAGCATGATCCGGACCCGGGCCGCGGACGACCGGGACCAGCCGGTCAGCTTGATCTTCGGCTCCTGCCGGGAGACCACCCAGCACGCGACCGCCCGCAAGCTGCCCCCGGACGCGCTGGACGCGTACGCCCGGCGGCTGATCGCGCACCCGGACCCGGCCGTCCTGCCCGACCTGCTGGTGCTCCTCGGCGACCAGGTCTACGCCGACATCACCTCACCCACCGTGCGAAAGCTGCTGCGGCGGCGCCGGCGGCGGCCGAAGGGCGCGCCGACGACCCAGGTGGTCAGCTTCGACGAGTACACCAAGCTCTACCTGGAGTCCTGGCGCGACCCGGAGATCCGCTGGCTGCTCTCCACCGTGCCGAGCGTGATGATCTTCGACGACCACGAGATCATCGACGACTGGAACACCTCCGCCGGCTGGCGGGCGGACATGCGCCAGCAGCCGTGGTGGGCGGAGCGGATCCGCAGCGGGCTCGCCTCGTACTGGGTCTACCAGCACCTGGGCAACCTCTCCCCGGACGAGATCGCCGCCGACCCGGTGTTCGCCAAGGTGATCGCCGCCGAGGACGCCACCGGCGTGCTGTACGAGTTCGGCGAGCGGGTCGACACGGAGGCTGACGTCGCGCACGACACCGAGCGCTGGCGGGCCGTGCAGTACCAGTGGAGCTACGCCCTCGACCTGGGCCGGACCCGCCTGGTCATGCTCGACAACCGGTCCAGCCGGGTGCTGGACACGGGCAGCCGGGCGATGCTGCCACCGGGCGAGTGGTCCTGGTTCCTGGACCGGGCGCACGGGGTCTACGACCACCTCGTGGTCGGGGCCTCGCTGCCCTGGCTGCTGCCGCCGGGCATCCATCACGTGGAGGCGTGGAACGAGAAGCTGGCCGACTCCCGCCGGCCCTGGGTGGCGAAGGCCGGCGAGCAGCTCCGGCGGGCCCTGGACCTGGAGCACTGGGCGTCGTTCCGGCGCTCGTTCGACGCCCTCGGCGAGCTCTTCGCCCGGCTGGGCAGCGGCCGGGCCGCCGGGCCCGGGACGCGGGTGGGCGCGGGTCCGGCCTATCCCGCGCCGGCGTCGATCAGCGTGCTCTCCGGTGACGTGCACCATTCGTACGTGGCCCGGGCCCGGTTCGCCGACCGGAGCGTCCGCACCCCGGTGCACCAGCTCACCTGCTCGCCGATCCACAACCAGGTGCCGGCCGCGATGCGCCCGGTGATGCGGCTCAGCTGGAACCCGGGGCCGGCCGCCGCCACCCGGGCCCTGGCCCGCTCCGCCGGGGTACGCCGGCCCTTCGTGCGGTGGAAGAAGCTGGCCGGACCGTACTTCGGTAACGCGGTGGGCACGCTGACCCACCGGGGCCGGGCGGCCGAGGTCGTGATCGAGGGCACCACCAGCGACGGTCACCTCCGTACGGTGGCGCAGCAGCGGCTCAGCCCCGAGGCGTGAGTACGCTCACCCCCGTGGAAGAGCACCTGCCGGAGACCCTGCGCGCGGTCGAGCACGAGTTGACCGCGCTGTTGCGCCGGGGGCGGGCGCTGTCCTGGGAGATCGCCCGGGAGGTCCACCCCAACCTGGAGCCGAACGCGTACGGGCTGCTGCTCTGGCTGCGCCGGTCCGGCTCGACCCGACTGACCGACCTGGCCGCCAAGCTCGGCATCGGCAAGGGCACGCTCAGCCGGCAGATCCACGGGCTGGAGTCGCTGGGCCTGGTGCGCCGCGACCCGGATCCGACCGACCGGCGGGCGGCCCAGCTCAGCCTCACCGAGGAGGGCACCCGGCGGTTCGACGCGGCCCGGGCGGCCCGACTCGGGCAGATCCTCCGGACCATGCAGAGCTGGCCGAAACAGGACGTCGAGGACTTCGCCCGGCTGATGCACAAGTTCAACGAAACCTTCTGAGCAGCCCCGGTGGGGGAATAAGACCTGCACCACGTGCGGTTGTTGCTCGAGGCAACCAAGCCATACGGTTGCCCGAGGCAACCCTTCCCCCGACATGTCTCCGGAGGCAAACCACGATGACCCAGGCGACAGCGCCCACCCGGGCGACCGCCGTCGGCATGACCCACCGGCAGATCCTGGAGGCACTCTCCGGCCTGCTGCTGGGCATGTTCGTCGCGATCCTCTCCTCCACGGTCGTCTCCAACGCGCTGCCGCGGATCATCACCGAGCTGCACGGCGGCCAGTCCGCGTACACCTGGGTGGTCACCTCGACCCTGCTGGCCACCACCGCGACCACGCCGATCTGGGGCAAGCTCGCCGACCTGACCAGCAAGAAGATCCTGGTCCAGCTCGCCCTGGCGATCTTCGTGCTGGGTTCGGTGCTGGCCGGGCTCTCCCAGTCCACCGGGCAGCTCATCGCCTGCCGGGTGGTCCAGGGCGTCGGCGCGGGCGGCCTGACCGCCCTGGCCCAGGTGATCATGGCGACGATGATCGCCCCGCGCGAGCGCGGCCGCTACAGCGGCTACCTCGGCGCGGTGATGGCGCTGGGTACCATCGGCGGCCCGCTGATCGGTGGCGTCATCGTCGACACCGACTGGCTCGGCTGGCGCTGGTGCTTCTACGTAGGCGTGCCGTTCGCCGCCCTCGCCCTGATCGTGCTCCAGAAGACCCTGCACCTGCCGGTGGTCAAGCGCCAGGTGAAGATCGACTGGTGGGGCGCCACCCTGATCACCGCGGCCGTCTCGCTGCTGCTCATCTGGATCACCCTGGCCGGCGACAAGTACGACTGGATCTCCTGGCAGAGCGCGGTCATGGTGGCCGGGGCGCTGCTGCTCGGCGCGCTCGCCCTCCGGGTGGAGCAGCGGGCCAGTGAGCCGATGATCCCGCCGCGCCTGTTCCGCAGCCGCACCATCACCCTCGCCGTGATCGCCAGCATCGCGGTCGGCGTCGGCATGTTCGGCGCCTCGGTCTTCCTCGGCCAGTACTTCCAGATCAGCCGCGGCGAGAGCCCGACCATGTCCGGCCTGATGACGCTGCCGATGATCGGCGGCCTGCTGGTGGCCTCCACCGTCGTCGGCCGGATCATCACCAACACCGGCCGCTGGAAGCGGTACCTGGTCGCCGGCTCGGTCCTGCTCACCGCCGGCTTCGCCACGATGGGCACGCTCCGCGCGGACACCCCGTACTGGCGGATCGCAATCTTCATGGCGCTGATCGGCCTCGGGCTCGGCATGACCATGCAGAACCTGGTCCTCGCCGTGCAGAACACCGTCAGCACGCACGAGCTCGGCGCGGCCAGCTCGGTGGTCGCCTTCTTCCGCAGCCTCGGCGGCGCGATCGGCGTGAGCGCGCTCGGCGCGGTGCTCGGCCACAAGGTCAAGGACTACCTCGCCGAAGGGCTCGCCGGGCTGGGCATCAAGGCGTCCAGCTCCGGCAGCGGCGGTACGCTGCCCGACGTGCACACCCTGCCCGCCCCGATCCGGGCGGTCGTCGAGTCCGCGTACGGGCACGGCGCCGGGGACATCTTCCTGGCCGCCGCCCCGTTCGGGCTGATCGCCCTGCTGGCGGTCGTCTTCATCAAGGAGATCCCGCTGCGCCGGCACAACGGCGACCCGATCTCCGCCGAGGTCGAGCGGGAGTCGACCGTCGCCGCCGCCGGCGGGGCCCCGGTGGTACGGACCGGCGTCCGGGACTGACCCGATGAGCACCCCTGTCGATCATGAGGAGTACGGCCCGGAGTCCCGGCTGCTGCCGTTCGAACGCGGCACGGACGGGCCCCGGGTGGTGCTGGTCGGAGTGGACGGCACCCGCACCTCGCTGCGGGCCGGCTCGTACGCGGCCGGCCTGGCCCGCCGGCAGGGCGCCGGGCTGGTGGTGGTCTTCGTCAGCTCCCCGGCGCCGTACGCGGCGATGATGTCCGGCATGGTGGCCGGGGCGGTCCAGCAGACCCACGACGAGCTGGCCGCCGAGCTGCGGGCCGAGTGCCGGCGCGGCGCGGAGGAGCTGGGTCTGCCGGTGACGTTCCTGTGCCGGCGCGGGGACGCGTACAGCGAACTCTGCAAGGCGGCCGACGAGACCCGGGCGGACCTGGTCGTGGTGGGCTCGTCCGAGCAGGCCGGGCACCGCCTGGTCGGCTCGGTCGCCACCCGGCTGGTCCGCACCGGCCGCTGGCCCGTCGTCGTGGTCCCCTGAGGTGCAAGGAAGGGCCCCGGTTAACGCCTCGCGTGGTACCAGGGGCCCCTCCTAACATCCTCGGAATGACCTGGAGAGCACCCGAGATCGACCGCAGGCACGAGCCCTACCTCGCTGACGAGCGCACCATGCTGGCGGGCTGGCTCGACTGGCACCGCGACACCCTGTTGCACAAGTGCGCCGGCCTGACCGCCGAGCAGTTGCGGACCGCCAGCGTCGAGCCGTCCGGACTGACCCTGCTCGGCCTGGTCCGGCACCTGGCCGACGTGGAGCGCTGGTGGTTCCGGATCCGGGCCGCCGGCGAGGACATCCCCGGCCTCTACGACGCCGACGAGGACCCCGACGCCGACCTGAACGCGATCGCCGGCGCCGACGCGGAGGAGGCCTTCGCCACCTACCGGGCCGAGGTCGAGGCCGCCGACCGGGCGGTGGCCGACCTGCCGCTGGACCACACGTTCCTGCGCCGCCGGGACGGCGGTACCGACGAGATGAACCTGCGCTGGGTCTACGTGCACATGATCGAGGAGTACGCCCGGCACAACGGCCACGCCGACCTGATCCGGGAGCGGATCGACGGGGTCACCGGCGACTGACCCACCCGCACCGGCGAGGTGGCGGTGTCCCGGCCGCGCGGGTACCGCCACGGCCCGGCTCAGAACGCCAGTGCGGCGCGCAGGTAACGCAGGTCCGCCGGGCCCGTCCAGCGGTGCGCGGAGAGCCCGGCCACCCTTGCGCCGGCCACGGCCCGGGCCTCGTCGTCGGTGAAGAGCACCCGGGCCGGCGGGGTCTCCAACGCCGCGCAGGCCGCCTCGAAGTACTCCTTCGCCGGCTTGTTCACCCCGATGACCGAGGAGTTGACCACCACGTCCAGCTCGTCGGTGAGGCCCAGCGCGACAAGGTCCGCGTCGAGCACGTCGGTGGCGTTGGTGCCCAGGCCGACCCGGATGCCGGCCGCCCGTACCTCCCGGATGAACGCGAGCACGTCCAGGTCGATCTCGCCCCGGTAGCGCTGCCACTCGTCCACGGCGGCGCGGGCCCGCGCCGGGTCACCCACCGACGGGGTGAGCGCGTCGACCACGCTGTCCATCCACTGGCCGTGGCTGACCTTGCCGGTGAGCACCGGCTGGAGCAACCCCCAGGACATCGCGATCTCGCCGAGGACGCCCTCGGTGAGCCCGTACTCCCGCTCCACACCGGCGGCCACCGCCGGGTCCCAGCGGCGCAGTACGCCGTCGAAGTCCACCAGGAGCGCCGTCGCGCGTTCCCGACTCACTCGTCTGTCTCCTGCCCGTCGTCGTCGGCCCGGTTGAGCCGCTGGCTGATCACCTGGGTGACCCCGCTGCGCATGGTCACGCCGTACAGCGCGTCGGCGATCTCCATGGTCCGCTTCTGGTGGGTGATCACGATGAGCTGGCTCTTCTCGCGCAGCTGCGCCAGCAGCGTGATCAGGCGACCGAGGTTGACGTCGTCGAGGGCCGCCTCCACCTCGTCCATGATGTAGAACGGGCTGGGCCGCGCGCGGAAGATCGCCACCAACATGGCCACCGCGGTGAGCGACCGCTCACCGCCGGAGAGCAGGGACAACCGCTTGATCTTCTTGCCGGGCGGCCGGGCCTCGACCTCGACGCCGGTGGTGAGCAGGTCCTCCGGGTCGGTGAGCACGAGGCGTCCCTCGCCGCCGGGGAAGAGCACGGTGAAGACCTGCTCGAACTCCCGGGCGGTGTCCTCGAACGCGCTGGCGAAGACCTCCAGGATCCGGTCGTCGACGTCCTTGACGACGGTGAGCAGGTCCCGGCGGGTGGCCTTGAGGTCCTCCAGCTGCTCGGAGAGGAACTTGTAGCGCTCCTCCAGCGCGGCGAACTCCTCCAGCGCCAGGGGGTTGACCTTGCCGAGCAGGGCCAGCTCCCGCTCCGCCTTGGCGGCCCGCTTCTCCTGCACCGGACGCTCGTAGCGGACCGGTTCGGGCACCGGCAGGCCGTCCTTCTCGGCGGCCGCGACGTCCACCTGGGTGGGCGGAACGAGCTGCGCCGGGCCGTACTCAGCGACCAGCGTCTCCACGTCGAGGCCGAAGTCCTCGGCGGCCTTGGCCTCCAGCTGCTCGATGCGCAGCCGCTGCTCGGCGCGGGCCACCTCGTCCCGGTGCACCTGGCTGGTCAGCCGCTCCAGCTCGGCGCCGAGCCGCTTGGCCGCGCCGCGTACCTCGGAGAGCTCGGCCTCCCGGGCGGCGCGCTCGCGGGCGACGGCGTCCCGGTGCTCCTCGGCCCGGGCGAGCGAGACGGTGAGCCGGGTCAGCGCCTCGCGGGCGCCGCCGACCACGGCCCGGGCGATCTCCGCGCCGCGGGTGCGGGCCGCGCGCCGCGCGGCCGCGCGTTCCCGCGCGGCCCGCTCGGCGTTCGCCTGCCGGGCCAGCGAGTCGGCCCGGCCGGCGATCGAGGAGACCCGCTCCTCGGCGGTACGCACCGCGAGCCGGACCTCCATCTCGTTCTGCCGCGCCTGCGGCACCATCGCGGCGAGCTGGTCACGTTCCTCGGTGGACGGCTCGGCGTCGATCGGGGTCGCCTCGGCCAGCCGCAGCCGCTCCTCCAACTCGGCCAGGGCCTGCAGGTCGCGTTCCCGGGCCGCCTCGGCCCGGGCCCGGGACTCACCGAGCCGGTCGGTCTCCGCCTTCGCCGACCGGGCGGCCGCGCCCAGCTCGGCCAGCCGGCGGGCGGCGGCGTTGCGGTGGCTCTCCGCCTCCCGCTTGGCGGCGGCGGCGTGCTGCACGGCCTCCTTCGCGGCGGCCACCTCCGCGCGCGCCTCGACCAACTGCTCGCGCAGTTCGGCGCTGGTCCGCTCGGCGGCCAGCCGGTTGGCCCGGGCCTCCTCGACGGCCGCCTGCACCTCGATGTAACTGGGCGCCTTGGCCGACCCGCCGGCCGCCGCGTACGCCCCGACCACGTCGCCGTCCGGGGTGACCGCGCGCAGCTCCGGATTGCCGGCGACCAGCTCGGCCGCGGCGGCCAGGTGGTCGACCAGGACCACGTCGCGCAGCGCCCGGTGCACCGCCGGCCGGATCTCGGCGGAGCACTCCACCAGGTCCGGCGCCCAGCGGGCGTGGTCGGGCAGTTTCGGTCGCAGCGCGTCGGCCGGGCCGGCCATGCCGGGCCCGGCCGGGCTGCCGACCAGCAGGCCGGCCCGGCCGGCGTCGGTGATCTTCAGCAGCCGCATCGCCTCGACGGCCTCGTCCACGCCGGTGACCGCGACCGCGTCGGCGAGCCCGCCGAACGCGGCCGCGAGGGCCGCCTCGTGGCCGGGGGCGACGGTGAGCAGCCCGGAGAGGCTGCCGAGCAGACCGGGCACCTGGTCGGCGCGGGCCAGCAGGGCCCCGGCGCCGTCCTTGCGGCGCAGCCCGAGGGCGAGCGCCTCCTCACGGGCCTTCCAGGTGGCCGCGTCCTTCTCGGCGGCGCGCTCGGCGTCGGAGAGACTGCGGACGGCGGCCTGCGCCTGCTCGTGGACGGCGACGGTTTCGGCGTGCCGGGCGTCCAGGTCGGCGTTGTCCCGGTCCGCCTCGGTGGACTGCTCGGCGACGGCGTCGAGGTCGGCCTGCGCCTTCTCGGCGCGGGCCAGCGCGTCGGTGTGCGCGGCGGCGAGCCGTTCGATCTCCTCGCCGGCGCTGGTGGTCCGGGCCCGGGCCGAGTTGACCTGCCCGGTCAGCCGGGCCAGCCCCTCCCGCCGGTCCGCGATGGCCTTGGCCGCGGCGACCAGCTCCCGCTCGGCCGCGGCCAGCTGCCGTTCCTGCTCCTGCCGGTGCTCGACCGCCTCGGCCAGCCGGATCTGGTCCTCGGTGAGCGCCGCGCGCAACTCCTCCTCCTGCTCGCGGACCCGCTGGGACTCGGCCTCGAGCTGGTCGGGGTCGCGGCCGGGGCGCTCATCGTCGGGAGTGGCGCTCAGGTGGCGCAGCCGTTCCCGGGCGAGCTGCTCGATCGAGCGGAACCGCTCCTGAAGCGCGGAGAGCTTGTACCAGGTGTCCTGCGCGGCGGCGAGCAGCGGCGCGTCCTCGGCGAGCGCGGCCTCCAACTCGCCGAGGCGGGCCTGCACCTCGGCGTGCTCCGCCTCGATCTGCTCGCGCCGGTCGCGCAGCGCGGTCTCGTCGGCGATCTCCTTGTCCAGGGTGGTCCGCAGCGTGTGCAGGTCGTCGGCGAGCAGCCGCAGCCGGGCATCGCGCAGGTTCGCCTGGATGGCGGCGGCCCGCCGGGCCACCTCGGCCTGCCGGCCCAGCGGCTTGAGCTGGCGGCGCAGCTCGGCGGTGAGGTCGGTGAGCCGGTTGAGGTTGGTCTGCATCGCGTCGAGCTTCCGCAGCGCCTTCTCCTTGCGCTTGCGGTGCTTGAGGACGCCGGCCGCCTCCTCGATGAACGCCCGCCGGTCCTCCGGCTTGGCGTGCAGCATCCCGTCCAGCCGGCCCTGCCCGACGATGATGTGCATCTCCCGGCCGATGCCGGAGTCCGACAGCAGCTCCTGGATGTCGAGCAGCCGGCAGGAGTCGCCGTTGATCTCGTACTCGCTCTCGCCGGAGCGGAACATCCGGCGGGTGATGGAGACCTCGGTGTACTCGATCGGCAGCGCGCCGTCGGTGTTGTCGATGGTGAGGGTGACCTCGGCCCGACCGAGTGGCGCCCGCCCGGCGGTGCCGGCGAAGATGACGTCCTCCATCTTGCCGCCGCGCAGCGCCTTGGCGCCCTGCTCGCCGAGCACCCAGGCGATGGCGTCGACGACGTTGGACTTCCCCGAGCCGTTCGGACCCACCACGCAGGTGATCCCGGGCTCCAGCTTCAACGTCGTCGCGGAGGCGAAGGACTTGAAACCCTTCACCGTCAGGCTCTTGAGATGCACCTTCTCGATCCTCGTCCGGTGGCCGCCGAACCGTCGCCGGCTGCGCGGACCTGGTGAACCCGCAGACTATCCCGTGGCCTGGAACACCGCAGTACGCGACCCACCCCCAGGTCGGGAGTGTCCCGATTCCCGTCGGCGTCGTCACGCGCCGAAAACTGCAAGATCAGAATTGCCGGCGAGCAATTCCGGAGCGAACGGCCAAGATCGAGGGATGCGGCCCGAAAAACGAAAAGTCCACGCACAAAGCGGCGCGCCGGCACTGCGGTGTCGGCGCGCGTTTTCGTGTGGTGCTATTCAGTTTTTCCCGAGGACCGGAGATCAGGTCAGCGCGGGCTCGGCCAGCCGGAGGAGGTCGTCCGCCTCCGTCGCCGCCGCCGCAAGCCGATCATTGTCGGCGCGCAGACGCGTGATCTCGAACTCCAGTGCCTGAACCCTGGCACGCAGTCGGGTGACCTCGTCGAGCAGACGCCGGTCGGGCGCTGCACCTACGTGGCCGTAGAGGGCCTTCGCCATGCTGACTCCTAGATATGCGCTGCCGGAAAGGCCGGCCAACGCGCGCCCATGGTGTTCGCGGCTGCCATCCCAGCAAATCCGGGCATGACTGGGCGCGACTGGCGACACCTACATATTGAGCCGCACCCCCCTCCTTCGTCAAGTTCCCGCAGGCCGTAGATCATCTTCACGTCGACCTGTCCACTTGGCGGGGGGCTGCCACAAGGGCGCGGACACGCTCTGTCCGGACCACTTAACTGTACGCCCGGAAATGTGTGAACGCCTCACCCTCGGTGTCGGGTTCCCCTTAACTCTGTCTTAGCCAAGTTGCCGCAGCTCGGAGGCCGCCCGTAGCGTCAGCCCGGCCCGCAACCGACCCGTGGAGGGGACAGGCGTGTACCGCTGGACCGACCCGATCGAACCGGATGGCGTTCCTCGGCGCCCCGAGCAGCCGAGCGACGAGGGACCGGCCTGGCTCACCGGCCGACCCGAACCGCGGTCGTCCTACCTGTTCGGGGACGAGCCGGAGCAGCCCGGCGCGGACTGGGCCGACGCCCCGACCGGCGTCTGGCGCTCCGACGCCCCGGACGCCCCGTGGCGGGGGGCCCCGGCCGATCCCCGGCCGGCCGCGGAGCCGGCTGGCCAGCCCTTCGACGCCGACCGGACCGGATACCAGGTCGACGCCGGTCGGAGCGGATTCGGCCCGGCCGTCGAGCGGACCGCGTTCACCCCGGCGGTCGACGACACGGCGGCGTTCGACCCGGTGAACCACCCGGGCGCGCCGATCGCCCCGTTCGAGCAGGCCGCCGGCTGGCGTCCCCAGGAGGAGCCGACCACCACCTGGCGCCCGGCCACCGCCGGGCCGGCCGAGGAGGCAGGCCGGCACCGGCAGCAGCGCCGCTTCCCGCGTTCCCTGGTGATCGGTGGAGCCGCCGCCGCGGCGACCCTCGTGGTGAGTCTCGGTGTGAGCGCCATGCTGCTGTCGGGCGGTGATCAGCAGACCGAGCCGACCGCCGCCGACGCGGTGGCCGCCGCCCCGGCCGCCCCGGAGACCACCGAGGCCGCCGGCGACGCCCTGGCCCCCGCCTCCCCCACCGCCTCGCCGAGCAGCGCCCGCCCGAGCCCGACCCGGGCGGCCACCCCGAAGTCCAACCGGACCACCGCCCCGTCCCGCAAGCTGCAGCGCAGCTCGCCGCCGAGCAGCGCCGCCACCCGGGCCGCCACGTCCACCGGGATCAGCGCCGAGCTCCAGCAGGTCGTCAACCTGGTCAACCAGGAGCGCGCCAAGGCCGGCTGCAAGGCCCTGACCATCGACAACAAGCTGATGCTGGCCGCGCAGCGGCACAGCCAGGACCAGGCCGACCACCAGACCATGTCGCACGACGGCAGCGACGGCAGCGACGTCGGCGACCGGCTCGACCGGGTCGGCTATGCCTGGCGGGCGTACGGCGAGAACGTCGCCTGGAACCAGAAGACCCCGGCCGCGGTCATGGACGCCTGGATGAACAGCCCTGGTCACCGGGCCAACATCCTGAACTGCTCCTTCACCGAGATCGGCGTCGGCGTGGCGCGGAGCAACGGGCCGTACTGGACCCAGGACTTCGGCACCCCGCGCTGATCCGCGCGTCGTGACCGGGTCCGCGCTCGTTTGACCGGGTGAGGTACGCCAGAGTCGGCTCGGCGTACCGGCAGGGGGCGGCGGGGTGCCGCCCGCGACCCGGGAGCTGTCCATGCGGATCCGGCCGGCGTGGCCCCCGGCGCACGCCCGCGTCCTCCCCCGCGGGCTGCGCCGGGGCATCGCGGTGGCCCTGACGGTGCTACTGCTCAGCCCGGTGCCCGGCTGCCGGGAGCCGCTCGTCCCGCCCGGCGCGCCCACCCCGTGGCCGACCGCCCAGGCCCACAGCTGGCAGTGGCAGTGGCAGCTCAGCGGCCCGCTCGACGTCACCGTCGACGCGGATGTCTTCCTACTCGACCCGGTCGGCACCACCTCCACCGACACCGCCGCACTGCGGGCCCGGGACCGCCGGCTGATCTGCCAGGTGCGGGTCGGGACGTACGCGGCGACCGACCCGGACGCCAGCCGCTTCCCGACCGTCGTGCGCGGCGAGCCGGTGGCGGGCCGGCCGGGCAGCCGCTGGCTGGACGTACGCCAGTGGGACACGCTGAGCCGGGTGCTCGCCGACCGCTTCCGGCTGTGCCGCGGCAAGGGCTTCGGCGCGGTGGCGTTCGACGACGCGGACGGCTACCTGCAGCGGTCCGGCTTCCCGCTGGACTTCGACGACCAGTTGCTGTTCAACCGCCGGCTGGCCCGGCTCGCCCGCTCGCTCGACCTGTCTCCCGGGCTGGTCGACGACGTGCCGCAGGTGGCCGCGCTGGCCCCCGACTTCGACTTCGCCGTCAACCAGGAGTGCGTACGCCGGCGGGAGTGCGCGAAGTTGCTGCCCTTCTCCGACGCCCACAAGCCGGTCTTCCACGTCGAGTACACCGGCGACCCGGCGGCGTTCTGCGTCACCACGGTCGGCTACGGCTTCGCCTCCATCCTCAAGGCCCGCACCCTGGACGCCTGGCGGGAGTCCTGCCCCCTCCCCTGACCGGTCCTCGCCCTCGCGATCTGGCACACCCCCGCCCCGGCAAGAGCCGCACCGGTGTCCCGGGAAACGGCGGAGGGCCGGGCCCGCGCGAGCGGGCCCGGCCCTCCGGTGGGACGGTGGCGTCAGCGAGCGCCGACCAGTTCCGGGGTGGGCGTGGGCGGATCGGCGGGCGGGGTGGCCACCCGGCCGCGCAGGAAGCGCGGGGCCCACCAGTTCGCGTCGCCCAGCAGGGTCATCAGCGACGGCAGCACCACCGCCCGGATGATCGTGGCGTCCAGCAGGATCGCCGCGGCCAGCCCGATGCCGAGCTGCTTCATGTCGATGGTGCTCAGCGTCGCGAAGATCGAGAAGACCCCGACCATGACGATCGCCGCGCTGGTCACCACGCCCGCCGACGAGGTGATCCCGTACGCCACCGCGTCCTTGTTCGACAGGCCGGAGCGGACGCCCTCGCGGATCCGGCTGACCACGAAGACGTGGTAGTCCATCGACAGGCCGAAGAGCACCACGAAGAGGAAGAGCGGCAGCCAGGTGACGATGGCGCCCATCGAGGTGAAGCCGAGCAGCCCCTCCGCCCAGTGGTTCTGGAAGACCAGCACCAGCAGGCCGTACGCGGCCCCGGCGGAGAGCAGGTTCAGCGCGATCGAGGTGAGCGCGACCACGACCGACCGGAACGTCCACGCCATCACCAGGAAGGTCAACGCGAGCACGAAGGCGGCCACGACCGGCAGCTTGTGCCAGATGTGCTGCGCGTAGTCCTCGTTGGCCGCGACGCCGCCGCCGACCGCGTACTCGACCCCGGGGATGCCGCGCAGCGCGGTCGGCACCAGGTCCTGGCGCAGCTCGTGCAGGGATCGGGTGGCCTCGTCGGTGCGGCTGGCGTACGGGGTGGCCACCTCCAGCACCGACACCCGGCGGTCGGCCGACACCTTGATCTTCGGGCCGTCCCCCTCGGCCGGCGCGAAGAGCGGGTCGGCGGCGGCCCGACCGGCCAGGTCGGTCAGCGCGGCGCGGACCCGGTCGGCCTGCTCGGCCCGCGCCCGCACGGCCACCGTGTGGCTGGTGCCGTTGCTCGGGAAAGCGGCGGTCAGCCGGTCGTACGCCTGCATCGCCGCGGTGCTGCGCGGCACGTCCTCCATGCCGGGGAACTTCAGCTCCATGCCCAGCGCGGGGGCGGCCAGGGCGAGCAGCAGCCCGACCGAGACGACCAGGGTGGCCAGCGGCGCCCGCAGCGCCGGCTTCAGCACGGCCGGCCAGAACCGGGGCCGGGCCGGCTGGCCGTGCCGGCCGGTACGCGGGGCGGTGAGCCGCCACAGCAGCGGCACCCGGGGCCGGTCGACCCAACGGCCGAGCTTGGCGAGCAGCGCCGGCAGCACGGTCAGCGAGCCGATCACCGCGACCGCGACCACCAGGATCGAACCGACGGCGAGCGACGAGAAGATGGCGTCCTGGGCGAGCAGCAGCCCGGCCATCGAGATGATCACGGCGGTGCCGGAGACCACCACGGCGTGGCCGGAGGTCTCGGCCGCGATCTCCACCGCGTCGAGCCCGGACCGCCCCTTCGCCCGCTCCTCGCGTTCTCGCCGGACGTAGAACAGCGAGTAGTCGACGCCGACCGCCATGCCGATGAGCAGGATGACGCTGGCCGTGGTGTCGTTGGCCGGCACCAGGTGGGAGGCCAGGGTGGAGAGCCCCATCGCCGCGGCCACCGAGGAGAGCGCGAGCAGCACCGGCACGCCGGCCGCGATCAGCGCGCCGAACGCGATGATCAGGATGGCCAGGGTGACCGGCAGGCTGAGCAGCTCGGCCCGCTTGAAGTCCTTGCCCAGGGTGTCGTCGAGCGCCTTGTTGATCGACGGGCCACCGACCTCCTCGATCCGCAGCGCCGGGTGCGCCTCCTGGACCTTCTGGGTGGCGTCGCGCAGCGGCTGCACCCGGTCCGACGCGGTCTCCGGGTCGCCGGACATGGTGACCGGCAGCAGCAGCGCGGTACCGTCCTGGGACGGCATCGGCGTACCGACCGAGGCAACCCCGGTGACCTGCCGCAGTTGGGCCGCCGCGTCATCGGCGGCGACCTTCGCCGCGGCCGGGTCGAGCGTCCCCGAGCGGGACGTGATCAACACGTTCTCCGTGGCGGGGTCGTGGAAGCCCCCGCTGTCGACGATCAGCTCGGCCCGTCCCACCTCGCCGGTCGCCTGGTCGGCGGCGGTCGCCTCGTTCAGGCCCGCCGCGTTGCCGCCGACGAAACACACCGCCACGAACACGACCCACAGCGCGATGGCCCGCCACGGGTGCTCCGCACTCCACCGTGCCACCCGCACGGTCACCGGTCGCCTGCCCATACCTGGGTTCCCCCTCCACACGTCGGCCCTGTGCCGACGGTGCTGACGCTAGGCAGCGAACGGTGGCCGGACATCGGGGAACGGCCCCGGCTCGTCCCCGATCCGTCCGGCTCGGGCCGGCCGGCCGGAAACGGCTCGGCCGACCGGACAGAACGGGATTTTCAGGGTACGGCCCGGGAACGCGCCCGGAACCGCCCGGCGAGGCACACCGGCGCAACCCCGAGCCGGCTCGGGGTCATCCCCGGAGGGCACCCCGGGGGCGGGGCTGGCAGCGCGGGCAGCTGTACGACGACCGGTTCATGAACGCCTCGCGCCGGATCGGGGCGCCGCACCGCGGGCAGGGCTCCCCCTCCCGGCCGTACGCGTTGAGCGACCGGTCGAAGTAGCCGCTCTCGCCGTTGACGTCGACGTACAGCTCGTCGAAGCTGGTGCCGCCCTGCTTGATCGCCTCGCCCAGCACGTCCCGCACGTGCCCGAGCAGCCGGATGGCCGCCGGGCCGGTCAGCGCGTCGGTCGGGCGGGCGCCGTGCAGCTTCGCCCGCCACAGCGCCTCGTCGGCGTAGATGTTGCCGACCCCGGAGATCAGGGTCTGGTCGAGCAGCGCCCGCTTCACCTCCGTACGCCGCCGGCGCAGCGCGGCCACGAAGTCGGCGTCGGAGAACTCCGGGTCCATCGGGTCCCGGGCGATGTGCGCGATCTCGTCCGGCAGTTCCGCCCCGCCCTCGGAGACCGACAGCCCGCCGAACGTACGCTGGTCGACGAAGCGGAGCTCCGGACCGTCGTCGGCGAACCGGAACCGGACCCGCAGGTGCAGCTCGTCGGCCGCGCCGACCGGTTGGAGCAACAGCTGGCCGGACATGCCGAGGTGCCCGACCAGGGCGTCCCCGCTGTCCAGCGGCAGCCAGAGGTACTTGCCCCGGCGGCGGACGTCGGTGATCGTCCGACCGGTCAGCACATCGGCGAAGTGCCCCCCGCCCAGCTGGTGCCGGCGCACGGCCCGGGGGTGGCGCACCTCGACCGAGCTGATCGTCCGGCCGGTGACCCACTGGGCCAGGCCCTGCCGGACCGTCTCGACCTCGGGCAGCTCAGGCACGGCCGGCGCCCGCCTCGGCCGCGTCGGCCGTGGGCCCGGCATCCGCCGTCGGCTCGGCGCCCTCGGCCGCGGCCTTGGCGGCGGCCTCGGCGTCGGCCTGGTCGGTCAGGGTCCGCCAGGCCGCCTCGGCGGCCCGCTGCTCGGCCTCCTTCTTGCTGCGCCCCTCCGCGCCGCCGTACCGGTTGCCGGCCACCACCACCCAGGCGGTGAAGGTCTTCAGGTGGTCGGGGCCGGTGCCCTCGATCCGGTACTCCGGGACGCCCAGCCCGAGTGCGGCGGTCAACTCCTGCAGGCTGGTCTTCCAGTCCAGCGCGGCGCCCCGGCCGGCCGACTCGGCCATCAGCGGGTCGAAGAGGCGATGGATCACGATGGCGGCGGTGTCCAGGCCGTACTGGAGGTAGATCGCGCCGAGCAGCGCCTCCAGGGTGTCGGCCAGGATGCTGGCCTTGTCCCGGCCGCCGGTGGCCTCCTCGCCCTTGCCCAGCAGCAGGTACGCGCCCAGCCCCGCCGGGCCGAGGCCGCGCGCCACCTCGGCGAGGGCGCGCATGTTCACCACGCTGGCGCGCAGCTTGGCGAGCTGCCCCTCGGGCAGGTCCGGGTGGTTGTGGAAGAGCGCCGTGGTGATCACCACGCCGAGGACCGAGTCGCCGAGGAACTCCAGCCGCTCGTTGGTGGGCAGGCCGCCGTTCTCGTACGCGTAGGAGCGGTGGGTCAGCGCGCGCTCCAGCAATTCCGGATCGAGCGACACCCCGAAGGCCGCCTCCAGGTGGCCGACGGGAGCACGCCGCCGCTTGTCGTTGGTCATGGTGCTACCTCGGTGTCGATGGGTGCGGGATCTTGTGGCAGGCCGGCGAGCAGGGTGGAGATGGTGTCGGTGGCGCCCCGACGCCACAGGTGGGCGGCGAGGGCGATGCCGGAGGCGACGTCGTCGGGCTGGGCCGCGCCGTGGCAGACGACCACGGTGCCGGCGACGCCGAGCAGGGCCGCCGCGCGTGGCACACCGCCGCTCGCCGGGGGCCCGCCGGCCATCGCGTACGCGCCCTCGATGGCCTTGAGCAGCACGTTACCGGTGAAGCCGTCGGTGACCACGACATCGGCACGCGCGCCAATGGAGACGTCGTACCCCTCGACGAGGCCGACGTAGCCGGCGCCGCACGGTAGCGGGACGGCGGCGAGCGCCGGGTCGGCGGAGCGGCGCAGCCGGTCGCCCTTGCCCGCCTCGGTGCCGACGGAGAGCAGCCCGACGCGGGGTGCGGCGACGGCGTGCGCCACCGCGGCGTACGCGGCGCCCAGCACGGCGTGCCGGGCGAGGGTGGCCGCGCCGGGTTCCAGGGTGCCGCCGACGTCCAGCAGCACCACCGGGCCGGCGACGGCGGGAATGGTGGCCACCAGGGCCGGGCGGCGCACCCCGGTCCAGCGCCCGAGACCGAGCGCGGCGGCGGTGACGGTGGCGCCGGTCGAGCCGGCGGAGACGAGCGCGTCGGCGATCCCGTCGCGGACGGCGCTGACCGCCGCGCGAACGGTGCTCTCCGCGCGCGCGGCGGTGGGATGGTCGGCCATGCCGACGGCGGTACGCACCGGACGGACCGCGACCCGGGCACGCTGCTCCGGGTCGAGGGCACCGATCAGCCCGTCGGCGACCTCGGTCGGTCCGACGAGCAGCAGATGAAGGTCAGGGTCGGTGCGCACCGCTCGCAGAGCGCCGTCAACCACGACGGCGGGGGCATCGTCCCCGCCGAGGAGGTCAACGGCGATCCGCGCGGTGCCCGGCTCCACCGGTACGTCGGCCGAGGACCGGCCGGCGACGGAGGAAGCCGGGGCACCGGGCGAGAGCCATGGTGCGCGCGCCACCCGACCGGTGGTCGGGGACGTCACTCGGCGTCCAGGTCAGACCTCGAGGACCTGACGGCCGTTGTAGGTGCCGCAGACGGAGCAGGCCGCGTGCGGCAGCTTCGCCGACTTGCACTGCGGGCAGGCCACGGTCGCGACCGCCGCGGTCTTCCACTGCGCCCGACGGGCCCGGGTGTTGCTGCGCGACATCTTGCGCTTGGGGACGGCCACGGTTCTTACTCCTCTGTACGGGTCAGTTGCGACAGGCCCGCCCAACGCGGGTCGATCTGCTGATGGCTGTGGTCGGCCGGCAGATCGTCCCAGTGCACCCCGCAGTCGGGGCACAAGCCTGGGCAGTCCTCCCGGCAGAGCGGGTTGGTCGGCAGCGCGAGCACCACCGCGTCCCGCAGCGCCGGCTCCAGGTCGATCAGATCGCCCTGCATCCGGCCCACCTCGTCCTCGTCGGTCGTGTCGTCCGTGGTGCTGTTCTCGTACGCGTACAGCTCCTGGATCCGCACGGCCACCGAGTCGTCGATCTCGCGCAGGCAGCGCCCGCACTCGCCCGTGACGGGACCGGTGACGGTCCCGGAGACGAGCACGCCCTCGGACACCGACTCCAACCTCAGGTCGAGGTCGAGGTCCGCGCCCTCCGGCACGCCGATCAACTCCACGCCGAGGTCCGCCGGTGCCGGCACGACCCGCTCGACCGTACGCAACGCACCAGGCCGACGCGGCAGGTCCCTCGTGTCGAGGACCAGCGGCGACCTGGGGTCGAGTGGGCTTGGCGAGTGTTTGGGCATAGTTAGACTCCGGCCGGTGAGAGGCCGACAAAAAAGGTTACCTGGGTGACCGGCGGACCGTCGAACCGGGGGCGTCGCCCCTGGCCCGGCGGCTGCCGGCTGTCGGCTGCCGGCCCGCGTGCCGCTCAGAAGGGTAGCGGGCGATCCGCCTCGTCACCGGCGAAGGTGCCGATCTCGCGCAGCGCGTGCATCTTGTCCCGGCCGCGCTCTATGGAGGCCAGCGCCCGGGTCAGGAACTGCTCGAAGTTGGCCAGGGCGGTGTCGACGTAGTCGTCCACCTCGTCCCGGAGGCGCTGCGCCTCGGCGCGGGCCTCGGCGATGATCCGCGCGCCCTCGTGCTCGGCCGAAACGGTGATCTCGTTCACGGAGACCAGGCGGGCGTGTTCCGCCTCACCCTCGCTGATGATCCGGTCGGCCTCGCGCTTGCCGGCCTCCATGATCTTGTCGCGCTCCTCGAGCAGCGCGGCGGCCCGGCGGAGGTCGGCGGGGAGCTCCGCGCGCACCTCGTCGAGGGCCGCAATCATCTCGCCCCGGTCGACCATGCAGTTGTTGCGCGACATCGGCACGGAGCGGGCCTGCTCCACCATGGCGATCAGTTCGTCGATGCGATCGAGCGGGTCCACCGGTACCTCACTCCTGTCCTAGGTCGGCCGATCTACATGATGCGGCCTGCGCCCGGTCTCGGCGCTGCACACATCATGTCGCGCTCCCTCCACCGCACGCCGCTCCACCCCCGCCCGGCGCGTCGCCGGCGCCGCCGCGACCGCGAGATCGGGCCCGGCGGGGCGGTGGGTCCGGCGTCAGGGGTGGAGGCGGGCCTTGAGCTGCTCGCGGACCACGTCGGGGACGTGCGCGGAGATGTCCCCGCCCCACTTGGCCACGTCCTTGACCAGGCTGGAGGAGAGGAACGAGTAGAGCGGGTTGGTCGGCATGAAGAGCGTCTCCACGCCGGCCAGGCCGATGTTCATCTGGGCCATCTGGAGCTCGTAGTCGAAATCGCTGACCGCGCGCAGGCCCTTGATCAGCACGCTCGCCTGCTGGGCCCGGCAGAAGTCCACCAGCAGCCCGCGGAACGACTCGACCCGGACGTTGTCGTACGAGGCGATCACTTCGCGGAGCATGTCGATCCGCTCCTCGACGGTGAACAACCCCTGCTTCGACGGGTTGACCAGCACGCCGACGATCACCTCGTCGAAGAGCCGGCTGGCCCGGCCGATGATGTCGAGGTGTCCGTTGGTGACCGGATCGAACGAGCCGGGACAGACCGCACGTCTCATGATCGGCGACCGTACCAAAGGGCGGTCTCGCCGTAGCGGCGACTGCGCTCGCCCGTGATGCCGTCCACCCAGGTGACCGGGCCGGTGCGGCTGGACCGCTCCACGATCACCAGGGCGTGCGCCGCCAGCCACCCGCCGTCGACCAGCGCGGCCAGCATCGCGGTGAGCTCCTCGTCCGGTACGGCGTACGGCGGGTCGGCGAAGACGACGTCGTACGGGTCGCCGCCGGGGCCGGCCGCCAGCACCGTGCCCACCTTGCCGGTGACCAGGCGGGCGGCCGGGGCGGCCCGCAGCAGGGCGATGTTCTCCCGGATCACCCGGGCCGCCCGGGCGTCGGACTCGACGAGCAGCACGTGCTCCGCGCCCCGCGACAGCGCCTCCAGCCCGACCGCCCCGGAGCCGGCGTAGAGATCGGCGAACCGTGCCCCGTCCAGGTCCAGCTCGGCCTGCACCGCGCTGAACAGGGCCTCCCGGACCCGGTCGGAGGTGGGTCGGGTGCCGGCGCCGGGGGGCGCGACGATCCGTCGCCCGCCGAACGTCCCGGCCACGATCCGGGTCACCGCATGCTCCTGCGCATGCCCTGACGCTAACCGACGGCCAACGCCGACCCGGACAACACGGCAGGTAATACGCAGCGCGCATCGGAAGATCACGCGCCGTACATCAATGATCTCAAATTCATAACAGACCCTTTACGCCGCGCCGGTCGACGTAACGCCCGACGCGTCGATCTCGCTAGGGTCTGCCCGTTCGTCGGACGTGAGGCTCCGGTCCGTCCGCCGCACTCTCCAGTTTCCCCTCATCAGGAGTAGACGTGAACCGTCTCAACCTCCGGCGCGTCATGGCGGTCACCGCCGGCGCGCTGATCGGCCTGGCCGGCGTCGCCGTGGTCGCCGCGCCCGCCAGCGCCCACCACAGCGAGGTCAAGGTCACCGCCAAGTGTGACACCGCCGCGGGCGAGTGGGTCACCACCTGGACCGTGCAGACCTACGCGCCGCAGGGCGTGAACAACTACCGGCTCGTCAAGGTGGACGGCGCCAGCCAGACCGGCGACACCAGCGCCCCGTTCACCGTCGAGGGCATCAACGTCACCGCAGACGGCTCGGACCCGCTGTACCCGCACGCGGTCGCGGAACCCCTGGTCGGCACCGCCCGCCTCGCGGGCAACGTGACCGAGGCGTCGCTGGCCGTCCAGGCGCAGTGGGACAACAAGTGGCAGGAGCAGGAACCGAGCAGCGCCTCCATCAAGTTCAGCGAGAGCTGCGACAAGGTGGTGACCCCGCCGCCGACCAAGGCCAACCCCAAGGCCACGGTGACCTCCGACTGCACCGGCGACGTGGCGGTGAAGCTGGAGAACGGCCAGGAGGCCACCAAGGACGCCAAGTTCACCGTCACCGGCACGGACGGATTCAGCGAAACCGCGACCGTCGCGCCGGGCAAGGACAAGACGATCACGGTGCCGGCCAAGAACGCCGGAAAGATCACGGTGACCGAGGCCGGACAGGAGCAGCCGCTCTTCGACGACAAGCCGGCCGAGCCGAAGGACTGCGTCAAGCCGGGTGAGCCGTCGGGCAGCTACCAGTCCACCTGCGACGAGCTGATCTTCCAGATCGAGAACCCGAAGGACGGCAAGACCGTCGAGATCACCCTCACCCCGAACAAGGGCGAGGCGCAGACGCTGGTCGTCCAGCCTGGCGAGACCAAGACCGCGAAGTTCAAGGCCTTCGAGGGCCTGAAGGTCACCCCGACGGCCGAGGGCCTGGACGATTCCTCCCCGATCGCCTGGGAGAAGCCGGCCGACTGCGCCCCCGGCGCTGGCGGCGGTGACAGCGAGGGGCCGACCCTGCCGGTGACCGGCGCGGCTGCCGGCGCCATTGCGGCCGGCGCCGCGGCCCTGCTGGCCGCCGGTGCGGTGCTCTTTGTCGTGGCGCGACGCCGACGGATCCGCTTCACCGCCTGACGTATCCCGATCCGAGGGCGCGTCGACCACCCGGTCGGCGCGCCCTCGGCGCGTCTCGGGACGGCGCGTGCCGCAAACCCCACTCAATCCAGGAACCAGTGGCCTTCCTCGCCTGGAGAGGCCACTGTTTCCATGTTCGAGCGTGATCTTGGCGGGTGAGGATCGTCGCACCTCGACGCACCCGACGGACTGCGGCGGCCCGGTCAGCCCTTCTCCAGGTATTCGGCGCGTTCCTCGTCGACCAGCGCGGCGACCGAGGCGGCCAGGGCCGGGTGCCGGGTCAGCTCCGGGTCCTCCTCGACCAGCGTGATCGCCTCGGCCCGGGCGTCCCGGATCAGGTCGGTGTCCCGCAGCAGCGACAGCAGCCGCAGGTGGGACCGGCGCCCGGACTGGGTGGCACCCAGCACGTCACCCTCCCGGCGCTGTTCCAGGTCCAACTCGGCGAGCTTGAAACCGTCCGTGGTGGAGGCGACCGCGTCGAGGCGCTCCCGGGCCGACGAGCCCTCCACCGCCTCGGAGACCAGCAGGCAGAGGCCGGCGGCCGAGCCCCGACCCACCCGGCCGCGCAGCTGGTGCAGCTGGGAGACGCCGAACCGGTCCGCATCCAGCACGATCATCACGGTGGCGTTGGGCACGTTCACGCCGACCTCGACCACCGTGGTGGCCACCAGGACATCCAGGTCACCGGCGGCGAAGGCGCGCATCGCCCCGTCCTTCTCGTCCGCCGGCAGCCGCCCGTGCAGCACCCCGATCCGCAGCCCGTGCAGCGGGCCCTCGGCGAGCAGCGGGGCCACCTCGGTCACCGCCAACGGGGGACGCCGGCCGTTGTCGTCCTCGCGCGGCGCCTCCTCGTCCGAGGCCGGGCCTTCGCCGATGCGCGGACACACCACGTACGCCTGGTGGCCTGCCGCGACCTCCTCGCGCATCCGGCGCCAGGCCCGGTCGAGGAAGGCCGGCTTCTCGGCGGCCGGCACCACGTGCGAGGCGATCGGCGACCGGCCCTTCGGCAGCTGGGAGAGGGTGGAGATCTCCAGGTCGCCGTAGACGGTCATGGCGACCGTGCGCGGGATCGGGGTGGCGGTCATCACCAGCACGTGCGGCGGCTGGTCGGCCTTGGCCCGCAGCGCGTCCCGCTGCTCCACGCCGAAGCGGTGCTGCTCGTCGACGACCACCAGGCCCAGGTCGCGGAAGTCGACCCCCTCGTAGAGCAGGGCGTGGGTGCCGAGCACGATGCCGGCCCGCCCCTCGGCCACCTCGGCGAGGGCCCGCCGCCGGGCTGCCGCGCCGAGCGAGCCGGTGACCAGTTCCACCCGGGTGGCGTCGTCGGCCGCGCCCAGCTCGCCGGCCTGGGCCAGCGGGCCCAGCAGGTCGAGGATGCCCCGGTAGTGCTGGGCGGCGAGCACCTCGGTCGGGGCGAGCAGCGCCGCTTGTCCGCCGGCGTCGACCACCTGGAGCATTGCCCGCAGCGCGACCACCGTCTTGCCGGAACCCACCTCGCCCTGGAGCAGCCGGTGCATCGGGTGCGCGGTGGCCAGGTCGGCGGCGACCTCCCGGCCCACGGTCTGCTGGCCGGGGGTCAGCTCGTACGGCAGCCGGGCGTCGAACGCGTCCAGCAGGCCACCGGCGCGCGGCGGCCGGGCCTGCGCCGGCCAGTCGGCCGCCCGGTGCTTGCGCTGCACCAGGGTGAGCTGCACGGCGAACGCCTCGTCCCACTTGAGCCGGCGCCGGGCCCGGTAGAGCGCCTCCTTGCTGGACGGTCGGTGGATCTCGCGCAGCGCCGTGCCGATGTCGGCCAGGTTGCGGGTGGCCCGGACGGTGGCCGGCAGCGGGTCCTCCGGCGGGGTGAAGGTGTCCAGCACCACCCGGACGCAGCGGGCGATCACCCAGGTCGGCACCGCCGCGGCGGCCGGGTAGACCGGGATGATCGCCCCGGCGAACTCCTCGACCTCCTCGTTGGCCGCCGCCTCGCCGTCGCCGCCCTCGCCGAGCAGCACGTACTCCGGGCCGTTGAGCTGGCGCTTGCCCCGGAACTCGGTGACCTTGCCGGCGAACAGCCCCCACCGGCCGGGGCGCAGCTCCCGCTCCCGCCAGGCCTGGTTGCCGAAGAAGGTGAGGGTGAGCACGCCGCCGGAGCCGTCCCCGACGGTCACCTCCAGCAGGTTGCCCCGGCGCTGGCGCATCGGTCGGACCGCGGTGCGCTGCACCTGGGCCAGCACGGTGACCTGCTCCCCCACGTCCAGCGAGCGGATGTCGGTGTGCTCGCCGCGCTCGTCGTACCGGCGCGGGAAGTGGTAGATCAGGTCGCCGGCGGTGTGCAGGTCGAGGTGGCTGGCCAGGGCCTTGGCGGTGCGCTCGCCGACCAGCTTCTTCAGCGGCGTGTCCACCGTGGTCGGTTCGCTCGTCATTCGACCCCCAACAGGAGCGGATAGTGCGGCTGGCCGCCCTCGTACGCCTGCACCTCGACGAACGGCCAGGACCGTTCGACGTGCTCGCGTACCCGGTCGGCCAGCCCGTCCGGGGCGTCCGCCCCGCAGAGCAGGGTGACCAGCTCGCCGCCGCCGCCGAGCATCCGGTCGACCACCGCGGTGCAGGTGTCGAGGAGGTCGACGCCGATCAGGTGCACCTCCCCCTCCACCATCGCGAGGACGTCGCCCGGCCGGCACGGCCCGGCCACGGTGAGCGCCTCCTTGCTGGCGTGGCAGACCTCGGCGTAGCGGCAGGCGCCGGCGGCCTCCGCCATGGCGATGACGTCGTCCTCGAAGCGCCGCTTCGGGTCGCGGACGGCCAGGGCCGCGAGGGCCTGCACCGGCGAGCGGGTGGGCACCACGCTCACCTTCACGCCGAGCCCGTGCGCCTCCCGGGCGGCGGCGCTCGCCACCGACTGGGTGTTGGGGTCGTTGGGCAGCACCACCACCCGGGCCGCCCCGGTGGCGCGGATCGCGTCGAGCAGCTCACCGGTGGACGGGTTGGCGGGCACCACGGTGGCCCCCTCGGCGCCGAAGAGCTCGGCGATGCCGGCCCCGGTGGCCACCACCACGGCGGCCCGGCCGTCCGGCAGCGGGGCCGGCGGCGCGGGCGGGGCCGGCTGGTCGGCGAAGCGGGTCACAGTGATCCGGTGCGGGCGGCCGGCCACCACGGCCGCCTCGATCGCCGCGCCGACGTCGTTGACATGCACGTGCACGTTCCACGTGCCGAGGCCCGGGGCGCCGTCACCGACGATCACCAGGGAGTCGCCGAGCGCGTCCAGCTCGCCGCGCAGCCGGGCCACCGCCTCGTCGGTGGCGTCGAGCAGGTACTGCACCTCGTAGGCGTACGCCAGGGAGCCGGTCTCCCGGACGGCGGTGGCGGGCGGGCGGGCCGCGGGTGACGGCTCCGCCGGCTGCCGGGGGCTCTCCCCGGTGACCACCTCGACCAGCGCGTCCAGCAGCAGGCAGAGGCCCCGTCCGCCGGCGTCCACCACGCCGGCGCGGGCCAGCGCGGGCAGCTGTTCGGGGGTACGCGCGAGGGCCCGCGCCGCCCCGGCCGCCGCGGCTCGGCACACGGTGCGCAGGTCGTCGCTGTCCGCCTGCTCGGCGGCGCGGGCCGCGGCGGTGGCCACGCTGAGCAGGGTGCCCTCCACCGGGTGGGCGACCGCCGCGTAGGCGGCGCTGGCGGCGCCGGCCAGCGCGGCGGCGAGCTGCCGGCCGCGGACCGCCGGCGCGGCGGCCAGCGCGTCGGCGAAGCCGCGCAGGAGCTGCGACACGATCACGCCGGAGTTGCCGCGCGCCCCGAGCAGCGCGCCCCGGGCCATCAGCCGCAGCGCGTGCCCGTGCGGGGTGTGCCCGTCGTCGGGGAGGGTGCCCAGGTCCATGGCGAGGGCCTGCTGGGCGGAGGTGAGGGTGAGCACCAGGTTGGTGCCCGTGTCCCCGTCCGGGACCGGGTAGACGTTGAGGTCGTCGATCTCGCCCTGGTGCCGCTGGAGGGCGGCCAGCCCGCTCGCGCACCATCGGCGCACCGCGGTGGCGTCGAGGGTGTCCAGCACGTCGGGAAGCCTACTGGCGCGGACCGACACGCGCCGGGGTCGCCTGCTCTGCGTCGGCGTGTCCGAGGGCCCGGGGCCGCGTGCGGGGCCGCCGTCCCCGCCGGTAGGCTGGCCGGGTTTCCGTTCGACAACTCCAGCTCGACGGTGTCTGACGCCGCCGGGCGACCTGGAACTGTCGGCCGCCGGCCGGGCCGGTTGGGCGGACCGGCATGTCATCGGGTAACCTGGCCAGGTTGCCCGGGCAGCGCCTGGCGGCGACCTCATGAACGTTTCAAACCCAGGAGTATCCCGTGGCTAGCGTGTGCGACGTCTGTGGCAAGGGACCGGGCTTCGGCCACAACGTGTCCCACTCGCACCGGCGGACCAACCGCCGCTGGAACCCGAACATCCAGTCGGTGCGTACCCCGGCCGGTGGCGGCACCACCAAGAAGATGCAGGTCTGCACCTCGTGCATCAAGGCCGGCAAGGTCACCCGCGCCTGACGCGGTAGCGCCACCCCAGACTCGTCGGAAGCCGGCGGACCGGATCGGTCCGCCGGCTTCTGTCGTGTCCGGAAATCGGTGCCTGCCCGCCCGGGTGGGCCGGGGCGGCGGCCGTCAGAGCACCCGGCCGAAGGAGAGACAGCCGGGGGCGTCCTGGTAGAAGCCGAAGTTCGAGATCTGCTCGTAGCCGGCCGAGGTGTACATGGCGATCGCCTCGGGCTGCTTGTCGCCGCACTCGAGGATGATCTGCTTGCGGCCCTGCTCGCGCGCCGACTCCTCCACCGCGGCGAGCACCGAGCGGGCCACGCCCCGCCCCCGGGCGACCGGCGCGGTGTACATCCGCTTCAGCTCGGCCGTCCCGCCGTCGTCGCCGTGGCTGCGCCAGCCGCCGCAGCCCACCGGCTGCCCGTCCAGGTAGGCGACCAGGAAGGTGCCCGCCGGCGGGGCGAACTCCGTCGCGTCGACCGGCGTGTCGTCGCCGGTGCCGCCGTACCGCTGGCCGAGGTCGGCCAGGGCCGCCCGGATCAACGCCTGCGACTCGGGCGCGTCGAAACGCCGCACCCGGATCTCGATCTCACTCACGCCCTGAAGGGTACGACCGGGGGTGGGCCCGGCACGGGCCCGATCGCCCCGGTCGGACGCAGATCACTCCGCCCGGCGGAAGTGGTCCCACCCGCCGGGACCCACGTACGCCGCGCCGTCCACCGTCACCCCGGCGCCCTCGGTCACCCGGCCGATCGGCCGCCAGCCCGCGGGCAGGGTCGCCGCCGCCGGGAAGGTCGCCGCCAGGGCGTGGTCCTCGCCCCCGGCCAGGAGCCAGGTGTACGGGTCGACGCCGAGCGCCTGCGCCGCGTCGCGCATCTGCCGGGGCACCTCGAACGCGTCCCGGGTCACGTCGATCGCCACACCGCTGGCCTTCGCCACGTGCCCCAGGTCGGCCACCAGCCCGTCCGAGACGTCGATCATGGCGGTGGCACCGTGCCGGGCGGCCTCCGGGCCGGCCGGGTACGGCACCTCGGGGCGCCGGAACGCCTCGACCAGCAGCCGGGGTGTCCGGAAGCCCCGGGAGAGCACGGTGTAGCCGGCCGCCGCCCAGCCCGTCCGCCCGGCCAGCGCCACCACGTCGCCCGGCCGGGCCCCGGTGCGGACCACCGGCGGCCGGCCCGCCAGGTCGCCCAGCGCGGTCACCGCGATGGTGATGGTCGGGCTGGCCGACATGTCCCCGCCGACCACACTGGCACCGACCAGGGCCGCCTCGGCACCGAGCCCGTCGGCCAGCTCCTCCGCCCAGCTGGCGTCCAGCTCGGCCGGGATGCAGAGGGCGACCAGCAGGGCGGTCGGGGTGGCGCCCATGGCCGCGATGTCGGCCAGGTTGGCCGCCGCCGCCCGGTGCCCGACGTCCCGGGCGCTCGACCAGTCCCGCCGGAAGTGCCGCCCCTCGACCAGCACATCCGTCGAGGCCACCACCCGCCGGTCCGGCGCCGCCACCACCGCCCCGTCGTCCCCGGGGCCGAGCAGGCAGCTCTCCCCGTACGTCAGCCGGGCGGTGACCCGGTCGATCAGCCCGAACTCTCCGACACCCGCGACCGTCATTCCGTCCCCTCGTCGCGCTCTTCAGCTCCGCAGTCCCGTCACCACGCCCCGACGTGTGCCCGCTTACCGCGTCCCGTCGGCGACCGATACAGATCAGGGCCGCTCCGTAGGGTAGTTTCACCCTTCGGGCCGCCCCAGGCGGCGACGGACGGAGGTCGAGTCGTGGTACAGGCGTACATCCTCATCCAGACCGAGGTCGGTCGGGCGCGTGACGTGGCCGGACAGATCGCGGACCTTGCCGGCGTGGTACGGGTCGACGCCGTCACCGGGCCGTACGACGTGGTCGTCCTCACCGAGGCGAACACCGTCGACGAGCTCGGCAAACTCATCGTCAGCAAGGTGCAGCTGGTGCCCGGCATCACCCGCACCCTCACGTGTTCGGTGGTGCGCCTGTAAGTGGACGAGATCACTTCTTCCCCCGCTCCCGAGGAGTCGCGACCGGCCGAGGCGGCCCCGCGCCGGGACCGGTCGAGCCGCGGCGCCGCGCTGTGGGCGACGCTGGTCGCGGTGCCGGTGACCGTGGCGGTGGCCGGCTTCACCTTCGCCAAGCTCGCCCCGGACGAGCCGGCCGCCGCGCCGAGCGCCTCGGCCACCGCCGCCCGGCCGCAGTCGGCCGCCCCGGTGGAGATGCCCGCGCCGACCCTGGCGGAGCGCCCCGCGACCGTGTGTCGCGCCCTGGTGTCGCAGCTGCCGTTGGCCGTGCGGGACCTGACGCAGCGGCCGGTCACCGCCGGCGCCGAGCAGAACGCCGCGTACGGCGACCCGGCGCTGACCGTGGCCTGCGGCGGCACCCCGCCGGTGGTGCAGCCCACCGACGAGGTGTGGTCGGTCAACAAGGTCTGCTGGCACGCCGTGCAGGAGGCCGACGCGATGGTCCTGACCACCGTCGACCGGGAGACGCCCGTCCGGGTCCGCGTGCCCAAGGAGTACGCGCAGCCGCTCCAGTGGGTCAGCCCGATCTCCGACGCCATCGTCTCGGCGGTCCCGTCGGCGAAGACCGCCCCCTCCGGCTGCTCCGCCTGACCGAGCTCCGCCTGTCCTCGGGCGCAGATTCCCGGAAAGTGTGGCCATTCCGACTCGGATGGCCACACTTTCCGTGCATCAGGGCGGATCTTGATGCGGCGAAACTGTCAGCGGCCGGCTCGGCGCAGGGCGGTCCGGATCAGGCGGTTGACCAGCTTCGGATACTCCAGGCCGCTGGCCGCCCACATCCGGGGGAACATCGAGGTCGAGGTGAAGCCCGGCATGGTGTTGATCTCGTTGAGGTAGACGTCCAGCTCCGGGGTGACGAAGAAGTCGACCCGGGCCAGGCCGGAGCAGTCCAGCGCGGTGAACGCGCGGGTGGCGTACTCCCGCACCTGGCGGGTGACCTGCTCGGGCAGGTTCGCCGGGATGTCGTACTCGCACGCGTCGTCGATGTACTTGGCCTCGAAGTCGTACCAGTCGTGGCCGGAGATCACCCGCACCTCGGCCAGCACCGACGCCTCGGGCGCGCCGCCGGCCTCGCCCTCCAGCACGCCGCACTCGATCTCGCGGCCGGCGATCGCGCCCTCGACCAGCACCTTGGTGTCGATCTCCCGGGCGACCGCCACCGCCGCGTCCAGCTGGGACCAGTCGTCGACCTTGGTGATGCCGAAGGAGGAACCGGCCCGGGACGGCTTGACGAAGACCGGCAGGCCGAGGCGTTCCTTGTCCTCCTCCGTCATGGTCATCCCGTTACGCAGCACCACGTACGGGCCGACCGGAATGCCCTCGGCGGCGCAGAGCTTCTTGGTGAACTCCTTGTCCATGGCGGCGGCCGACGCGAAGACGTTCGCCCCGACGTAGGGGATGTCGGCCATCTCCAGCATCCCCTGGATGGTGCCGTCCTCGCCGTACGCGCCGTGCAGCACCGGGAAGACCACGTCCACGTCGGCCAGCGCGCGGGGGCCCTCCGCCGGGTCGAGCACCATCAGTCCGCCCACCGCCGCGTCGGCGCGCAGCACCAGCTCGGCCCCCGAACCGGAGGTGATCTCCGGCAGCTTGCGGTCCTGGATCGCCAGCTGGCCCGGGTCGCCGCTGGCCAGCACCCACTGCCCCTGTCGGGTGATGCCGACCGGCACCACCTCGAACTCGTCCGGGTCGAGGGCGCCCAGCACGCTGCCGGCGCTGACGCAGGAGATGCCATGTTCGGGGCTGCGGCCGCCGAAGACGATCGCCACTCGAGTCTTGCCTGGGGTGGTCACTGAAGTCACCTCATCGTTCGCGACTGCGGCTGGCCGTGCTCGCCGGTGGCGCTCACCCGGTTGACCTTACTGTGCGTGGCGAGCGCGGGCAGCCGATACCCGGGTAGACGGCACACCCCACCGCAACCGGTCAGCACGTCATACACGGGGAGTAACGGGACTGCGGCCCGGCTCGGCGGCCCACTAGGCTGCTCGTCCTGTGAGCGCCGATCTCCTCATCGACAGTCTGCTGGCCGCCCTTGACGCCCGTCCCGACGACCTGCCGCTCCGGCTGCACCTGGCCGGGCTGCTGCTCGACGGCGGCCGGCGCGGGGAGGCGATCGCGCACGTCGGGCAGGCCCTCGCCCGGGACCCCGGCAACGCGCAGGCCCAGGCGCTGATGCAGCGCGCCCTCGGGGTGCCCGCGCCGGCCCAGCCCGCCGCCGCGCAGGAACCAACCCAGGAACCGGCCCAGCCACCGGCCCAGCGGCCGGCACCGGCCGGGGACGATCCGCTGGCCGCGTACGAGCAGGAGCTGGCCGACGTCGTGCCGCCGCGCTTCGCCCGGGCCGGCGACGAACCGGAGCCGGTCGAGGGCGATGCCGACCGGGTCTACGACGTCGAGTCCTCGTCGGTCCGGCTGGCCGACGTGGGCGGCATGGCGGCGGTGAAGGAGCGCTTGGAGCTGGCCTTCCTCGGCCCGCTGCGCAACCCGGAGCTGCGCCGGATGTACGGCAAGAGCCTGCGCGGCGGCCTGATGCTCTACGGCCCGCCCGGCTGCGGCAAGACCTTCCTGGCTCGGGCGGTGGCCGGCGAGATGGGCGCGAAGTTCCTCTCGCTGTCCATCGTGGACGTGCTGGACATGTGGATCGGCAACTCCGAGCGGAACCTGCACGAGCTCTTCGAGGCGGCCCGGCGCAACGCCCCCTGCGTGCTCTTCCTCGACGAGATCGACGCCCTGGGGCACAAGCGCTCGCAGATCTCGTCGAGCTCCATGCGGACGCTGGGCAACCAGCTCCTGGCCGAGCTGGACGGTATGGAGGGCAACAACGAGGGCGTCTTCGTGCTGGCCGCGACGAACACCCCGTGGGACGTCGACCCGGCGCTGCGCCGGCCGGGGCGGCTGGACCGGGTGGTGCTGGTGCTGCCGCCGGACGCCGAGGCCCGCGCCGCGATCCTCGAGTACCACCTGCGCGAGCGGCCGATCGCCAACATCGACCTGCGCCGGGTGGTCGCCGGGACCGAGGACTTCTCCGGCGCCGACCTGGCCCACCTGTGCGAGACCGCGGCCGAGTTCGCGATGGCCGACTCGGTACGCACCGGCGAGGTCCGGATGATCGAGCAGCGGGACCTGGAGCGGGCGCTGAAGGAGGTGCGCCCGTCGACCCGTCCCTGGCTGTCGACCGCGCGCAACGTCGCCATGTTCGCCAACGAGGGTGGCGTCTACGACGACCTGGTCGCGTACCTGAAGCGGCGCAAGCTGCTGTGAGGCCGGTGCGAGTCTCCCCCCGGCCGCCTGCACCGGTGCGCCGCTGATCCGGGGCTCAGCCGGCGACCAGCGGGGCGGCGCCGGCCCGGACCGCCTCCAGGGCGGCGATGGCCACTCCGCGCGCCCCGGCCATGTCCCGGTCGGGCACCAGGGCGAAGGTGGCGACCGCGGCCTGCTCCGCCCGGAGCACGGTGTGCTCGCGCACGGTGGCCAGGAACCAGTCACGGAACTCCGGCGCCGCCTCCACCACCCCGCCACCGACGAAGTAGGCGTGCGGGTCGGTGAAGTTCGCCGCGATCGTGAAGAGCCGACCCAGCGCCACGGCCTGCTGGGTGAAGACCTGCCGGGCCAGCCCGTCGCCCCGCTCGCCGTGGCCGCGGACGAGCTTCGCCGCCCGGGTCGGCTCCTCCGCCGCCAGCGGGTGCCCAGGGAACCGGCCCAGCCAGTACGGCAGCAGGCTCCGTTCGATCGCGGTCAGCGAGGCGACGCTCTCCGCGTCCCCGGTGAAGCCGCAAGCGCAGGTGGGCGCGGGCTGGCCGGGTGCCAGCAGTCCGTCGAGCGGGATGTGCACGTGCCCGAACTCCCCCGCCATGCCGGCCGCACCGCCGACCACCCGGCCGGCCTCCACCACCCCGCCACCGAGGCCGGTGCCGACGATGGCGGCGACGGAGGAGCGGTGCATCGCGTCCGCTCCGAAGTGGACGTGGTGCGCGTAGAGGGCCGCCGCGTTGCCGTCGTTGGCGTAGACCACCGGCAGGCCCAGCCGGTGCTCCAGCGCGCCGCGTACGTCGTAACCCCGCCAGGCGGGCTGGGAGAAGTTGGTCGAGCCACGCGAGGAGATGACCCCGGTGGCGCTGGCCGGGCCCGGGGTGTCCAACCCGACCGCGTGGACCAGTTCGCGGGGCACCCCGGTGCGGGCCAGGATGCCGTCGAACGCGCGCGCGAGGGCCTCGATCGCCGCCTCCGGGCCGACCGTGACCTCGCTCGGGATCTCCACCAGGCCGTCCACCAGGAACCGGCCGTCGACGGTCAGGACGGTGGCGTTGTTGCTGTTCCCGCCGTTGTCCAGCCCTACCACCACCGGCACACCCGCGCTGCCCACGGCCACCGCCCCTCCCACCGAGCCTGACCTGAGGCTAGTTCGGTCGTCACCGACCCGCCATGCTCCGGACGGCCACCCGCCGCCGGTACGCGGGAACGGCGGACCGGCGGGAGTGGGCGTGATCCTCAGGCGGGCCGGCGGGCGGTCACGGCCGTGGCGTCCAAGTCGTCGTCGCGCACGACCGTCGGCACCAGGCCGGCCTCGGTCAGCGCCGCGCAGAGCGTCTCGGCCTGGCCGGCGCTGACCTCCACCGCCAGGTGCCCGCCCGGGGCCAGCCACTCGGCCGCGCCGATCGCCACCCGGCGCAGCACGGCCAGCCCGTCGACGCCGCCGTCCAGTGCCACCGGCGCCTCGTGCAGCCGCGCCTCCGCCGGCAGCAGCGCCACCGCGGCGCTCGGCACGTACGGGGCGTTCGCCACCACCAGGTCCAGCCGTCCCCGCCATTCGGCGGGCACCGGCGCGAAGAGATCGCCCTGGTACACCGGCACGCCCAGCGGGTCGAGGTTGCGCCGGGCGCAGGCCACCGCGGCCGGGTCGAGGTCGGCGGCGGCCAGCCAGCGCGGGGCGAGCCGGCCGTGCAGCACCAGCGCGGCGGCGCCGGACCCGCAGCAGAGGTCCAGCACGGCCGGGGCCGGGCCGGCCACCGCCGCCGCGGCGGAGACCAGCAGGGCGGTACGCCCCCGGGGCACGAAGACCCCGGGGTCGACGGTGACCCGCAGGCCGCAGAACTCGGCCCAGCCGAGGAGGTGCTCCAGCGGCCGGCCGGCGACCCGCCGGTCGACCAGGTCGGTGAGGTCCGCAGCCGAGCGGGCGGCGGCGATCAGCAGCTCGGCCTCGTCCTCGGCGTAGACGCAACCGGCGGCGCGCAGCCGCTGGACGAGGGCGGGACGGTCAGGGTGGAACGATGCCATGGGGATGCCTTTCGGGAACGCTCGTCGGCGCTCCCGACGTCGCCTAGTCCCGGGGCGACGCGGACTCGGAGGGAGCGCCGGTCCTGGTCTGGTGGATCGGTCCCACCTCCTCCGGTCGGGGCCCGCTCGGGCCGTGGCTGCCCGCAACCTTAGCGGAGCCGGCGGCGTCGATCCGCCCCGGCGTCATTCCGTGCCGGCGTCCAGCGCGGCGGTCACGTCGGCCACCAGGTCGGCGGTGTCCTCGATCCCACAGGACAGCCGGACGAAGCCGGGCGCGGTGTCGTCGCCCCACTGGGCCCGCCGGTCGGCGGTGGTGTGCAGCCCGCCGAACGAGGTGGCGGCGGCGACCAGGCGGGCGGCGTCGAGGAACCGGGCGACCCGAGCGGCGTCGCCCAGGTCGAACGAGAGCACCCCGGGCATCCGGCGCATCTGGACCGAGGCGACCGGGTACGCCGCGTCCCCCGGCAGCCCCGGCCAGCGCAGGCCGGTCACGTCGGGGCGGTCGGCGAGCCGTCGGGCGAGCGCCTCGGCGTTGGCGGTCTGCCGGGCCAGCCGCAGGTCCATGGTCGCCAGCGAGCGGTGGGCCAGCCAGCAGTCGAACGGGCCGGGCACCCCACCGGTGGTGGTCCGCCACGCGGTGACCGGGTCGAGCAGTTCGGCGGAGCGGGTCGCCACGTAGCCGAGCAGCAGGTCGGAGTGGCCGGTGAGCGCCTTGGTGCCGGAGGCGACCACCACGTCGGCGCCGAGGTCCAGCGGGCGCTGCCCGAGCGGCGTGGCGGTGGTGTTGTCCACCGCCACGAGGGCCCCGGCGGCGTGCGCGGCGGCGGTCAGCGCCGGCAGGTCGGCGACGTCCAGGCCCGGGTTCGCCGGGGTCTCCAGCAGCACCAGCCGCACCCCGTCGAACGACGGGTACGGCCCGGCGGTGGGCACGAAGCCGACGCGTACCCCGATGCCCGCCAGCGTGGCGGTGGCGAACGCGCGCACCGGGAAGTACCCGTCGGCGGGGAGCAGCACGGTGTCGCCGGGGCGCAGCAGGGCCAGCAGCAGCCCGGTGATGGCTGCCTGGCCACTGGCGAAGACCCGGCAGTCCCCGCCCTCCAGCTCCCCGATGGCAGCCTCCAGCAGCCGTCGGGTGGGGTTGTCCGGCCGGCCGTACCCGTTGGGGGCCGCCTCCGGCCCGCGCCAGGGGTCGAGGTGGTAGGGCGCGGCGAAGACCGGGCCGGGCAGGAACGGCTGCCCCGGCTCCGGGGCCGGAAGGCCCGCGTGCACGCTGCGGGTGCCGTCACCCCAGTCGGTCATCGCCGGCTCACTCGTACGACTCGGGCTTGGCGGTCCGGCTCATCAGGGCGTCCACGGCGAGCCGCGGGTCCATCCCCTCGTGGCAGATCCGCTCGATCTGCTCGGTGATCGGCATCTCCACCCCGTTCGCCCGGGCCAGGTCGCGGATGGACAGGCAGCTCTTCACGCCCTCGGCGGTCTGCCGGGTGGCCGCCTGAGCCTGCTCCAGGGTCTCTCCCCGGCCCAGGTGCTCGCCGAAGGTGCGGTTGCGGGCCAGCGGCGAGGAGCAGGAGGCGACCAGGTCGCCCATGCCGGCCAGGCCGGCGAAGGTGATCGGGTCGGCGCCGAGCGCCACCCCCAGCCGGGCGGTCTCGGCCAGGCCGCGGGTCATCAGCATGGCCCGGGTGTTGTCGCCGAAGCCCATCGCGGTGGCGATCCCGTACGCCAGCGCGATCACGTTCTTCACCGCCCCGCCCAGCTCGCAGCCGATCACGTCGTCGTTCGTGTACGGGCGGAAGTACGGCGTCCGGATCGACGACTGCACCAGGGCGGTCCGGCGGCTGTCGGTGCCGGCGACCACGGTGGCGGCGGGCTGCTCGGCGGCGATCTCGGGGGCCAGGTTGGGCCCGGAGACGACGACCACCCGGTCGGCGGGCACCCCGGCGGTCTCCATGATCACCTGGCTCATCCGCTTGGTGGTGCCCAGCTCGATGCCCTTCATCAGGGACACCAGCGTGGCGTCGGGGTCCAGGTAGGGGGTCCACTCGGCGAGGTTGCCGCGCAGCGTCTGCGACGGGACGGAGAGCACCACCACCTCGGCCCCGGCGACCGCCTCCTCGGCGTCCCCGGTCGCGGTGACCCGGTCGGGCAGCCGCACGTCCGGCAGGTAGTCCGGATTGTGGCGTCCGGTCCGGATCGCCTCGGCCAGCGAGGGGCGCCGGGCCAGGATCGTCACGTCCCGACCGGCGTCGGCGAGGATCTTGGCGAACGCCGTCCCCCACGAGCCGGCGCCGAGAACGGCGACATGCCCGGTCATTCGCTCGCCTCGGGCGTGCGGGAGCGGGCCGGGCGCGCCCAGAGCGGGGGTGGCGTGCCGCCACGGATCTCGGCGACGAGGTCACGGATCCGCAGCATGATCGTGTCGGTCATCTCCTCGAGAATCGCCCGGCTCGGCGCGGCGCCCGCCCAGCGGCTCAGGTCCACCGGCGGCCCGGCGACCACGGTCACCGGAATCCGCGGGCGCAGCCCGAAGCGGGCCGTGCGTGGGTCGAACATCTGCTCCGGCCCCCACATCGCGACCGGGATCACCGGCGCGCCGGTGGCCAGCGCCAGCCGGGCCGCGCCGGTCTTGCCCTTCATCGGCCAGAGCTCCGGTTCCCGGGTGGTGGTCCCCTCCGGGTAGATCACCACCGCCCCGCCCGCGCGCACCGCCTCGACCAGCCGGTCCAGCGACTTGACCGCGTCGACGGTGCCGCGCTCCACCGGGATCTGCCGGCACCGGTGCAGGATCCAGCCGATCACCGGCACCCGGAACACGCTGGCCTTGCCGAGGTACTGCGGCCAGCGCCCGGAGTCGTAGATGAAGTGCGCGGAGACCAGCGGGTCGGCGTGCGAGATGTGGTTGGGCACGATGATGACGCCGCCCTCGCGGCGCAGGTGCTCCATGCCCCGCCAGGTGCGCCGGGTCCAGACCGTCAACAACGGTTTGACCAGCACCACGGCCAACCGTGGCCAGAATCCCACCTTCCGCCGCGCCACCCTGTCTCCTCCTCGTGCCCCGACCCGCGCACCCTCGCCCGCGACGAAATCATGCCTGCTCGCCCCGGGTCCGGCCAGTGAGGGTACCGCCGTCCGACTGGCAGGATGGTCACGTGCCTGAGCCGAGCTGGACCGTGGTGGTGCCGGTGAAGCGTCTCGGGGCGGCGAAGAGCCGCCTGCGGGGCGCGCTGCCGGCCGTACCCCACGAGGAGCTGGCACTGGCCCTGGCGGCCGACACGGTCCGCGCGGTGCGGGCCTGCCCGGCGGTGGCCGAGGTGCTGGTGGTCACCGACGACCCGCGGGTGGTGGCGGAGGTCACTGCGGCCGGCGCCCGGGTCGCGCCGGACCCGGCGGGCGGGCTGAACGCCGCCTTCCGGCACGGTGCCGCGGTCGCCGGCCGGCGTGCCGCGGTGGCCGGCCTCACCGCCGACCTGCCGGCGCTGCGCCCGGCGGAGCTGGCCGCGGCGCTGCGGGCCGTCGGCGGTCCGGGGGTACGCGGGTTCGTGGCCGATGCACCGGGGAGCGGCACGGTGCTGCTCGCCGCCCCGGCCGGGGTGCCGCTGGGTCCGCGCTTCGGGGTGGGCTCCGCCGCCGCGCACGCGGCGAGCGGGGCGCGGCCGCTGCGCGGCGACTGGCCCACCCTGCGCCGGGACGTGGACACCGCCGAGGACCTCGCCGCGGCGGCCCGGCTGGGGCTGGGCCCGCGCACCGCCGCGCTGCTCGGCGCCCGCGCGGCCGCCCGCACCGGCTGACCCTCGGGTACGGTGCTGGCATGCAGGGCACGGTGGCCACCTACGACGCGTCGACCCGCAGCGGGGTGCTGCTCCTCGACGACGGCACCGAGCTGGCCTTCCCGGCCCGCGCGTTCGACGCCTCCGGTTTGCGGCTGCTCCGGCTCGGGCAGCGGGTCCGGATCGAGCGGGACGCCGCCGGCGAGGTCATCCGGGTGAGTTTGCCGACGATGGCCTGATCGACCTGGCCCGAGTTCATTTTCTGTTCACCGTTATCGGGGAATCATGAGGTGGTGAGCACCCCTCGCGAGCCCGAGCGTCCGCACCACCTCCTCCACCCGACCGCACCGCGCAACGGCACCGCGGCCCGGGGCACCGACGGTCGGTTCCGCCGGCTCCGTGCCCCGGAGGAGAACCTGACCGCCGAGCCGGCCGCCCCGGACTCCGCCGGGCTGGAGGAGTCACTCGACCCGGTCGAAAGCCCGGGCCCGGGGCCGGACGCCGAGCCGCCGGCCGCGCAGCCGCTGCCGGAGGACCGTTTCCTCAACCGGGAGCTCTCCTGGCTCGACTTCAACGCCCGGGTGCTGGCGCTCGCCGAGGACCCGGGTACGCCGCTGCTGGAGCGGGCCAAGTTCCTGGCCATCTTCGCCAGCAACCTCGACGAGTTCTACATGGTTCGGGTGGCCGGGCTGAAGCGCCGGCTCTCCGCCGGCCTGCCGGTCCGCGGCGGCGACCGGCTGCCGCTGCGTACCCAGCTGGAGCTGATCGCGGAGAGAACCGCCGACCTGGTGGCCCGGCACGCCGTCTGCTTCGTCGACGAGGTGCTGCCCAAGCTGGCCGACGAGGACATCCGCGTCCTGCGCTGGAGCGACCTGGACGACGCCGAGCGGGAGCGGCTGCGCACCTGGTTCCGGGAACACATCTTCCCGGTGCTCACCCCGCTCGCGGTGGACCCGGCGCACCCGTTCCCGTACATCTCGGGGCGGTCGCTGAACCTGGCCGTCTCGGTGCGCGACCCGGACGGCGGTTCGGAGCTGTTCGCCCGGGTCAAGGTGCCGAACAACGTGCCCCGGTTCGTCCGGGTGGCCCGCGACCAGCCGGGGGTGCGCTTCCTGCCGGTCGAGGACCTCATCTCGGTGCACCTCGGGCAGCTCTTCTCCGGCATGCAGGTGGTGGAGTGCCACCTGTTCCGGGTCACCCGCAACGCCGAGGTGGAGGTCGACGAGGACCGCGACGAGGACCTGCTCCAGGCCCTCGAACGGGAGCTGGCCCGGCGCCGATTCGGCCCGCCGGTGCGGCTGGAGGTGGCCGCCTCCATCTCCGACCACATGCTGGAGCTGCTCGTCCGCGAGCTGGACATGGACAGCCACGACGTGCTCCGGGTCCGCGGCCTGCTCGACCTCTCCGCGCTCTGGCAGGTGTACGGCGAGCCCGACCGCCCCGACCTGAAGGACCCGCCGTTCGTACCGGCCACCCATCCCCGGCTCGCCGAGGGCGAGGTGCCGCGCAGCGTCTTCGCCACACTGCGGGACGGGGACGTGCTGGTGCACCACCCGTACCACTCGTTCGCCACCAGCGTGCAGCGCTTCATCGAGCAGGCCGCCGCCGACCCCAACGTGCTGGCCATCAAGCAGACCCTCTACCGCACCAGCGGCGACTCCCCCATCGTGGACGCCCTGGTCGACGCGGCCGCCGCCGGCAAGCAGGTGGTGGTGCTGGTGGAGCTGAAGGCGCGCTTCGACGAGGTGGCCAACATCGGCTGGGCCCGCACGCTGGAACGCGCCGGCTGCCACGTCGTCTATGGCCTGGTGGGCCTGAAGACGCACTGCAAGACCGCCCTGGTGGTCCGCCAGGAGGGCAACCAGATCCGCCGCTACTGCCACATCGGCACGGGCAACTACCACCCGAAGACCGCCCGGCTCTACGAGGACTTCGGCATGCTCACCGCCGACCCGGAGATCGGCGCCGACCTGACCGACCTGTTCAACGTGCTCACCGGCTACAGCCGGCAGACCGCGTACCGGCGGCTGCTGGTGGCCCCGCAGGGCATCCGCCGCGGCCTGATCGAGCGGATCGAGCGGGAGGTCGAGCACGTCCGACTCGGCATGCCGGGGCTGGTGCAGTTCAAGGTGAACGCGCTGGTCGACGAGGAGATCACCGACGCGCTCTACCGGGCGTCCCGGGCCGGCGTCCACGTCGACCTGCTGATCCGGGGCATGTGCACGCTGCGGCCCGGGGTTCCAGGGCTGTCGGACAACATCCGGGTCCGCTCGATCCTCGGCCGGTTCCTGGAGCATTCCCGGATCTTCCGGTTCGGCAACAACGGCGACACGGAGTTCTGGATGGGCTCTGCCGACCTGATGCACCGCAACCTGGACCGTCGGGTGGAGGCATTGGTGCAGGTGAGCGATCCGGTGGCCCGGGCCGAGCTGGACCACGTGCTGACCGCCGCGTTCAGCCCGGAGGTGGACGCGTTCGAGCTGGCCGGGGACGGCACCTGGCACCGGCGGGCCGGGACCGACGACGCGCCGCTGACGCACCTGCAGGAGCTGCTCCTGCACCGGGTGGGCGGGACGGCCGGCTGAGCGGCCCGCGGCGCGCCGCGGGCGGGCTTACGGTGATCGGATGACGGACGAGCCGGTGCGGATCCGGGCGGCAGGCGGGGTCGTCTGGCGGCCGAGTGCGGTCGGCGTCGAGGTCTGCCTCGTGCACCGCCCCCGGTACGGCGACTGGTCGCTGCCGAAGGGCAAGCTGGACGAGGGGGAACACCCGCTGCGGGCGGCCGTCCGCGAGGTGGCCGAGGAGACCGACGTCCGGGCCGTGCCGCAGGTGCGCCTGCCCACGGTCCGCTACCGCAGCGAGGGCCGGTCGAAGGCGGTCGACTACTGGTCGATGCGGGCCGCCGCGCAGGGCGGTTTCCAGCCGGACACCGAGGTCGACGAGGTCCGCTGGGTCCCCGTCGACGCGGCGGTACGCCTGGTCAGCTACCCGCACGACGCCGAGGTGATCGCCGCGTTCGCGGCGCTGCCGCCGGTGACCGGCATCGTGCTGCTGGTCCGGCACGCGCACGCCGGCAAGCGGGGCACCTGGACCGGCCCGGACGCCGGCCGGCCACTGGACGCCGAGGGTTGGGCGCAGGCGCAGGCGCTGGCCGGGTTGGTTGCCCTGGTCCGCCCGGCACGCCTGCTCTCCGCCTCGGCCCGCCGCTGTGTGCAGACCCTCGACCCGGCGGCCGCGCTGCTGGACCTGCCCATCGAGGTGGCCGGCGAGCTGGACGAGCCGAAGCCTGGCCAGCAGCCGGAGGAGTGCGCCATGGCCGGGGCGGCCCGGCTGACCGAACTGGCCGTCGCCGGTGAGCCGGTCGCGGTGTGCAGCCAGGGCAAGGTGATCCCGGGCATGCTGGAGCGGCTGGCCGGCCGGGCCGACGACTTCACCACGCCGAAGGGCGGCGGCTGGCTGCTCGCCTTCAGCGGCGACCGCCTGCTCGGCACCGATCGGCTGTAGGGAAGGGCCCCTTCTCAACCCCTCCGGTAGAGCAGGGGTCCTCTCCTGACGTCGGCACGAAAAGGGCGCCCACCGCGAGCGGTGGGCGCCCTCAGGCCGGTTGGGTCAGCGCCGGGTGGCGGCCTTCTTGGCCGGAGCCTTCTTCGCGGGCGCCTTCTTGGCGGCCGTGGTCTTCTTCGCCGCGGTGGTCTTCTTCGCCGCCGTGGTCTTGGCCGCGGTGGTCTTCTTCGCCGCGGGTGCCTTCTTCGCCGCAGGTGCCTTCTTCGCCGCAGGTGCCTTCTTCGCCGCAGGTGCCTTCTTGGCAGCCGTGGTCTTGGCCGCGGCGGCCTTCTTCGCCGGTGCTGCCTTCTTGGCGGCGGCGGCCGCCTTGGCCCCGGCCGCCTTCGCGCCGGTGGTCTTGGCCGCGGCGGCCGCGGTGATCTTCTTGGCGGCGGCCGTGGCCTTCGGCACCTTGCCGCTGGCCACCATCTCCTTGAAACCGGCGCCTGGGCGGAACGTCGGGACGGAGGTCTTCTTGACCTTCACCGCCTCGCCGGTCCGCGGGTTGCGCGCTGTTCGGGCGCCCCGGACGCGCTTTTCGAACGCTCCGAAACCGGTGATCGCCACCTTCTCGCCCTTGGTGACCGCTCCCTGGACCTCAGCGAGGACCGCGTCGAGCGCGGCCGTCGCCGTCTTCCGGTCCCCCAGGCGAACGGCGAGCGCCTCGATGAGCTCGGCCTTGTTCACGACTTCCTCCCGATTGTGCAACTGACTCGACGCGAGCCATTCTGCGCGCACGGTATGCCCTGTGCTGCCGGGACACAAACATTCGATGGAAAAATGCCCTTGTGTCGTAACGGATTCGCCCCCGCCGGACGGGCCGGTGGGGGCGAAAAGCCAACTGCGGTCAGGCGACCGAGGGCAGGAACGGCGGCCGGGACGCCTCGAACGCATTGATCTCGGCCTCGTGCCGGAGGGTGAGTCCAATGTCATCCAAGCCCTCCATCAGCCGCCAGCGACTGTGGTCGTCCAGCGGGAAGGCCCAGGTGGCATTGCCGGCGTGGACCTGGCGGGCGGTGAGGTCGACTGTGATCGGCGTGGTCGGGTCGGATTCCACCAAGTCCCAGAGTTCCTCGACGGCTTTCAATTCCAGCTCCACCGGAAGGAGGCCTTCCTTGAGCGCGTTGCCACGGAAGATGTCGCCGAAGCGGGGAGAGATCACGGCCTGGAAGCCCCAGTCCCGCAGCGCCCAGACGGCGTGCTCCCGGGAGGACCCGGTACCGAACTCGGGGCCGGCGATGAGAATCGACGCGCCCGAATGGGCGGGATGGTTGAGAACGAATGACGGATCCTCCCGCCACGCATTGAAGAGCCCGTCGGCGAAACCGGTCCGGGTCACCCGCTTGAGGTACACGGCGGGGATGATCTGGTCGGTGTCCACGTTGGATCGACGCAGCGGCACGGCGGTGCCGGTGTGGGTGGTGAACTTGTCCATCTCTCGGCTGCCCTTCTACAGGTCGGCGGGGGCGGCCAGCCGGCCGACCACGGCGGTGGCGGCGGCGACCGGCGGGGACACCAGGTGGGTACGCCCGCCCCGGCCCTGGCGGCCCTCGAAGTTGCGGTTGGAGGTCGAAGCCGAGCGCTGGCCCGGCGACAGGGTGTCCGGGTTCATGCCCAGACACATGGAGCAGCCGGCGAAGCGCCACTCGGCGCCGGCGTCGGTGAAGACCTTGTCCAGCCCCTCCGCCTCGGCCGCTTCGCGGACCGCGGCCGAGCCGGGCACCACCAGCATGCGTACGCCGTCGGCGACCTGGTGCCCGCGCAGCACGTCGGCGGCGGCGCGCAGGTCCTCGAGCCGGCCGTTGGTGCAGGAGCCGACGAAGACCACGTCCACGGCAAGGTCACGCAGCCGCTTGCCGGGCTCGAGGTCCATGTACTCCAGGGCCCGGCGGGCGGCCGCCCGCTCCGGCTCGGTGACGAACTCCTCCGGGTCCGGCACGGCCGCGCCCAGCGGCGCGCCCTGACCAGGGTTGGTGCCCCAGGTGACGAACGGGGTGATCCGGCTGGCGTCCAGCGTCACCTCGGCGTCGAAGGTCGCCCCCTCGTCGGTGGGCAGGGTCTTCCAGTACGCCACCGCCGTGTCCCAGTCGGTCCCCTGCGGCGCGTTCGGCCGCCCCTTCAGGTACGCGAAGGTGGTCTCGTCCGGCGCGATCATGCCGGCCTTGGCGCCCCATTCGATGGACATGTTGGCGATGGTCATCCGCCCCTCCATGGAGAGGTTCCGGATCGCCTCGCCCCGGTACTCCACGATGTGGCCACGCCCGCCGCCGGTGCCCACCTGGGCGATCAGCGCCAGCACCAGGTCCTTGGCGGTGACGCCCGGGGCGAGCTGGCCGGTGACGTTCACCGCCATGGTCTTCGGGCGGGCCTGCGGCAACGTCTGGGTGGCCAGCACGTGCTCCACCTCGCTGGTGCCGATGCCGAAGGCGAGCGCGCCGAACGCGCCGTGGGTGGCCGTGTGCGAGTCGCCACACACGATCGTCGTGCCCGGCTGGGTGAGGCCCAACTGCGGGCCGATGACGTGCACGATGCCCTGGTTCTCGTCGCCCAGCGGGTGCAGCCGCACGCCGAACTCGGCGCAGTTGCGGCGCAGCGTCTCGATCTGGGTGCGGGAGGTGGGGTCCGCGATGGTGAGCAGGTCGCCGCGCCGGGACCGGAACGTCGGGTCGGCGTACCCGGTCGGGGTGTTGTGGTCCTCGGTCGCGATCGTCAGGTCGGTGCGGCGGACCCGGCGGCCGGCGAGCCGGAGCCCGTCGAACGCCTGCGGGCTGGTGACCTCGTGGAGCAGGTGCAGGTCGATGAAGAGCAGATCCGGCTCGCCGTCGGCGGAGCGGACGACGTGCACGTCCCAGACCTTCTCGGCCAGGGTCCTCGGTTGAGTGACTCCCACCATCTGGACATCCTAAATTCTGGGAGGTAAGTTTCGGCTTGTGGGACACAGTATGAGCGGTGTCGGCGTTCTCGACAAGGCGGTGGTCATCCTGGCCGCCTGTGTCGACGGCGCCAGCCTGGCCGAACTCGTCGAACGCACGAAGCTGCCCCGGGCCACCGCGCACCGGCTGGCGCAGGCGCTGGAGATCCACCGGATGCTGGTCCGGGACACCCAGGGGCGCTGGCGTCCGGGCCCCCGGCTCGGCGAGCTGGCCAACGCCGCGCCGGACGTGCTGCTGACCGCGGCCGAGCCGCTGCTCGCCGCGCTGCGCGACGCGACCGGCGAGAGCGCCCAGCTCTACCTGCGCCGGGCCGACGAGCGCATCTGCGTGGCCGCCGCCGAGCGGGCCAGCGGCCTGCGGGACACCGTGCCGATCGGCTCGGTGCTCCCGATGACGGCCGGTTCCGCGGCGCAGATCCTGCTGGCCTGGGAGCCGCCGGAGGCGGTCATGCCGCTACTGCCCCGCTCCAAGTTCACCGGCCGCACGCTGGCCGAGGTGCGCCGCCGCGGCTGGGCGCAGAGCGTCGCCGAGCGGGAGGCCGGCGTGGCCAGCGTCTCCGCCCCGATCCGCGACCGGACCGGCCGGGTCATCGCCGCGATCAGCATCTCCGGCCCCATCGAGCGGCTCGGCCGCCGCCCCGGCGAACGCCACGCGATGGCCGTCGTCCGCGCCGGCCAACGCCTCTCCGGCCTCTGAACCCCAGCCGCTTCCCGCCACCCGGACCAGGTCGAGCGCCGGAAACGGCGAACGGCCCGTCTCGCGGGAGCGAGACGGGCCGTTCGGTGTGGTAGCCCCGACCGGATTCGAACCGGCGCTACCGCCTTGAGAGGGCGGCGTCCTGGGCCGCTAGACGACGGGGCCAGGCACTTTTTCTTCCTTCACCACCCTGACGGGCGGTGCGGCAGTAGTCTATCCGCACCATGACCGGCCTCGGCGAGGGGGGTCGCGGCAGCCGCGCGCGAGCGACCGCCGCACCCGACAAGGCGAACACGACACCAGCCCGCCCCACCGAGGTGAGACGGGCTGTCAGCGCTGTAGCCCCGACCGGATTCGAACCGGCGCTACCGCCTTGAGAGGGCGGCGTCCTGGGCCGCTAGACGACGGGGCCAGAACTTCTTGCTTCCCCGCCCGACCGGGCGAGGAAGCTGCACTCTATCAGAGATCATCTGCCGCCCCTCTCGCGAGAGGCGGAGCGGAACTCCGCCAGAATCCAGCGTCCGGGATTCTCGCGAATCCGCGGTTGCGCTGGGGTACCAGGACTCGAACCTAGACTAACTGAACCAGAATCAGTCGGGCTGCCAATTACCCCATACCCCATTGGCCCCTTGCGGCGCCGGGAATGAACTTTACCCTCCCGGTGCCGGCAGGCCAAATCCAACCCCTCGAACCGCACGTGACCTGCGGAAACGAGACGTCGGACGCATCAGGCGACCGGCATCACCGGGTTGGTGAGCTCGCCGATCCCCTCGATCCGCACGGTGACCGTATCCCCGTCGGTGAGCGGGCTAACCCCCGCCGGGGTGCCCGTCAGCACCACGTCGCCGGGAAGCAGCGTCATCACGTGGGAGATGTACGACACCAGAGCCGGCACGTCGAAGACCATGTCCTTGGTCCGGCCGAGCTGGCGTACCTCCATCTCCTCCGGGTTGCGACCCACCTCACAGCGGACCTCGAGGTCCGAGACGTCCAGTCCGGTGGTGATCCACGGCCCGAGCGGGCAGAACGAGTCGAAACCCTTGGCCCGGGTCCACTGCCCGTCCGCGCGCTGCAGGTCCCGCGCCGTGACGTCGTTGGCGCAGGTGTAGCCGAAGATGGCCCGCTGGGCGGCGGCCCGGTCGGCGCGGCGCGCACCGGGAGCGCCGATGACCACGGCCAGCTCCGCCTCGTGCTCGACCTGCTTGGAGAAGATCGGCAGGCGGATCGCGTCCCGGGGGCCGATCACCGAGGTGGAGGGCTTGAGGAAGAGCAACGGCTCCTTCGGCACCTCGCTGCCGTGCTCGGCGGCGTGCTCCGCGTAGTTGCGGCCGACGCAGACCACCTTGCTCGGCAGGATCGGCGAGAGCAGCCGGACGTCGGAGAGCGCCCACCGGGCACCGGAGAACTGGATCTGGCCGAACGGGTGACCCTCGATCTCGGCGATGGTCAGGCCCTGCGGCCCGGCCTCCGACTCGCCCTCGACGACCCCGAACGACATTCCCTTGGCATGAGCAAAACGAGCGATACGCACCCGGCCAATCTATCCCCGCGACGGGCCCGCTCATGCCCGGCGCGGCCGGCCGGGACGCGGTCACCCGCCGCGGCGTCGTCGGCAGCGACCCCCGGCCGGCCCGCCAGCGTACGCCGAGCCTGGCCGGCCGGGGCGGGAATGCCGACTTCGTACCCGCCCGGCGGGCTCCGGACCATAGCTTCGGGTCCGGAGGTTCGTTCGTATGCCTGCAACGAGACGACACCACAGAACCCTGGCAGTGATCGTGAACTGCCTCGGCATCATCGCCGCGGTACCGGCACTGCCCACGACGACATCCCGGGCGGCGGCCGCACCGGCGCAACCGGCAGTGGCGGCACCCGCCGCACCGGCGGAACGCGCCACGCCGATACCGACCGGGGTGCCGGCGGCACCGCCCGCGGTGGCACCCACCAAGGCGGCACCGATCCAGATGACGAACCCGCCGGTCACCGTGGCGGTGACCGCGGCGAACACCCCGGCGCCCGGGTACCGGATCCAGGTGCGCAACGCCGGGAGTTCGACGGTCGACACGACGGTGCGCCAGGAACTGCCGAGCGGGTCGCGGGCGACCACGGTGACCGGCGGCGGCCGGGCCACCAGCGTGGTCGGGTCGGCCGGCACCAACGAGGTGACCTGGCGGCTGCGGCTGCCGGCGCAGAGCACCCTCAACCTGAACACCGCGTTCAGCCTCGCCGCGCCGGGCCGGGCGGTCACCGCGCCCGCCTGCGTCTACGGCACCGACGGCACCCGGGCGTACGACTGCGCCACGGCGACCTGGACCGGGCCCGCCGTGGTCCCGGCGACGAAGGTGACGGCGGCGCCCGCGTGGCGGCGCCCGCCGGTGCTGCTGGGCGCGCTGGCCGCGCTCCTGGTGGTCACCGGCGGCGCGCTCTGGTGGTGGTGGCACCGCCGCCGGCAGCGGTCCGGGGTGGCGCCGGGCGGTCCGGCGGCGGCGAGCGCCGGCACCCCGGCCGTCGCGGGCGGGGCGGGCGGCCCGGCGGAACACGGGACGATCTACCCGCGGGCGGCCATGCCGGCCGTGGCGGGCCGCCGGCACACCCCACCGATCTGGATGGTGGTCGGCGTCGCGGCGGTGGTGCTGGCCGGCGTGGTCGGGGCGGCGGGGTGGACGGCCTCCCGGCGGGTCGCCGGGATCGACACCGCCAAGCAGCCCACCAGCGGCGCGTGGATGGGCAGGAGCGTCAGCGGGGCCGTCGGGGTGCCGCTGCGCGAGGCCGCGTTCGAGTTCACCGTCTACCGGGTGGCGTGCGGCACCGGGAACCTGCCCTCGCTGCAGAAGGGCGGCCGGCAGTGCCTGGCCACCGTCGGCGTGCGCAACCTCACCCCGGGCGAGCAGACCTGGCACGGGCAGCTCCAGCGCGCGTACCTGCCGGGCGGCAACTGGGTGGCCACCGACGAGGACGCCACCCGGGTGGCGAACCTCGGCCAGGACGTGTTCGCCCAACCGGTCGCCGCGGGCAAGCGGGTGCTCCTGCCGCTGGTCTTCACCCTCCACGGCGACGACCCGCCCAAGCAACTGGAGCTGCGCAGCGGGGTGTTCTCCGCCGGGGTCCGGGTGGACGTGGCCTGACCGGGGGCGGGGCGGCGGGTCGTACCCTGGGGTCCGTGACCGCCGCCCTCGCCCCCGCCGCCGCCCTCGACGCGGCCGACTGGCAGGCCCGGCGTCGCGCCCACCAGGAACGGGTCGACGCCTGGCTGGCGCCGCACCTGGCCCGCCGGCGCTCCGGGGTGAAGCACCCGGTGGAGGACTTCCTCTTCACCTACTACTCGCACCGCCCCGCCCAGCTGCGCCGCTGGCACCCGGGCCCGGGGGTGGTGCTGCGCGACGCGGACCCGGACGAGTTCGGCCCGGACTACCGCGCCACCGACGCCGGGGTCACCCTCGACAGCGACCGGGTACGCGCCCGGCGCGCCGAGTCGATCTTCTGGATCCGGGCGCTGCTCGCGGCGACGGCCGGCCGCCCGGCCCAGTTCGGCTGTTTCGGCATGCACGAGTGGGCGATGGTCTACCAGCAGACCCAGGACGAGGTACGGCACAACGCCTGGCCGCTGCGGCTCAGCCCGACGGCGACCGCCGCGGTGGTCGAGGAGCGGGGCGTCCGGTGCAGCCACTTCGACGCGTTCCGGTTCTTCACCGCGCCGGCCCGGCCGCTGAACCTGCTCACCCCGACCCGGGAGAGCCAGCACGCGCTGGAGCAGCCGGGCTGTCTGCACGCCAACATGGATCTCTACAAGTGGGCGTACAAGCTCTCCCCGCTGGTGCCCTCCGAGCTGGTGGCGGACTGTCTCGGGCTGGCCCGGGAGATCCGCACGCTGGACATGCGGGCCTCGCCGTACGACCTCGCCGACCTGGGCTACCCGCCGGTCCGGGTGGAGACCCCCGAGGGCCGGGTTGAGTACGCCAGCGCCCAGCGCGGCTTCGCCGAGCGGGCCGCCGGACTGCGGTCCCGGCTGCTCGCCGCGCTCGACTGACCAGGGCCGCCGGGCTGGCCGACGGCCCCGGCCCGGGTCAGCCGGCGGCGCCGGTCCGGGTCGGCGTCGGGCTGCCGGCGGGCGAGGTGGTGGGCGTCGGGATGGTGCGGCGAAGGGCCGCGGTGAGCGCCGGGTACCAGCGGTCGGACATCTTCTGGTCGCCGGCGGCGTTCGGGTGCATCCCGTCGTACGTGTCGGTGGCCGTGTCGAAGCCGGTCCATTGGTCGACCACGACCACCGGGGAGGCGGCCGTGGTCTTGCCGGCGGCCCAGCCGTCGATGGCGGAGTTGAGCGCCACCACCCGCCGGCCGCACTCCCGGCAGCTGCTCGGGTTCATCGGAATGATCTTCGCGACGAGCACGGTCGTCGCCGGGTTGCTGGCCCGCATCTGGTCCACCAGCTTCGAGTACGCGGCCAGGATGGTGACCGGCGCGATGTTGCGCCGCAGGTCGTTCGTGCCGAAGTGCATGAGCACCACGTCCGGCTGGGTGGCGGCGAGCCAGCCGGGCAGCAGGTTCTGGTTGGCCACGTCGGTCACCAGGTAGCCGCCGTGTCCCTCGTTGTCCCGGTCGTGGGGCAGGGCGCAGCCCTGCGGGCCGAGGGTGCCGACGAAGTCGACGTCGGGGTAGCCGGTGGACTGGAGGCGGTTCCAGAGCACCGACCGCCAGCAGCCCGGCTGGCCGGTGATGGAGTCGCCGAGCGGCATGACGCGTACCGGGGTGGTGGGGGCGGCGGCCGGCGGAGCGGCCGGGACGAGGGCGAGCCCGACGGCGAGGGCGGCCAGCAGGGCGGCGACCACGATCAGCGCGGCGCGCAGGGGTTTACCGAGCATGAAGACGGACTCCTGGCACGTGACGTGGTGGTCGGTGACGGCCCTGGTGCTACGGATTGAAGCAGTCCGACATCCTCCGCTCAACCCCGGTTCCGGGTGGCGGACTCAGCCCTCGGGGCGGCCCCGGTGGCGTGCCCACTCCGGGGCGAGGATCGACATGACCGTGGCGTCCACCCAGTCGTCGCCGTCGCGGAGCACCTGCCGCAGCGTGCCCTCGGCGACGAAGCCGGCCTTCTCGTATACCCGGCGGGCGCGCGGGTTGAACGCGAACACCTCCAGCGAGATCCGGTGCAGGCCGAGCTGCGTGAAGCCGTACCCGACGATCAGCCGGACCGCCTCGGTGCCGAGGCCCCGGCCGCGCCCGGCCGGGCCGATCAGGGTGCGGAAGTTGCAGCTGGCGTTGTGCGGGTCCGACTCGTTGAGGACCACCTCGCCGACGCACTCCCCGGACTCCCGGTCCACCACCGCCAGGTCGAGCCGGTCGGTCTGGCTGCTGCGGCTGCCGTACCAGTCACGGAGCCGGTCCAGGTCGAACCGCTCCTGAGGCGGGCTGCCGGTGAGCCGGACCACCTCCGGGTCGGCGAGGATGACCTGGAAGACGGTGGCGTCGTCGGCGACGAAGGGACGCAGCAGCACCCGGTCGCCGGTGAGGGTGGGCTTGACGGAGAAGTCGGTCGGCACGCGGCGCATTGTGGGTGGCGTCGCGACCAGGCCTCAAACCCTTTTCCGGTCAGTCGCCGTCCACCCGGCGGTCGCGTTTGCGTTGGGACTGCCGCTTCTTCTCGGCCAGCCGCCGCTCCTTGGCGGCGCGGGACGGGCGGGTCGGGCGGCGCGGCTTCGGGGGCGGGGCGACGGCCTCGCGCAGCAGGTCGGTCATCCGCTCGCGGGCCGCCTCCCGGTTGGACAGCTGCGTCCGGTGCTCGCTGGCGGCCACGGTCAGCACGCCGTCGACCAGCCGTCCGGCGAGCCGGTCCAGGGCCCGGGCGCGCAACGGCTCGGGCACGCTGGGCGAGCCAGCCAGGTCGAAGCTGAGCTCCACCCGGGAATCGGTGGTGTTGACCCCCTGCCCGCCCGGCCCCGACGAGCGGGAGAAGCGTTCCCGCAGCTCGGCGTCGGGAACCACGAGCCGGTCGGTCACCCGCAGTCCGTCGTCCACGCCCCGAGGCTAACGCCCGGACCGTGGGCTCGGGGTTGGGGTTGGGGTTGGGGTTGGGGTTGGCGTCGGGGTCACGGTCGAGGTGGGCACCGGATCGACCCGCTCGTGGTCCGAGCCCGCCGCCGCGTAGGCGGCCGCGCCGACGAGCAGCAGCGCGATGACGCCGACCTTGGTGACGACCGCGCGGATAGCCAGCCAGGCGGTGCGCCGGGCGCCCGGGACGCTGGTCCGGAACGTCTGGTAGTCCTTCCAGCCCCGCTTCGCGCGCGCGTAGGACGCGCCGACGCCGGCGCCGAGGATCAGGCCCACCAGGAGGAGGGCCGCGATGACAGCTTGCTCCACCCACGCCAGTATCCATACTCAGCGTAATATTTCCATGGCCCGATGGTTCCGGGCCGGATATCCGACAGTACGGCAAGCTACCAGGTCACGGCCGCGCGGAGCGGTCAGCCGCCCCGGCCGATGATGGTGTCGGCGGTCTGCTGGACCTGGTCGATCGGGATGGCGAATCCGATGCCGATCGACCCGTTGCCGTCGATGGTGGCGATGGCCGTGTTCACCCCGACCACCTCGCCCCGGGCGTTGACCAGCGGGCCACCGGAGTTGCCCGGGTTGATCGAGGCGTCGGTCTGCACCGCGCTGTGCCGGCCGTTGCCGATGCGGACCTGCCGGTTGAGCGCGCTGACGATCCCGGCGGTGACCGTGCCGGCCAGGCCGAGCGGCGAACCGACCGCCAGCACCGGCTCCCCCACCCGGGTGCTGTTCGGCTTGGCCAGCGGCAGCGGCGCCAGCCCCGCCGACGCCGGCACCTTGAGCACCGCCAGGTCGCTGCTCGGCTCCCGCCCCACCACCTCGGCGGTGAACCGGCGGCCGTCCGAGGTCTCCACCGTCACCGGACCGGAGCCGCCCCGGGCCAGGATGTGGTCGTTGGTCACGATGTGCTGCTCGTGGTCGATGGCGAATCCGGAACCGGTCGCCGAGGCGCCGGACGCGCCGCCGACCATCACCGAGACCACCCCGGGCACGGTCTTCTCGGCGGCGGTGGTCAGCTCCGCCGGCACCGGCGCGGCGGAGGCCGCGGCTGGTCCGGGCGCGTCCCGGCCGGCCACCCAGCTGCCGGCCGCCCCGCCGGAGACGGTGGAGAGGGCCACCACCGCCAGCGCGCTCAGCAGCCGGCCGCGCCAGCCCCGCCGCCCCGGGCCCCGATCCGACCCGGGTACGTCCCAACGCCCGCGCCCGTCCGGATCCAGCTCTGGAGAGACGAACCACGGGCCGCGCGGCTCGCCGAGTCCGGTGTGCACTGCCATGCCTGGCTCCTCACGTGTCGTGCGGTGCTGCCGTCGAAGGTGGTGCGGATCAGGGCAATCGGGAGAACCACCGCAGCGATCCCGCGGCCGCGCCCATGGCGAGGACCAGGCCCAGGCCGATGAAGCGGGCGGAGATGTCCTGCTGTTCCTTCCGGTAGCCGACCGAGGTGCCGATGTCCTCGTAGACGGCACGCAGCTCGGCGGCGGTGGATGCCTCGTGGAAGCGGCCCCCGGTCTCCTCGGCGACCGCCTTGAGGGTCTGCCCGTCGACCGGCACCTGGATCGCCCGTCCGCCCCGGTCGACGAAGCCGGACGGCGTGCCGAACGAGATGGCGTGCACCGGGACCTTGGCCGTGACAGCCTGGGCGGCGGCCTCCATCGGGTCCATGCCGGAGGTGTTCGCCCCGTCGGAGAGGATGATGATCCGGGCCGGCGGCGGGTCCTCGGCGGCCTTGGCGTCCAGGCTCTTCACCGCGCCCAGCGAGGTGCTGATCGCCTCCCCGATGGCGGTGCCCTGGACGCCGGTGATCCCCTCGGCCAGCCGTGCTATCCCCTCGTCCAGCGCGTCCCGATCGGTGCTCGGCGGCACCAGCACCGCCGCGCTGCCGGCGAAGGCGACCAGCCCGACGTTGAACTCGTCCGGCAGGCCGTCGCTGAACCGGCGGGCGGCCTCCTTGGCGGCGGTCAGCCGGTCGGGGTCGACGTCGCCGGCGAGCATCGAGGTGGAGACGTCCACCGCCACCATCACGGTGGCCCGCTCCCGGGGCACGCGTACCTCGGAGCTCGGCCGGGCGAAGCCGACCACCAGCAACGCGAGCATGGCGAGGAAGAGACCCGCCGGCACGTGCCGGCGCCAGGCCGGTCGCTGCGGCGCGACCCGGTCCAGCAGCCGCAGGTTGGTGAAGCGGACCGCGTACCGGCTCTGCCGGCGCTGCATCATCAGGTAGCCGACGACGAGGGCGGCGACGCCGAGCAGGAGCCAGAGCCGGGCGGGTGACTGCCAGGTCATGCGGTGCCTCCCCGGGACGCGGCCGGCGCGGCGGCCAGCCGCCGCTGGGCGTGCACGTGGCGCACGATGTCGGCACTCCAGTCCCGGTCGGTCCGCAGCGCCAGGTGCGCCGCCCCGGACCGGCGCAGCGCCTGGCGTACCTGGTCGCGCTCGGCGGCGGCCGCCTGCGCGTACCGCTCCCGCAGGGTCCGGTCCCCGGTCCACACCTCGCGCCGCCGGCCCGTCTCCGGGTCGACGAGGGTGATCAGCCCGACGTCCGGCAGCTCCAGTTCGCGCGGGTCGGTCACCTCGACGGCCAGCACCTGGTGGCGGATGGTCAGCCGGCGCAGCGCGGTCTCCCAGGACGGGGCGGCGTCCGGGTCGTCGGGCAGCCCGTCGAGGAAGTCGGAGACGACCACCACCAGACCCCGCCGGGTGGCCATCCGCTGGACGCCGGCCAGCCCGTCGACCAGCGTCGGCGGCGCGACGACGGCGCCCGGTCCCGGGTCGCTACGTGGCGCGGCCAGCAGGGCACGCAGCAGCCCGAGCAGGTGGGTCCGCCCACCTCGGGCCGGGAACCGGCGTACGCCGCCCGGCGCGAGCACCTGCGCGCCGAGACGGTTGCCGGCGCCGGCGGTGAGGAAGCCGACCGCCGCCACCGCGGCCACCGCCAGTTCCCGCTTGTCCAGGGTGGCGGTGCCGTACTCCATGCTGGGGCTGGCGTCGACCAGCAGCCAGGTGGTCAGTTCCCGGTCGGCGTCGACCTCCCGGACGTGCGGGACGGCGGTCCGGGCGGTGACCGCCCAGTCCATCCGCCGCACCTCGTCCTCGCCCGGGCGGTACTCCCGGCTGCCGGCCACCTCGCTGCCCGGCCCGGGCAGCAGGCCCCGGTACTGGCCGTGCAGCAGCCCGTCGAGCCGGCGGGTGACGGTCAGTTCCAGCCGGCGCAGCCGCTGGTCGGGCGTGAGGTCCGCGAGGCCGGGCTCGGGCAGGGTCGGAGCGGCCCGGCGCCTCATGCCGCCGCCAGGTCGGGCGCCGTCTCCGCGTGCCCGGCGACCACCCGGGGCGGCGGCACCGCCTCGATCAGCCGGTGGACCACCGCCTCGGCGGTGACACCGTCGGCCACGGCGTCGAAGGACAGCACCAACCGGTGGGCGAGCACGTCGACGGCCAGGTCCCGGATGTCCTCCGGGAGGACGTACTCGCGGCCCCGGATCAGCGCCTTGGCGCGGGCGGCGGCAACCAGGCCGAGGGTGGCCCGCGGGCTCGCCCCGTACGCCAGCAGCGGCGCCATCTCGGGCAGCCCGAACCGGCCCGGGTCCCGGGTGGCGAGGATGAGCCGGACCACGTACTCGGCCAGCGCGTGGTGGACGAAGATGTCGCCGGCCCGGCGCTGGAGTTCCCGCAGCCGGGCCGGGTCGAGGACCGGCCGGGCCGTCGGCCGGTCCGTGCTCATCCGGTAGAGGATGGCCAATTCGTCGGCGTCGCTCGGATAGTCGACGACGACCTTCATGAGGAACCGGTCGCGCTGCGCCTCGGGGAGCTGGTAGACGCCCTCCGACTCGATCGGGTTCTGGGTGGCGAGCACCAGGAACGGGTCGGGGACCGGCCAACTGCGGCCCCCGATGGAGACCTGCCGTTCGGCCATCGCCTCCAACAGCGCCGACTGCACCTTGGCCGGCGCCCGATTGATCTCGTCGGCGAGCACCAGGTTCGCCATGATCGGGCCCAGCTCGACGTCGAAGCTCTCCGTGGAGGCCCGGTAGATCCGGGTGCCGACGATGTCCGAGGGGACCAGGTCGGGGGTGAACTGCACCCGGGAGAAGGTGCCGCCGACGACGGTGGCGAGGGTCTGCGCGGCGAGGGTCTTCGCCACGCCCGGCACGCCCTCCAGCAGGCAGTGCCCGTCGGCGATCAGGGCGATGAGCAGGCGTTCGACGAGCCGATCCTGCCCGACGATCACGCGTTTGACCTCGAAGAGAGTCTGTTCCAGCTCGACGCCGCTCGCGTCGGCATCGACCGGGCTGGGCACGCTGGCCAGGGTGTCCGAGATGTCCGTCACGGTGCATGCTTCCCGTGCCGATGGTCGGACAAACGTCGGATTATCGGACCCTCGGTGCCCTTTCCAGGGCCGGATCGGGACGACTCCCCCGGAGGGGCCGGAACGGCGCGAGCGGGGCCGGGCGGGCGCAGTCGGGGCCAGACCAGGTCACCGGCCGGTACGGTGGCGGCCGTGACCGAGGTGCTGCGCGAGGGACGTATGGCGGGCCGGATCGTTCCGGTGGCGTGCTGGCTGGCCGTCGCGCCCGGGGCCGCCTGGGCCGTGCTCCGGCTGGCCGGGTGGGAGCGCGGGCCGCTGGTGCAGGCGGTCGCCTTCACGCCGTACGTCGCCGCCGGAGCCCTGGTGCCGCTGGTGCTGGCGCTCGCCCTGCGCCGGGTCGCCCCGGCGGTGGTCGCGGCGGCCGCCGCGCTGGCGCTGATCGGGGCGGTGGCGCCGCGCGCGGTCGGCTCCGGCCAGCCGGCGGTCGCCGGCCCCACGCTGCGGCTGCTCACCGCCAACCTGCTCAAGGGCGGCGCCGATCCGGCGGTGCTGGTCGACCTGGTCCGGACGCAACGGGTCGATGTGCTGACCGTGCAGGAGTTCACCCCGCCGATCGCCGCCGAGCTGGACCGGCTCGGGCTGGCCACCCTGCTGCCGTACCGGGAGCTCAACCCCGAGGTCGGCACCACCGGCTCCGGGCTGTACGCGCGCCACCCGCTAAGCGAGGTCGGGTTCCGGCGCAACCAGGGCTTCTCCTTCACCCAGGCGTACGGGACCCTGGCGGTGCCGGGCGCGCCACCCCTGCGGGTGGAGTCGGCGCACCCGGCCGCGCCGTACGCCGTCCGGGTGGTGCCGGACTGGTGGACCGACCTGCGCGGTCAGCCGCAGGCCACCCCGCGGGGGCGGCTGAGCATCCTCGCCGGGGACTTCAACGCCACCCTCGACCACGCGCCGCTGCGCGACCTGATCGCCACCGGGTACGTCGACGCGGCGGACCAGGCCGGCGCGGGGCTCACCGGCACCTGGGGCCCGTACGACGGCGACCCCATCCCGCCGGTCACCATCGACCACGTGCTGGCCGACCGGCGCATCGCGGTCCGCTCGGTCGCCGTGCACGCCCTTCCCGGCAGCGACCACCGCGCCGTCCTGGCCGAACTGCGGCTGCCCGCCGGGTGAGCCGACTCAGACGCGGGCCCGGTCCAGGCCGTAGGTGAGCGCGTCGACGAGGGCGTGCCAGCTCGCCTCGACCACGTTGGGGTGCACGCCGACGGTCGTCCAGTCGCGGCCCGCGCCGGCGGTCTCCACCAGCACCCGGGTCACCGCGCCGGTGCCGTGGCTGCCCTCCAGGATGCGCACCTTGTAGTCGGCCAGCTCGAAGTCGCGCAGCTCCGGGTAGTGCCGGCCGAGCGCCACCCGCAGCGCCTCGTCCAGGGCGTTGACCGGGCCGTTCCCCTCGGCGGTGGCGATCACCCGCTCGCCGCGTACCCGGATCTTCACGGTGGCCTCGGAGACCACCGCGCCGTCCTCGCGGTGCTCGACGAGCACCCGGTACGACTCCAGGGCGAACGGGCGCGGCGCGGCCCGACCCGGCAGCTCGGAGCGGACCAGCAGCTCGAACGAGGCGTCGGCGGCCTCGAACGACCAGCCGCCGGCCTCCAACTCCTTGACCTGCTTGGTGACCGTGGCGAGCGCCTCCGGATGGCCGGCCAGGTCCAGACCCAGCTCGCGGCTCTTGAGCTCGATGCTGGCCCGGCCGGCCATCTCGGTCACCAGGATCCGCATGTCGTTGCCCACCACCGACGGGTCCACGTGGTTGTAGAGCAACGGGTCGACCTTGATCGCGCTCGCGTGCAGCCCCGCCTTGTGGGCGAAGGCGGCGGCCCCGACGTACGCCTGGTGGGTGTCGGGGGCGATGTTGGCGATCTCGGCGATGGCGTGCGAGACCCGCACCATCTGTTCCAGGCAGCCCTCCGGCAGGACGGGCAGCCCGAGCTTGAGCTGGAGGTTGGCGACGACCGCGAAGATGTCGGCGTTGCCGGGGCGCTCGCCGTACCCGTTGGCGGTGCCCTGGAAGTGGCGGACGCCGGCCTCGACGGCGGCGATGGTGTTGGCGACCGCGCAGGCGGTGTCGTTCTGGCAGTGGATGCCGAGCAGTTCCGGCGCCACGCCGGTGCGCGCGGTGACGTCGGTGATGGCGGCGGTCACCTGGGAGGGCAGCATCCCGCCGTTGGTGTCGCAGAGCACGAACCGCTCGGCCCCCGCGGCGAGCGCCGTCTCCAACACGGCGGCGGTGTACGCCGGGTCGTGCCGGTAGCCGTCGAAGAAGTGCTCCCCGTCGACGAAGACCCGCCGCCCCTGCCCGACCAGGTACGTCACGGTGTCGCGGATCATCGCCAGGTTCTCGTCGGGGGTGGTGCGCAGCGCCCGCTCGACGTGCCGCAGGTCCGCCTTGGCGACCAGCGCCACGGCCGGGGTCTCGGCGTCGAGGAGCCCGCGCACCTGCGGGTCGGCGTCGACCGCCACCCCGGCCTTGCGGGTGGCCCCGAAGGCGACCAGGATCGCGTGCTTCGGGTCCAGCTCGGTGCGGGCGCGCCGGAAGAACTCGGTGTCCTTCGGGACGGCGCCCGGCCAGCCGCCCTCGATGAAGCCGACCCCGAGGTCGTCGAGCAGGCGGGCCACCGCCAGCTTGTCGACCACCGAGTAGCTGAGCCCCTCGCGCTGGGCGCCGTCGCGCAGCGTCGTGTCGTACACCTGGAAGGTCATGGGAGTCCTCGTCTCGAACCTGCGGGGAGCAACAAAAAGACCCCCCGCGGATGCGGGAGGTCTGCGCGCTCGGCGAGAGGGAAGCCGGCGCGCTAGCTGTCAATAATCAGGACGGAGCTGGTCACGGTCCGTACTTTGCCACCCCGACCTCGGTTTTGGGAGGGACAACCCACATATCGGGATGATGACGGACGGTGGCCATCACCTGAAAGGTGGACGGAACCGGGGCGGAACGCACCACTGGTGATCGACTTCACAAGTCACCCGGCCGCTACCCGGCGGAAACGCGGCTGCGGAAGAATCTGGAACCAATCCAGTTACCGGCTCCACGTCGGTGACGAGCCGCTGTCAAGGAGGACCTGTGCTCACTGTCGGTGACCACTTCCCCGAGTACGAACTCACCGCCTGCGTGTCGCTGGACGCCGACAAGGCGTTCGAGACGATCGACCACAAGTCCCACCAGGGCAAGTGGCGGGTGGTCTTCTTCTGGCCGAAGGACTTCACCTTCATCTGCCCGACGGAGATCGCCGAGTTCGGCCGGCTCAACGGTGAGTTCGCCGACCGGGACGCGCAGGTCCTGGGCGTCTCCGTCGACAACGAGTTCGTCCACTACGCCTGGCGCAAGGACCACCCGGACCTGCGCGAGCTGCCCTTCCCGATGCTCAGCGACATCAAGCGCGAGCTGACCGCCGCCTGCGGCGTGCTCGGCGAGGACGGGGTCGCCCAGCGGGCCACCTTCATCGTCGACCCGAACAACGAGATCCAGTTCGCCATGGTGACCGCCGGCTCGGTCGGCCGGAACGTCTCCGAGGTGCTGCGGGTGCTGGACGCCCTGCAGACCGACGAGCTCTGCCCGTGCAACTGGAACAAGGGCGGCGCCACCCTGGACGCCAACGCGCTGCTCGCGGGCGCCGGGGCCTGACCATGGGTCTGGACGCGGTCAAGGCGGCGCTGCCCGAGTACGCCAAGGACATCAAGCTCAACCTCGGCTCGACCATCAGCACCTCGACGCTGAAGCCGGAGCAGGCCTGGGGCACCGCCCTGGCCTGCGCGGTCGCCGCGCGCAACCCGGTGGTGCTGCGGGAGGTCGTCGCCGAGGCGGCCGACCACCTCGCGCCGGAGGCGATCGAGGCCGCCAAGGGCGCGGCCACGATCATGGCGATGAACAACGTCTACTACCGGGCCAAGCACCTGATCGGGGACGAGCAGTACGCCTCGATGCCGGCCCGGCTGCGGATGCAGATCATCGCCCGGCCGGGCGTGGACAAGGGCGACTTCGAGCTCTGGTGCCTCGCCGTCTCGGCGATCACCGGCTGCGGCGTCTGCCTGGAGTCGCACGAGAAGACCCTGCGCGGCGCCGGGTTCACCCGCGAGCAGGTGCACGAGGCGCTGCGGATCGCCGCCGTCGTGCACGCCGCCGCGGTGGCGCTGGACGCGGAGGCCGCGCTGGCCTGAATCAGAGGTGTATCGATCTTCGCACCGGGGTAGCAAAGGGTCCGACAGGCACATCCCCCGAGAAAGTCGAGAAAGGGAGTGAACGCCATGGAGCGGCTCGACCCTCGAACGACCCACGGGACGCCGGACCCGCCGACCACCCAGGGTGGTCAGGGCGCCTTCGCGGGCGGCGCGCCCGCCGGGCGCTTCGATCCGTGGAGCTACCGGGACGACGCCGGGGTGACCGGCGTTGACCTGGTCGGCTACAAGGTGGAGGCGAGCGACGGCGGTATCGGCAAGGTGGACCGGGCCAGCCACGAGGTGAACTCCAGTTTCCTCGTGGTCGACACCGGACCGTGGATCTTCGGCAAGAAGGTCATGCTGCCGGCCGGCACCGTCAACCACGTCGACCACGACGCCCGGAAGGTCTACGTCGACCGGAGCAAGGACCAGATCAAGGCCGCGCCCGAGTTCGACGAGAGCACCGACACGGACCCGGCGTACCGGGACAAGCTCGGCGGTTACTACGACGACACCTACTCGTCGATCCCGCCGGGTACCGCCCGGTAAACGGAGACACCTGCACAGGCGGCCGGCGGGGCACCCCGATGCCCCGCCGGCCGTTACGGTGTCAAGGGTGGACGCCTTGGACACCCCGCACCGGAACCCCTTCCCCGCCCTGTTCAACTTCCGCGACGTCGGCGGCCCGACCGGCCACGACGGGCGTACGGTCCGCCGGGGCCGGCTCTACCGCTCCGACTCGCTGCACCGGATCGACGAGACCGACCAAGCGGCGTTCGCCGCCCTCGGCATCCGCACCGTCGTCGACCTGCGCAGGCCGACCGAGGTCGCGCGGGACGGCCGGGTGCCGGCCTACGACGGGCTCGCCTACCGGCACATCCACCCCGAGCACCAGGACTGGGCCGAGCATAGGTACGAGCCCGGCACCAGCCTGGCCCGCTACCTCGCCGACCGGTACGCCGACCTGGCCCGTACCGGCACCGCCGGGCTGGCCGAGGCGGTCGGCCTGATCGCCGACAGCGCCAACGCGCCGGTGGTGGTGCACTGCGTCGCCGGCAAGGACCGCACCGGCATCGTCTGCGGGCTCACCATGGCCGTGCTCGGGGTGGCCGACGCGGACGTCGCCGCCGACTACGCGCTGAGCACCGAGGCGTCCGAGCGGTTCAGCGCCTGGGTGCGGGCCACCACGCCGGAGGCCGAGGAGCTGCCGCCGCCCTTCCTCGCCTCCCCCGCCGAGGCGATGATGCTCTTCCTCACCGAACTGCGCGAGGGGTACGGCTCGGTCGAGGGCTACCTGCGCCACACCGGGGTGACCGAGGCTCAGCTCGACGCCCTCCGCGACCACCTGCTCGACTGACCCGCGCCGGCTCAGCCGCCGCTCCGCCGCGTCCGGCCCTCGGCGGGCCGAGCCGGCCGGAAGCCGGAACGCGCGACGGCCGGCACCCTGCGGGTGCCGGCCGTCAACGCGAAGACCCGGTCAGAGCACGCGCCGTACCCAGCCGTGCCGGTCCTCGGCGCGGCCGCGCTGGATGTCGACCAACTTCTGCCGCAGGGCCATGGTGGAGCGCCCCGGCTCACCGCCGCCGACGAGGAACTCGCCGTCTGGGAAGCGCACCCCGCCGATCGGGGTGACCACCGCGGCGGTGCCGCAGGCGAAGACCTCGCGGAGCCGGCCGCTGGCCGCGTCCGCCTGCCAGTCGGCGAAGCTGACCGGCCGCTCCTCGACCCGGTGCCCCGACTCGGCGGCCAGGGTGAGGATGGCGTCCCGGGTGATGCCCGGCAGGATGGTGCCGGTCAGCGGCGGGGTGACCAGGGTGTTGTCGTCGTAGACGAAGAAGACGTTCATGCCGCCCAGCTCGTCGACGGAGCGCCGCTCGACCGCGTCCAGGAAGACCACCTGGTCGCAGCCCGCCTCGATCGCCTCGGCCTGCGCCACCAGTGAGGCGGCGTAGTTGCCGCCGCACTTGGCCGCGCCGGTGCCGCCCGGCGCCGCGCGGGTGTAGTCCGGGGAGACCCAGACCGTGATCGGCTTGACCCCGCCGGGGAAGTACGCCCCGGCCGGCGAGGCGATGACGCAGTAGAGGTACTCGTTGGCCGGGCGGACGCCGAGGAACACCTCGCTCGCGAACATGAACGGCCGCAGGTAGAGGCTGGCGTCCTCGGCCTCCGGGATCCAGTCCTGGTCGAGCTCCACCAGCCGGCGCAGCGACTCCACGAACGCCTCCGGCGGCAGCTCCGGCATCGCCAGGCGCCGCGCGGAGGCGGCGAAGCGGGCGGCGTTCGCCTCCGGACGGAACATGGTCACCGCCCCGTCCGCGGTCCGGTACGCCTTCAGCCCCTCGAAGATCTCCTGCGCGTAGTGCAGGACCGCAGCGGCCGGATCCATCGGGATCGGTGCGCGGGCCTCGACACGGGCGTCGTACCAGCCCTTGCCCTCGGCGTACCGGATCGTGACCATGTGGTCGGTGAACACCCGTCCGAAACCGGGGTTCGCCAGCAGGGCGGCCCGGTCGGCGGCGGATACCGGCGCGGAATTCGGACGGATCTCGAAATCGAGCTTGTCACCACCGCTCATCGCGCTGACCTCCCTGCGGGTCCACGGCATGCGTGATCGCACGCCGACGTCACTGGTGCCAGAAACTTACCCCGAACGGTCGTTCAGCGGATAGCTCCGCCCCGACACATAGAGCACACCGGATGGGTTGCGCGACGGTGGCCGGACGGAGTGGGCCCGGGTACCCGGGTCTGGCGGCCCGGATCCGGGCCGTGTGACGGCCCGGTCAGGCTACGGCGTACCCGGCGAGCCGGTCGCCGACCTCCTCGGTGCGCACCGGCGCGCCCGGCGTACGGCCGGCCAGCTCGCTGGCGACCGCGGCGGTCACCCGCGCGGCGGCCTCGGCGTGGCCGAGTTGGTCGAGCAGGAGCGCGGCGGAGAGCACCGCGGCGACCGGGTCGGCGACGCCCCGGCCGGCGATGTCCGGCGCGGAGCCGTGCACCGGCTCGAACATCGACGGGTAGTGGCCCTCCGGGTTGATGCAGCCGCTGGCCGCCAGGCCGATGCCGCCGGTCACCGCGGCGGCGATGTCGGTGAGGATGTCGCCGAAGAGGTTGTCGGTGACCACCACGTCGTACCGCTGCGGGTTGGTCACCAGGAACATCGCGGCGGCGTCGACGTGCTGGTATTCGGTGGTCACGTCGGAGTGCTCGGCGGCGACCGCCTCGAAGGCCCGCGCCCAGAGCGAGCCGGCGTGGGTCAGCACGTTGGTCTTGTGCACCAGGGTCACCTTGCGCCGCTCGCGGCGGCGGGCCCGGGCGAAGGCGTCCCGGATCACCCGCTCCACGCCGTGCCGGGTGTTCAGGCTCTCCTCGGTGGCCACCTCGGCCGGGGTGTCCCGGTGCAGCGAGCCGCCGGCGCCGGCGTACAGGCCCTCGGTCCCCTCGCGGACCACCACCAGGTCGACCTCACCCGGCTTCACGGCGGCCAGCGGGCCGGGCACGCCCGGCCAGAGCCGGGACGGGCGGAGGTTGACGTACTGGTCGAAGGCGAAGCGGAGCTTGAGCAGCAGGCCGCGCTCCAGCACCCCCGGCGGCACGGTCGGGTCGCCGACCGCGCCGAGCAGGATGGCGTCGTGCCCGGCCAACTCGTCGAGGACCGAGTCGGGCAGCACCTCGCCGGTGCGGTGGTAGCGCGCCGCGCCGAGGTCGTACTCGGTGGCCGCCACCCCTGGGAGCACGGCGTCGATGACCTTGCGGGCCTGCCCGACCACCTCGGGTCCGATCCCGTCCCCGGCCACCACCGCGATCCGTGCCACCTGGCGCTCCTCACCTCGTCGTCCCTGCGCAACGGTACGTCGCCGTCCCGGCTCCCGGTACGCGCCTTCCAACATTCGGGAAATCCGCCTGCTCAGCAGGTTCCCAGGTGACATTCATGGGGCGGTCAACTCCGCACCCTAGGGTCGAGGGCGAGCGGGTCGACGGGGGCCCGGGACCGGCTTCGCCGTGGCGCTGCGGCGTCGCCAGTGAGGGAGCAGGTGCGATGCGGATCGACGAGCAGCGGCGGGCCCGCTGGACCGACGAGCAGCCACGGAACCGGTGGATCGACCAGTCGGCCTTCCTCAGCCGCCGCCCCGACCTGCGCCTCGGCGCCCGCAGCCACCGGGTGGACCGGGCCGGTGGCGGCGCCGTCGACCGGATCAGCGTCCAGCACACCGTCCGCACCTCCACCGCCGAGTACACCCTGCTGCTCAACGCGCCGGAGTGGCTGGGCCGCCGGGGCGCCGGGGAGGCACTGCGGGACGCGGTCGCCGAACTGCGGGCCATCGACCTCACCTACGGGCCGAACCGGCCGGACAGCCTGGTCTCGAGACTGCGGCGGGGCGAGATCGGCCCCGAGTCGTACCCCCCGCTGGCCGACCTGGTGGACCGCTGCGCCGCCATGCGGGCGGCGACCGACGGGTGGTTCGACGCCTGGGCGGTGCCGGGCGGCTTCGACCCGGGCGGCCTGCTCGGCGGCTGGGCGGTGGAACGGGCCGCGGCCCGGCTGCGCGCCGCCGGCGTCCACGACTACGCCGTGGTCTGCGGCGCAGACCTCACCGTACGCGGCCACGCCGCACACGGCGGTCCGTGGCGGGTGGCCGTACACCATCCGACGGACGCCCACCGGGCGCCGCTGGTGCTGGAGATGACGGCCGGCGCGGTGGGCACCTCCGGGGTGACCGGGCGCCGGGGACACGTGGTGGACCCGCACACCGGCGAGCCGGCCGACCAGTTGGTCGCCGCGACGGTGGTGGGACCGGACCTCGCGGTGGCCGACGCCTACGCCACCGCCCTCTACGCCGCCGGTCCGGCCGGACTGGCCTGGTTCCGCAACGGCTCGGGCTACCGGGCGCTCTTCGCCCACCGTCGGCGCTGACAGCCGGCCGTCGCCTCGTCTTCGCACCCGGGACGCGGCCCGCGATCGGCCCCCACGGTCTCGGCAACGACCGTGGGGGCCGGTCAGCGACGAGTGCGCGTGGCTCGCGCAACCGAGGGGTGCGGGCCGGTGGGCCGAACGCCCGACCGCGCCACCCGAAGACGGGCCGGAGTCTCAACTCAACCAGTGACCGCACGGGTACGCTAGCGAATCGACGCAACTCGACGCAAGAGTCTCCACAGCGGACCGTCGGGCACCGAAATCCGGCCTCACCTCACTGGCCTGCCACAGGGCAGGGGTGACGGCGCGGACCCGGGATGGCACGCTGTCCGCCGTGAGTTTCGATCTGAGCGTGTGGGCCCTGCCGTCCGGGGCCACGCCCAACGACGTACGGGCAGCGGTGCGGCGGTGCCGCGAGGGGCGGCACGGCGACCAGTACCCCGACCCGAGGGTGGTCGGCTTCTACCGGGCGATCACCGCCGCCTATCCGGACCGCCCGGCGGGGCCGGGCAGCCCTTGGGAGGTCACCCCGCTGCACGCGGCCAGCGACCACGTGGAGCTGAACCTCGTCCCCACCTGCGAGGACCAGGTGCTGCTCGACATCGAGCGGCTGGCCGGCGAGCACGACCTGATGCTCTTCGACGCGCAGGACGGTTCGGTCTACCCACCGCCGGCCCGCGTCACCCCCTGACCGACCGACGCGACGCGGGGCCCGGCCGACCGGCCGGGCCCCCGATCCGTCCTGTCCGGACCTACTCGTCGCGCAGGTCGGCGGCGCTGGCCGCGACCGCGCCGATCGAGTCGGCGGCCGAGCTGAGCAGGTCCGCGCCGAGCGCCTGGTCGACGGTGAGCGTCATCAGCGTCTCGCCGCCGGCCTCGCGGCGGGCGACCTGCATGGCGGCGATGTTGACGCCGGCCTCGCCGAGCAGGGTGCCGACGGTGCCGACCACGCCCGGCCGGTCGACGTAGCGCAGGAAGACCAGGATGCCCTCCGCGCCGATCTCCACGTCGAAGCCGTCCACCTCGGTCAGCTTGAGCACGTCCCGGGCGCCGGCCTGGGTCACCGTGCCGGAGACGCTGACCGTCCGGCCGTCCGGCAGCGCGCCGCGTACGGTCACCAGGTTGTGGTGGTCGACCGTCTCGGCCAGCGTGGCCAGGGTGACCTCGACGCCGCGCTCGGCGGCCAGGTGCGGCGCGTTGACGTAGGTGACCTGCTCCTCCACCACCGAGCTGAACAGCCCCTTGGTGGCGGCGAGCTTGAGCACCGAGACGTCGTGGTTGACGATCTCGCCGCGCACCTCGACGGTGACGCTGGCGGCGACCCCGCCGGCCACCGCGGTGAAGGCCCGGCCGAGCTTCTCGGCCAGCGGCAGCAGCGGCCGGACGTCCTCGGCGACCACGCCACCGGCCTGCACGTTCACCGCGTCCGGCACGAACTCGCCCTGCAGCGCCAGCTTGACGCTCTTCGCCACGGCCAGGCCGGCCTTGTCCTGCGCCTCGTGCGTGGAGGCGCCCAGGTGCGGGGTGGCCACCACGTTGTCGAAGGCGAACAGCGGCGAGGAGGTGCAGGGCTCCTTCGCGTACACGTCGACCCCGGCGCCGGCGACCCGGCCCTCGGCGATCGCGTCGGCCAGGGCCTGCTCGTCGACCAGTCCGCCCCGGGCCGCGTTGACGATCCGGACGCCGGGCTTGACGGTCGCCAGCTCCTTCTCGCCGATCAGGCCCATCGTCTCCGGGGTCTTGGGCAGGTGGATCGAGATGAAGTCGCTCTCCCGCAGCAGCTCCTCCAGCCCGACCAGGCGGACGCCGAGCTGGGCGGCGCGGGCCGGCTGGATGTACGGGTCGTACGCGATCAGGCGCGTGCCGAAGGCGGCGATGCGCTGGGCGAACAGCACACCGATGCGACCGAGGCCGACCACGCCGACGGTCTTGCCCTGGATCTCCACGCCGGTGTACTTCGACCGCTTCCACTCCCCCGCCTTCAGCGCGGCGCTGGCGCTGGCGGTGTTGCGGGCGACGGCGAGCAGCAGCGCGACGGCCTGCTCGGCGGCGGAGACGATGTTGGAGGTGGGAGCGTTGACAACCATGACGCCCCGCGCGGTGGCGGCCGGCACCTCGACGTTGTCCAGGCCGACGCCGGCCCGGGCGACCACCTTCAGGCGCGGCGCGGCGGCGATCGCCTCGGCGTCGATCTGGGTGGCGCTGCGTACGATCACCGCGTCGGCGTCGGAGAGGGCGGAGAGCAGCGCCGGACGGTCGGTGCCGTCGACGTGACGCACGTCGAAGTCGTGCGCGAGCACCTCGATGGCGGCGGGAGCGAGTTCTTCGGCGATCAGTACGACAGGATTCATCGGTCCTCGTAGACGCTCGGGTTCGGTCGGTCCGGGGGCGTCGGGACGCCGCGATGCGCCCTGCGCCGATCCGTGCCATGGCCGTCAGGTGCTGGCTAAGCACCTGTAAGGGATCGTAAGGGGCGGTCCGGGCGGCGTGTCCCGGACCGCGGGGTGAGGGCCCTCACACAGGGTGGTGGCACGCGCGTCATCGGCCGTTCATCCGCCCGGAGGGGGCGAGGCGTCGGTCACCCGGTCCCATCAAGTGGGCCCGGCGGGCGCGGGAGTGACGCGGCCCGTGGCCCGACGCCGGGGAGAGCGTCGGATCACGGGCCGCGTCGGGTACGGCCCGACCCGGGGGTCAGGCGGTCTCGGTGATGGGCCGGTCGACCCAGCTCATCATGGCCCGCAGCTTCTGCCCGGTCTCCTCGATCGGGTGCGCCGCGCCCTCGGCCCGCCACTTGGCGAAGTTCGGCCGGCCGGCCTCGTCCTCGGCCACCCACTCGCGGGCGAACTCGCCGGACCGGATCTCGCCGAGGATCTTGCGCATCTCCTCCTTGACCCGGGCGTCGATGACCCGGGGGCCGCGGGAGAGGTCGCCGTACTCGGCGGTGTCGGAGATGCTGTAGCGCATCCGGGCGATACCGCCCTCGTACATCAGGTCGACGATGAGCTTCAGCTCGTGCAGGCACTCGAAGTAGGCCACCTCGGGCGCGTAGCCGGCCTCGGTGAGCACCTCGAAGCCGGTCTGCACCAGCGCCGCCGCGCCGCCACAGAGCACCGCCTGCTCGCCGAAGAGATCGGTCTCGGTCTCCTCGGTGAAGGTGGTCTTGATCGCACCGGCCCGGGTGCCGCCGATCGCCTTGGCGTACGCCAGGGCCAGGCCGAAGGCGTTGCCGCTGGCGTCCTGCTCGACGGCGACCAGGCAGGGCACGCCCTTGCCGTCGACGTACTGGCGGCGGACCAGGTGGCCCGGGCCCTTCGGGGCGACCATCGCCACGTCCACGTCGGCGGGGGGCTTGATCAGGCCGTACCGGATGTTGAAGCCGTGACCGAAGAAGAGCGCCTTGCCGGGGGCCAGGTTGGGGGCGATCGACTCGGCGTACAGGCCGCGCTGGGCGGTGTCCGGCGCCAGGATCATGATCACGTCGGCCTCGGCCGCCGCCTCGGCCGGCGTGAGCACGCGCAGGCCCTGCTCCTCGGCCTTCGGCCGGCTCCTGGAGCCGGCGGGCAGGCCGATCACCACGTCGACGCCGGAGTCCCGCAGCGACAGCGCGTGGGCGTGGCCCTGGCTGCCGTACCCGATCACCGCGACCTTGCGGCCCTGGATCACGCCCAGGTCGGCGTCGTCGTCGTAGTACACCTCAACGCTCATTTGCTTCCCTTTCATACGGCGGTCCGGGCGGCCCGCCGGTGGACGGTGCGGTTGGGTCAGGCGGCGCGCAGCGCCGGGCCGGCGGTGATGGAACGCGAGCCGCGCCCGATCGCCACCGTGCCGGACTGGACCATCTCCTTGATGCCGAACGGCTCCAGGTCGCGCAGCAGCGCGTCGAGCTTGTCGGGGGTGCCGGTGGCCTCGATGGTCAGCGTGTCCGGAGCGACGTCGACCACCCGGGCGCGGAACAGGCTCACCGTCTCCAGCACCTGGGCGCGGGCGTTGCGGTCCGCGCGGACCTTGACCAGCAGCAGCTCCCGGGCCACCGAGACCTGCGGGTCCAACTCCACGATCTTGAGCACGTTGACCAGCTTGTTGAGCTGCTTGGTGACCTGCTCCAGCGGGGACGACTCGGCGTTGACCACGATGGTGATCCGGGAGACGTCCGCGTTCTCGGTCTCGCCCACGGCGAGGCTGTCGATGTTGAAGCCGCGCCGGGAGAACAGCCCGGAGACCCGGGCCAGGACACCCGGCTTGTTCTCCACCAGCACGGACAGGGTGTGCATGGTCATGGCAGTGCCTTCCTCGTCATGCCCTCATGGCCCTCGCTACGCTCGGTGCATTCGGTCATGGCAGTGCCTTCCTCGTCATGCCCTCATGGCCCTCGCTACGCTCGGTGCATTCGGTCATGACTACAGCTCGTCCTCGTCGAAGGCGGGGCGGACGCCCCGGGCGAACATGATCTCGTCGTTGCTGGTGCCGGCGGCCACCATCGGCCAGACCATGGCGTCCTTGCCGACCACGAAGTCGATGACCACGGGGGCGTCGTTGATCGCCATGGCCGCCTCGATGGTCTTGTCCACGTCGGCGGCGTTCTCGCAGCGCAGCCCCACGCAGCCGAGCGCCTCGGCCAGCTTGACGAAGTCCGGGATGCGGTGCTTGTGGGTGCCCAGCTCGGTGTTGGAGTAGCGCTCCCCGTAGAACAGGGTCTGCCACTGCCGGACCATGCCCAGGTTGCCGTTGTTGATCACGGCGACCTTGACCGGGATGCCCTCCAGCGCGCAGGTGGCCAACTCCTGGTTGGTCATCTGGAAGCAGCCATCGCCGTCGATCGCCCAGACCGTGGTGTCCGGCTTGCCGACCTTCGCGCCCATCGCCGCCGGGACGGCGTACCCCATGGTGCCGAGGCCGCCGGAGTTGAGCCAGGTGTACGGCTTCTCGTACGAGATGAACTGGCTGGCCCACATCTGGTGCTGGCCGACGCCCGCCACGTAGACGGTGTCCGGGCCGGCGATCTCGCCCAACCGCTTGATCACGAATTGCGGGGAGAGGGTGCCGTCGGCCGGCTCGTCGTACCCGAGCGGGTAGCGATTGCGCAGGTCGTCGAGCTGGGTCCACCAATCATCGAGGTCGGTGGCCGGTCGGGCGGCCCGCTCGCTGCTGACCGCGGCGATCAGCTCGTCGATCACGTGCCGGGCGTCGCCGACGATCGGCACGTCCGCGTGCCGGTTCTTCCCGATCTCGGCGGGGTCGATGTCGGCGTGCACGACGGTGGCGTCTGGGGCGAACGAGTCCAGCTTGCCGGTGACCCGGTCGTCGAAGCGGGCCCCGAGCGCGACGATCAGGTCGGCCTTTTGCAGGCCGTAGACCGCGGCGACCGTGCCGTGCATGCCGGGCATGCCCAGGTGCTGCCGGTGCGTGTCGGGGAACGCGCCGAGGGCCATCAGGGTGGTGACCACCGGGATGCCGGTCTGCTCGGCCAGCCGGCGCAGCCCCTCGGTGGCCCCGGCCTTGAGCACGCCGCCGCCGACGTAGAGCACCGGGCGGCGGGCGGTGGTCATCAGCCGCGCCGCCTCGCGGATCTGCTTGCCGTGCGGGTGCAGCGTCGGCCGGTAGCCGGGCAGGTCCAGGGTGGGCGGCCAGGCGAAGGTGGTCTGCGCCTGGAGCACGTCCTTGGGGATGTCCACCAGGACCGGGCCGGGCCGGCCGGTCGAGGCCAGGTGGAACGCCTCGGCGAGGACCTGCGGGATCTCGTCGGCGGTCTGCACCAGGAAGTTGTGCTTGGTGATCGGCAGGGTGATGCCCTGGATGTCGGCCTCCTGGAAGGCGTCCGTGCCGATCGACGGACGCGCGACCTGGCCGGTGATCGCGACCAGCGGCACCGAGTCCATGTACGCGTCGGCGATCGGGGTGACCAGGTTGGTCGCGCCCGGGCCTGAGGTGGCCATGCAGACGCCCACCTTGCCGGTGGCCTGGGCGTATCCGGTGGCGGCGTGCCCGGCGCCCTGCTCGTGGCGGACCAGGATGTGCCGGACGGTGGAGTCGTAGAGCGGGTCGTACGCCGGCAGGATCGCACCGCCGGGGATGCCGAAGACGACGTCGACGCCGAGCGCCTCGAGCGACCGCACCAGCGAGCCGGCGCCGGAGACCTGCGCCGGCGCAGGCCGCCGTTCGGTCGCGGTGCGTCCGTCCGCGCCGGCCGGGGCGCCCGTTCCCCCTACGGCCGGGGCGGCCGGGGCGGACCCGTTGCGGGGGGCGGGGGCTTGGTCGGTGTCACCCGCCGGCTCGGTGGCCGGGCGGGCTCGCCGGACGGAGTTGGCGAGGGTCTCTGGCGTGGGTCTCGTCATGGCGGTTCAGGCCTTCGGCTGGAGTGGGTGATGCGCTTCTCAGGATGGAACGCGGGCGTCCCGGCGGTGGTCCGACGGCAACAAAAAAGCCCACGTGCAGATGCACGGGGCCAGCGCACTCTCGCTCAGGGAGAGTGCGCTCAGGTAAGTACTCGCAGCGACCGGTTCGACGACATGCGGCTAAGCCTGACGCATCTCACGCGATGAGTCAACTGATCCCACATTCTGGTTAACGGACGTGGGCGTGTCAGGCCCCGACGCACCCTCGGCGGCCCTCGCCACCTGCGAAGATCCCTCGTTCGAGGGACGCGGAGCGGGCACCGACGCGGGTGGATTCGACCGCAACCGCGGCAGCGTGGCGGGCCGGGCGCCGGGCGAGGTGGCCGCCTCCAGCATCGCCTCCAGGTGCTCGGCCGGCACCCCCCAGCCGAAGAGCGCGCCCTGCCCGAACCGGCAGCCGGCGGCGACCACCGCGGCCAGTTCGGTGGGGTTGGTCACGCCCTCGGCGATCACCTCGAGGCCGAAGTGGTGCCCGAGGCGCATCACGATGTCGACCATCGGGGCGAACGCCGGACCGTCCCGGCCGACCGGCCGGACCGGCTCATGCTCGGCGACCAGGCCGTGGTCGATCTTGAGGATGTCGATCGGCAGCCGGCGCAGCTGACCGAGCGAGGAGTAGCCCGCCCCGAAATCGTCCAGCGCGATCCGCACCCCGGTGATGCGCAGCGCGCTGAGCCGGCGGATCAGCTCGTCCAGGTCGGTGGCGACGGCGTGCTCGGTCACCTCCAGCACCAGCCGCTGCGGCGGTACGTGGTGGGCGCGCAGCGCGTCGGCGACCTGGACCACGTACTCCGGGGCGTGCAGCTCGTGCGGCGAGACGTTCACCGACACCCAGACATCGTGGCCGTCCGCCAGCCAGCGGGAGAGCTGATAACAGGCCTGGTGCAGCACCCAGGCGCCCAGCTTGGAGATCATCCCGCACTCCTCGGCGAGCGGGATGAACTCGTCCGGGCGGACGTTGCCCAGCTCCGGGTGGTGCCAGCGGAGCAGCGCCTCCGCGCCCACCGGGCGGACCGAGGGCAGCGACGCCACCGGCTGGAAGGCCAGCCGCAGCTCGTCGCGCTCGATCGCACCGCGCAGCTCGTGCTCCAGCATGGTGCGCCGGCGCAGCAGCTGGTCGTACGTGGCGTCGTAGCGCTCGATCCGGTTCTTGCCGCGCTGCTTGGCGTAGCGCAGCGCCAGGTCGGCGTTGCGCAGCAGCAGCTCGACGTCGGTGTCGCCGCAGTCGGCGGCCACCCCGATACTGACCGAGAGGAAGACCGGGGCGTCCGCCTCCCCGTACGGGCGGCCGAGCACCGCGAGCAGCCGCTCGGCGACCGGGCCCGGGTCGCTCCCGCCGTGCATCAGCACCGCGAACTCGTCCCCGCCGAGCCGGGCGGCCAGGTCGCCGGGGCGCAGGTTGCCGCGCAGCCGCCAGCCCACCTCGGCCAGCACCGCGTCCCCGACGTCGTGTCCGCGCAGGTCGTTGACGTTCTTGAAGCCGTCCAGGTCCAGCCCGAGCAGCACGCACGGCACATCCGCGTCGGCGCAGCGCTGCAGCGCCCGCAGCAGCCCGCGCCGGTTGGCCAGGCCGGTGAGCGGGTCGGTGTGCGCCAGCGCCCGGAAGTGGGCCTCCCGCTCGGCCAGCCGGCCGGCGTACCCCCGGACGTCGTTGAGGGCGAGGTACTGCCGGGCCACCAGGGCGAAGCCCTCGACGCTGCCGGCGACGATGCCGAACGCGTCGAACCGCCCGCCCTGCACGAGGTGGTACATCGCCGAGGCGGCCATCGCGAACATCGGCACGAAGGCGTACTCGCCGTCCCGGCGGATCAGGTCGACGTCGACCTGCCCGGGGAGATCCACCCGGTGCACGGCCAGCGCGGTGGTGAGCAGGCCGGCGGCGAGCATCGCCGCGCCGGTGACCGCCATGCCGGGCCCGCCCTGGCAGAGCCCGGCGGAGAGACCGAGTCCGCCGCTGGTCACCGCGGTCACGCCCGCGCCGAGCAGGGCGAGCCGGCCGCGCGGCGGGGCGGCCCGGAGCACCATGATCAGGGTGAGCCCGGCGGTGAACGCGGCGCTCATCGTGGGCAGCACGATGGGTAGGCAGGCCACCGGGGTGGCCGTGCCGAGCAGCCGGGTGGGCGCGGTGAAGACGACCCAGCCGACGAACCAGAGCGCGCTCGCCATGATCAGGCCGTCGAGCAGCAGCCGGGCGGTGGCCGCCCGGGTGGCCGCGGCGCCGGGCAGCCGGACCAGGGCGAGGCCGAGCGCCGCGCCACCGAGCGTCATGCCCACCGAGACGAGGGTCGCCCAACCGGTGCGCTGCCCCTGCTGGTGCGCCCAGTGGTCGCCGGCGGCCAGCAGACCGGTGAACCCGACCAGGAGGCTGAGCAGCGCGGCACCGGCGGCCGCGGCGAGCAGCACGTACGCCTGCCGGTGCGCCCGGACCCGCCGGCGGGCGGTCGCGGCCAGCAGCGCGGTGGCGCCGGCGGCGACGAGCCCGCTCAGCACCGCGACGGCGACCATGCCCGGGGGGAGATGCACGACCTCAACTCTGCCGGATGTCCGCACCCCGTGGGGGACGAGGTGCGCAACTGTTGGGACACGACCGCCGCGCCGGGGGGTTGCCGCGCCGACGGTGCCAGACTGGTAGTCATGCCTGAGCTGCGGTCGAAGACCTCCACCCACGGTCGGACGATGGCCGGCGCCCGGGCCCTGTGGCGGGCCACCGGGATGACCGACGACGACTTCGGCAAGCCGATCGTCGCCATCGCCAACAGTTTCACCCAGTTCGTGCCCGGCCACGTACATCTCAAGGACCTCGGTGGCCTGGTCGCCGACGCGGTGGCCGAGGCCGGCGGGGTCGGCCGGGAGTTCAACACCATCGCCGTGGACGACGGCATCGCGATGGGGCACGGCGGCATGCTCTACTCGCTGCCCAGCCGCGAGTTGATCGCCGACGCGGTGGAGTACATGGTCAACGCGCACTGCGCCGACGCCCTGGTCTGCATCTCCAACTGCGACAAGATCACGCCGGGCATGCTGCTGGCCGCGCTACGGCTGAACATCCCGACCGTGTTCGTCTCCGGCGGGCCGATGGAGGCCGGCAAGACGGTGGCGATCGAGGGCGTGGTCCACTCCAAGATCGACCTGATCGACGCGATGATCGCCGCGTCGAACGAGGCGGTCACCGAGGACCAGCTCGGTCAGATCGAGCGCTCCGCCTGCCCGACCTGCGGCTCGTGCTCCGGCATGTTCACCGCCAACTCGATGAACTGCCTGACCGAGGCGATCGGCCTGGCGCTGCCCGGCAACGGGACGACCCTGGCCACCCACGCCGCGCGCCGGTCGCTCTTCGTCGAGGCCGGCCGCACCGTCGTGGAGATCGCCAAGCGCTGGTACGACTCCGACGACGCCTCGGTGCTCCCCCGCTCGATCGCCAACCGGGCCGCCTTCGAGAACGCGGTCGCCCTGGACGTGGCGATGGGCGGCTCGACCAACACCGTGCTGCACCTGCTCGCCGCCGCCCGCGAGGCGGAGCTGGACTTCGGCGTGGCCGACATCGACGCCATCTCCCGCCGGGTGCCGTGCCTGGCGAAGGTCGCGCCGAACTCGCCGCAGTACCACATGGAGGACGTGCACCGGGCCGGCGGCATCCCGGCCATCCTCGGCGAGCTGGACCGGGCCGGCCTGCTCAACCGGGACGTGCACGCCGTGCACTCGCCCGACCTGCAGCGGTGGCTGGCCGACTGGGACGTGCGGGGCGGCTCGGCCACGCGGGAGGCGGTGGAGCTGTTCCACGCCGCCCCGGGCGGGGTCCGCACCACCGAGCCGTTCTCCACCACCAACCGCTGGTCGTCCCTGGACACCGACGCGGCCGGCGGCTGCGTCCGGGACCGGGAGCACGCGTACAGCGCGGACGGCGGGCTGGCCATCCTGCACGGCAATCTCGCGCCGGAGGGCTGCGTGGTGAAGACCGCCGGGGTGCCCGAGGAGTGCCTCACCTTCCGCGGGCCGGCCCGGGTCTTCGAGAGCCAGGAGGCCGCCGTCGAGGGCATCCTCAACAAGTCGGTCAGCGCCGGGGACGTGGTGGTGATCCGGTACGAGGGCCCCAAGGGCGGCCCCGGCATGCAGGAGATGCTCTACCCCACCTCGTTCCTCAAGGGTCGTGGGCTGGGCCGCTCCTGTGCGCTGCTCACCGACGGGCGGTTCTCCGGCGGCACCTCCGGGCTGTCCATCGGGCACGTCTCGCCGGAGGCGGCCTCGGGTGGGCTGATCGCGCTGGTGCGGGAGGGCGACGAGATCGTCATCGACATCCCGGCCCGGTCCATCCACCTCAACCTGCCGGACGACGAACTGCAGGCCCGCCGGGTCGCCGAGGAGAAGCGGGACCGCCCGTACACCCCGGCCGACCGGCAGCGGCCGGTGTCGGCGGCGCTGCGCGCGTACGCCTCGATGGCCACGTCGGCCAGCGATGGCGCGTACCGGCGGGTGCCGGAGTGAGCGGCGGGGCTCCGGCGGTCGGCCTCCGGAGCCCCCTGACCTCGCCGCTGCCCCGCGGCGTCTCGGGCGCCGGCCGTGCTGCTCGGCGACGAGACACAGCTTGAGGGACGCTGTCGAGCTGACATCACCAACGACTCACTGTCGCTCCTCCTCGCCCTCGGCACGCATCCGCCGACCCCGCATGGCGGCCGGTGAGTCGTTGACGACATCAGCTCCACAGCAAGCGGACGACTCGCTGTCCTGCCCGAGCGCGGAGCGCGCGGCACGATCGGCCGAAGGCGGCACGGTCGGCCGTAGGAGGAAGCGGCGGCGGCCCGGGCAGCTCAGTCGGTGCTGGTGGCCGAGCCGAGCACCACGTCGCCGGCCGGGTCGAGCCGGTCGGACCGGCCCGATGCCGGAGCAGCCGGCCCACGGCGCGTCCCGCCGCCCGGTAGGGTCCGGCGGCGTGGAGACGACGGTGAGCTACGCGCGACTGATCCGACCGGTCATCGACCGGGTGTACGTGGGCGCCCGCTGGGCGGCCCGGGCCCGAATGGAGGCGTTCTACGCCGAGCGGGGCGTGGACCTGGGCTACGAGAACAGCTTCTTCTCCGGCGTGCTGGCCCGGCCGATGCCGGCCGGAGCCCTCGCCGACGCGCTGGTGTACACCGACGGTGACATGGACCGGGAGCTGGCCCAGGGGGTGACCAAGGTGGACGCCGAGAGCACCTGGCACCTCACCGAGCTGGGCCGGGAGCTGGCGCTGTTCGCGCAGCGGGCGACCGCAGAGGCCGCCGAGGAGCTGTGGTCCGACAAGCCCGGCATGCTGCCCGGCCTGGCCTCGGTGCCCCGCCTGGCCGAGCTGGTCGGCCGGGTGCTCGAGCACGGGCTGGCCACCGGCGGTCCGGCGTTCCACGCCATGACCCCGCCGTACGAGCCGGCCGACGCGTCGCCCGTGACGCTGCTGGTCACCCGGCTCGGCTCGCTGCGCCACCACCGCGCCGACGCGCACCGGGCGGCGTGGCGGGCCACCGGGCTGACCGCCGCCGAGATCCGGGCGCTGCCCGACGGGCCGGCGCGGGCGGCGATCGAGGCCGAGACCGACCGCCGCGACGAGCCCGCATATGCGGTGCTCAGCGACGCCGAGCGGTGGGAGCTGCTGGCCGGGTTGGGCGCGCTGCCCGGTTAGCCGCCGACCGACCCGCGCCGGCCAGGGCGATCGTCCGGGCGTGGCGGATGGCGGCGGGGGTGTCCGGGAAGACCAGGCCCTCGCGGCGCAGCTCGCCTGCGACGCCGAGGGCGCTGAGCACCTGGTCGTGGCCGGGGTGATGCCGGAGAGCAGCCCAGTGATCCCCCGGCATCGCCGCCGATGCGCCTCGATCGGCCGGGGGCGACGCCGGCCCGGGTTCAGGACGGATCGACGACGCGATCGATGACCAGCTGCGCGGCGCCCATGATGCCGACGTCCGGCCCGACGGTCACCCGCTCGATCAGCAGCGACTCGGTGGCCAGCGGCAGGCACCGCTCGTACAGCGTGCCCCGCAAGCTGGCAAGCAGCGGTTCACACTCGGCGAGCCGACCGCCGATCGCGACGACCTGCGGGTTGAAGAAGTTCACCACCACGGCGAGTATCTCGCCGATCGAGCGGCCGGCCCGCCGGGCCAACGCCGTGGCCTGGGGGTCACCGTCCTCGATGAGCCGCATGACACTGGTCAGGTCATCGACCGGCAGGCCTTGTTCGCGCAGCGCCGCGACCAGCGCGGCACCGCTGGCCACCGCCTCCAGGCACCCGGTGTTGCCACAGCTGCACAGCGGGCCCGATTCGGCCACCACCCGGCAATGGCTGATGTCCCCCGCCGAGCCCTGCGCGCCCCGGTGCAGCCGCCCCCCGGAAATGACCCCGGCGCCGATGCCGGTGCCCGCCTTCACATAGACGGCGTGCTCGAGGTCGGGGTGGATGGCGTGGTGCGCGCCGAGGGCCATCAGGTTGGCGTCATTGTCCACGACGACCGGCACGTCCGCCCTCAGGCGGCAGAAGTCGGCGACGTCGAAACCGTTCCAACCGGGCATCCGGGACGGGCCGACCACCCGACCGGTGCCGTGCTGGACCGGGCCCGGGATGCCGAGGCCGATGCCGCGGAGGCTTCTCCCGCGGGACTCGGCCCCGCCGGGCACGGCCCCGTCCGCACCCGCCGCCATCGCCTGCACCTCGTCGAGCAGCGGGCCGAGCACGACCTCCGGCCCGTCCTCGATCTGGACCGGCAGGGTGCGCGCCTCGACCACCTGGCCGGTCAGGTCGAGGGTGCCGATGCGTGCATGGTGCGCGCCGAGGTCGATCGCACCGACGACCGCCCGGCCGGTGGGCACGGCGAGCTGGCGGGGTCGTCGCCCGCCGCGCGACTTGCCCGCGCCCGCCTCGGTGAGCAAGCCCTCGCTGATCAGGGCCTCGACCCGCTGCGACACGGTCGAGGGCGACAGCCCGGAGACCCGGGCGAGGTCCGCACGACTGACCGCCGCTCCGCTGGCGACCAACCGGAGCAGTTCGCGCGTGCCGCCCCGGGGAGCGTCACGCGGTGCGTCGTCAATCGTCACGCCAGGTTCTTAGCACCCCAGCTTTCTTCCGGCAAGCTGTTGACTTGGTTTCGTCTCTCGCATTAGATGGCCCCGTTAGTTCGATAAGCGCTCTACTTTGTTCGGCAATCGCAGAAAGTGGGACAGGCCGTGTCACCGACGATGGCAGCCGACCTGACCGGGCGGACCGGTTCAGCCGGCGTGGTCCGGCCGATGGTGGCGGTACGGGGGCTGCAGAAATCGTTCGGCCCGCTGCACGTCCTGAAGGACATCGACCTCACCGTGGCCACCGGCGAGGTGTTGGTCGTGGTGGGCCCGTCAGGGTCCGGCAAGTCCACCCTCTGCCGCTGCCTCAACCGGCTGGAGGTCGCCGACGCGGGCAGCATCGAGATCGACGGCGAACCGCTGCCCGCCGAGGGCCGCGCCCTGGCCCGGCTCCGCGCCGACGTCGGGATGGTCTTCCAGTCGTTCAACCTCTTCGGCCACCGCACCGTGCTGGAGAACGTGACGCTCGGACCGACCCGGGTCCGCCGGATCCCCAAGGCCGAGGCGCGCGAGCGGGCACTGACGCTGCTCGACCGGGTCGGCATCGCCGACAAGGCGGACCGGTACCCCGCGCAGCTCTCCGGCGGTCAGCAGCAGCGAGCGGCGATCGCCCGGGCCCTCGCCATGCGCCCCAAGGTGCTGCTGTTCGACGAGCCGACCTCCGCGCTGGACCCGGAGATGGTCAACGAGGTCCTGGACGTGATGGTCTCGCTCGCCGCCGACGGGATGACCATGGTCGTGGTCACCCACGAGATGGGCTTCGCCAGACGGGCCGCGGACCGGGTCATCTTCATGGACGACGGCCGGATCGTCGAGTCCGGCACCCCCGACGAGTTCTTCGCCGCCCCCCGCACCGACCGGGCGCGCGACTTCCTTTCCAAGATCCTCCAGCACTGATCCCCCCGAGGAGGGTGAAATGTCGATGAGCAAGAACGTCACGCGGCGTCGCGTGATGACCCTGGCCGCGGCCGTGGCCGTGGCGCTGACCGCCGCCGCCTGCGGCGACGGCGGCTCCGGCCCGGCCGTGCCCGGCACGCCCGGCGGCCAGAAGGTCGCCCAGTCGGTCTTCGACGCCGCGCCGGTGGCCTCGGACGCCGAGATTCCGGCCGGCTCCACCATGGACATGATCCGCAAGCGCGGCCACCTGATCGTCGGCGGTTCGCTGGACGCCCCCCTGCTGTCCCAGCAGAACCCGACCACCGGCGAGATCGAGGGCTTCGACGCCGACATGGCCAAGCTGCTGGCCAAGTACATCATCGGCAAGCCCGAGGTGAAGACGGTGACCATCGGCACCCAGACCCGGGAGGCGATGCTGCAGGCGAAGTCGGTGGACGCGGTCTTCCAGACGTACACCATCACCCCGCAGCGGGCCACTCAGGTGGCCTTCGCCGGGCCGTACCTGACCTCGGGCCTGGCGGTCGCGGTCCGCAAGGACGAGACCGGTATCAAGAGCGTCAAGGACCTCGCCGGCAAGACGGTGATCGTCGGCGCGAACACGCCGGCGGTGACCGCGCTGCCGGAGCACGCCCCCGGCTCGAAGCAGGTCGCCTTCGCCACCGACCCGCAGGCGGTGCAGGCGCTGGTGCAGAAGCGTGGCGACGCGTACGTGCAGGACTTCACCCTGCTCGCCTCGGACGCCAAGGCGAACCCGGCGATCAAGGTGGTCGGCGACCCGTTCACCACCGAGGCGTACGGGATCGGGCTCACCCGGGAGGACGCCCAGTTCAAGGAGTTCGTCAACAACTGGCTGCGCAAGATCCAGGCGGACGGCACCTGGGCCAAGGTCTGGGAGAGCACCCTGGGCTCGGTGGTCGAGGGCGGAAAGCCCACTCCGCCGGCGCTGGGCTCCGTCGAAGGCTCCTGAGGACGCACCGGTTCCGATGGACGCCCTCACCGCTCACCTCGGCGAACTCGGCCATGGGCTGGTCACGACGGTCCAGTTGACCGTCGTGACCACCATCGGCGCGATGCTGCTGGGCATCGTCGTGGCGACGCTGCGGATCTGCCCGGTGCCGCTGCTGCGCTCCGTCGGCACCGTCTACGTCGAGGTGCTCCAGAACCTGCCGTTGCTGGCACTGCTGGTGCTCTTCGTCTTCGCCCTACCGACGGTCGGCATCGCGTTCCCGCTGTTCACCTCCGCCGCCATCGTGATCGCCGCCTACGAGGGGGCGTACCTGGCGGAGGCGATCAGGGCCGGGATCAACACGGTGGGGGTCGGGCAGGCCGAGGCGGCCCGCGCCATCGGACTCACCTTCAGCCAGTCCCTGCGGCACGTCATCCTGCCGCAGGGACTGCGCGCGGTGATCCAGCCGATCGGCAACATCTGCATCGCACTGCTGATGAACACCTCACTGGCCGCCGCCGTCGGCGTCGTGGAGCTGACCCAGGCCGCCAACAACGTCAACCTGGTCGAAGCCCAGCCCATCGCGGTGTTCACCGGCGCCGGTCTTGCCTACATGCTGCTCGCGCTGCTCATCGGCCGGATCACCGGCGTGTTGGAACGAAGGCTGGCGATCGTTCGATGAACCAGACCCAGCAGATCCTCTTCGACGAGCCCGGCCCCCGGGCCCGGCGCCGGATCCGGATCGCCACCGTGCTCGGTGCCGTCGCCGTGGCCGCCGGCGTGGCCTGGGCGGTGCACCAGTTCGGCCGGTACGGCGAACTGGCCGCCGAGCGCTGGCAGCCCTTCACCACCTGGCCGATCTGGCGCTACCTGCTGGACGGACTCTGGGCCACGGTCCGCGCCGCCGCAGCCACCGCGGTGCTGAGCGCCGCGCTGGGCCTGCTCCTCGCGCTCGGCCGGCTCTCCGAACGCCGGCCGCTGCGCTGGCTCGCGGCAGCGTACGTCGAGGTCTTCCGGACGGTTCCCGTACTGCTCCTGATCTACGTGACGCTCTTCGCGCTGCCGCAGTACGGAATCAACTTCTCCCTCTTCTGGAAACTGGTCGTACCGCTGGTCGTGGCGAACGCAGCCGCCTTCGCCGAGATCTTCCGGGCCGGCATCCTGGCCCTGGACCGGGGCCAGACCGAAGCCGGCCTGGCGGTCGGCCTGCGCCGCGGGCAGGTCATGCGGCTGGTGGTGCTCCCGCAGGCCCTGCTCCGGCTCGCGCCCTCGCTGGTCAGCCAACTCGTCGGCCTGCTCAAGGACACCTCACTGGGCTTCGTGGTGAGCTACACCGAACTGCTCTACAGCGGTCAGGTGCTCTCCACGTACACCCACCTGCTGATCCAGACGTTCCTGGTGATCGCGCTGATCTACCTGGCCGTCAACGCGTCGCTGTCGAAGGTCGCCCGGGTGCTCCAGGCCCGCAACGGGCGGCCGACCCGACGGCGCACCGGCGCCCCGGAGCCGGAGGCGCCGCTGCTCATCTCAGGAGGGACCGCCCGATGAGCACCTTCCCGTACGCCGAACTGGCCCGGGTCGTCCGCAACGGCTTCGTGGAGAGCCGGCACCACGGCAGCGTGGTGGTGCTCGATCCGTCGGGCGAGGTCACGCTCGCGGCCGGCGTGCCGGACGAGCCGGTGCTGCCCCGGTCGACGCTCAAGCCGGTGCAGGCGCTGGCCTGTCTCACCGCCGCCACCGCCGGGACCGGCCCGGCCGCCACAACCCTGGTCGGGCCCGCCCTGGCCATCGCCGCCGGCAGCCACACCGGAGACGACCGGCACGTGGCCGTCGTCCGGGACGTGCTGGCCGCCGCCGGGCTGACCGAGGACGCGCTCGGCTGCCCGGTCGACTGGCCCGAGGACGAGCCGACCCGGGAACGGATGATCCGCGACGGCGAGGGGCGACAGCGGATCCGAATGAACTGCTCCGGCAAGCACGCCGCCATGCTCGCCGCCTGCGCCGCCCGGTCCTGGTCGACGGCGGACTACCTGGACCCGGCACACCCGCTGCAACGCGAGGTCGCCGCCACGGTCGCCCGCCTGGCCGGCACCCCGGTCACCACCGTCGCGGTGGACGGCTGCGGCGCGCCGCTGTTCGGGCTGCCCCTCACCGGCCTGGCCCGCACCTTTCAGGCCCTGGTCCGCGCCCCGAAGGGCAGCCCGGAGGCGCGGGTCGCCGAGGCGATGCGCCAGCACCCGGAATACGTCGGCGGCTGGCACGGACATCCGAACACGGACCTGATGCGAGCGCTGCGCGGGGCGCTCGCCAAGGGCGGCGCGGAGGGGGTGCTCGGGGTCGCCACCGCGGACGGGCACACGGTCGCCGTGAAGGTGGTCGACGGCAGCCCCCGGGCCACCACCGCGATCGCCCTCGCCGCGCTGGCCGCCACCGGGGTGGCCGTCGACGGCGCCGCCGGACTGCGCCGCGTGCCGGTGCTGGGCGGCGGCGAACCGGTGGGCGCCATCACCGCCGCCCCCGATTGGACCGCGGGACGGCCCCGCACAGAGAAGGAAGACTGATGACCACATTCGAGATCTGCATCGACAGCGTCGAGGGCGCGATCGCCGCCGAGGAGGCCGGCGCTGCCCGCGTGGAGCTCTGCTCCGCCCTCTTCGAGGGCGGGCTGACTCCCAGCATCGGCACCATCGAGACGGCGCTGCACAGCGTCGACCGCATCCGGGTGCACGTCATCGTCCGCCCCCGCGCAGGTGACTTCATCTACTCCCCGGCGGAGATCGACGCGATGGAGCGGGACGTCCGCGCGGCGGTCGCGGCCGGCGCGCACGGCGTGGTGATCGGGGCGTTGACCGCCGAGGGCGACGTCGACGTGCCAACCACCCGACGGCTGATCGAAGCGGCCGGCGGGGCCAGCGTCACCTTCCACCGGGCCTTCGACATGACGCGCGACCCGCTCGCGGCGTTGGAGCAGCTCATCGAGCTGGGCGTGGACCGGGTTCTGACCTCGGGCCAGGAGGTGAGCGTGCTGGAGGGTGCCCCCCTCATCGCCGAGCTGGTCCACCTGGCCGCCGGCCGCATCGTGGTCATGCCGGGCGGGGGCATCACCCCACGCAACATCGCCCGGATCATCGAGGCCACCGGCGCCGACGAGTACCACTTCGCCGCGCTGGTGACGTCGGACGGCCCGGCGGTGCACCGGAACCACGCCCCGGTGATGGGCGGCACGCTGCACCGCCCAGAGTACGAGCGGTCCGGCACGTCCGCCGCGCTCGTCGGTCGGGTCCTGGCCGCGGCACGAGCCTGACCCGCCCCGAGGCCGGCCTGGCGTCGCCAGACCGACTCCGGGCCGCGGACGCCGGGCCTCGTCATCCGATGGGGGGATGACGAGGGCCGGCGTCCGCTCACGAACCCGCCAGCCCGTCGTCGCCGTAGGCCGCGCGTCCGCCGATGTCGTTGACGCAGCGGAGCACCGGGCGGGTGGTGAGCGCCGCCGGGTCGAGCGCGGCATCCGCGTTCACCGTGAAGGTGGCCGACTCCCGCGGCAGCAGCGTGACCAGGGCCCGGTCGACCTGGGCGGACGGGTCGAGGCGGTCCGGGAAGAGGGTCAGGTCGCGCAGCACTGTGCGGGCCGTCACCCGGACCCGCTGCCCGCCGGCGGTCGGCTCGACCGTCGCGTCCAGCTCCGCCGCCGGCCACTCGACCTCCCGATCCTCGGCGAAGAACCACAGCGCCCGCTCCGCGGTGTCACCGGCCTCCGCGACCAGCAGCTCGCGCCGGGCCTCGTCCGGCCGCGCCAACTCCGCCGGCAGCGCCAGCACCACCGAGGAGTGCGCCGGGACGTCGAGGTCCACCGAGGTCTTCGCCCTCGGCTCCCCGCCCAGCGTGAGCCGGGTGACCGTGGCCGGCGCGTGCCACGCCTCGCCGGTCTCGTTCACCGCCACCAGGGCCAGCCCGCCGTCGCGCGGCTGCACGGTGAGCAGCCGGTCGACGTAGGCGCGGCGCAGTGCGTACCAGAGCGGTTTGCGCCGGCCGTCGCCGTCGACCGCCGCCCAGGAGGTGACCGGCCAGCAGTCGTTGAGCTGCCAGACGATGGTGCCCATGCAGACCGGCCGGTGCGAGCGGAAGTGCTCGACGCCGAGCTGGATGGCCCGGGCCTGGTTGAGCTGGGTCAGGTAGTGCCAGTCGTCGAAGTCGGCGGGCACCGGCAGGTGGGCGTCCAGCCCGCGCTGGAGCTTGCGGTCCCCGTCGATCGCCTTCTGGTGGTGCGCCATCCCGGGCGAGTCGTGCGCCAGCGGTTCGTCCGACAGGGCCCGGCGCAGGGTCGCGTACACCGGGGGCGCCTGGTAGCCGAACTCGGCGACGAACCGGGGCACATACTCCCGGTACTTCAGGTAGTCGTCGGTGTTCCAGACGTCCCAGATGTGCGTGGTGCCGTGTACGGGGTCGTTGGGATGTACGTCCTCCCGGCCGGACCACGGGCTGCCCGGCCAGTACGGCCGGGTCGGGTCCAGCTCGCCGACGACCCGGGGCAGCAGCTCCAGGTAGTAGCCGCGCCCCCAGGTCCGCCCGGCCAGCGGCTCCTGCCAGCCCCAGTCGTGCCAGCCCCAGATGTTCTCGTTGTTGCCGGTCCAGAGCACCAGCGACGGGTGGGCGGCCAGCCGGGTGACCTGCTCCCGCGCCTCGGCCTCGACCTCGGAGCGGAACGGCTCCTCCTCCGGATACGCGGCGCAGGCGAAGAGGAAGTCCTGCTGCACCAGCAGGCCGCGCTCGTCGGCCAACTCGTAGAAGTCCGCCGACTCGTACCGGCCGCCGCCCCAGACCCGGAGCAGGTTGACGTTCGCCCCGACGGCCTGGTCGAAGCGCTCGGCCAGCCGTTGCCGGGTGACCCGGTTGGGGAACGCGTCGTCGGGGATCCAGTTGACGCCCTTCACGAACAGCGGCACGTCGTTGACGTGCAGGGTGAACGCGGAGCCGTGCGCGTCGGGGGCGGTGTCGAGGCGTACCGAGCGGAAGCCGATCCGGCGGGACCAGCCGTCCAGCACCCGGCCGTCCGCCGTGCACAGGGTCACCTTGAGGTCGTGCAGCGCCGGCTCGCCGTACCCGACGGGCCACCAGAGCTCAGGGTCGCGGACGGTGAGGGTCGCGACGGCGCCGTGTTCCCCCGGCGGGACGGCGACCTCGGTGGCGGCACCGGCGACGGTGACGTGCACGGTGAGCGGCGCGTCGTCCACCCGCTCGACCTCGACGTGCAGCTCCACCCGGCCGGTGGCGCCCGCGACGGTGACCAGCGGCCGGACGGTGGCCAGCCGGGCGGTGGACCAGGTGTGCAGCCCGATCTCCCGCCAGATGCCCGCGGTAACCACGGTGGGGCCCCAGTCCCAGCCGAAGTTGCAGGCGGTCTTGCGGATGAAGTTGAACGGCTCCGGGTACGCGTTCGGCCGGTCGCCGAGCCGGTCCCGGTGCGCCTCCGCGTAGCGGTACGGCGAGCCGAAGCGGACGGTCAGGGTGTTCGCGCCGGGTCGCAGCAGCGGCCGAACGGCGAACCGGTACGAACGGTGCTGATTCTCGGCGCGGCCGACCTCGGTGCCGTTGAGGCTTACGGTGGCGACCGTGTCCAGGCCGGCACAGACCAGGTCCACCCGGTCGTCATCGCCCGGCCGGCAGGCGAAGGTGGCCTCGTAGACCCAGTCGGTCCGCCCGATCCAGGCGAGCCCGTTCTCGTTGTCGTCGAGGTAGGGGTCGGGGATGAGACCGGCGGTCAGCAGGTCGGTGTGCACGCAGCCGGGCACCGTCGCCGGCACCGCCCGGTCGGCGATCTCCGGCGGCACCTGCGGACCTGGTACGGCGCGGACCACCCAACCCTCGTGCAACGCTTGCCGACTCACGACTTCACCGTGCCTTCCGTTGTTCCGCGAACGATCTGGCGTCCACCGATGAACAGGATGACCGCCAGGAAACGGTGCTGGCGACACCCGCCAGCTCAGCGGGGTGCCGACGGAAACTCCTCGAACCACGCCTCGACCCGCTCGGCGGTGGCCGGCCGGGCGAGGGCGAAGCCCTGCCCGTAGCGGCAGCCGGCCCGGCGCGCCCCGGCCACCTGGGTGTCCGACTCCAGCCCCTCGACCACCACCGCCAGGCCGAGCCGGTCCCCCAGGTTCGCCACCACCTCGATCAGCGGGCGCTGCCCGTCGGGAGCCGGCCCGACCAGGTGCGGGCCGACCTTCAGCAGGTCGATCGGCAGCCGGCGGAGCTGGGCCAGCGAGGCGTGCTCGGCGCGGAAGTCGTCCAGCGCGGTGCGCACGCCGAGCGAGCGGAGCCCGGCGAACCGGGCCACCACGGTGGGCAGCTCCGCGGCGACCGCCGGCTCGGCCACCTCCACCACCAGGCGCTCCGGCGACACGCCGGATGCGGCCAGGGCGGCGGCGGTGCGGGCGACGAAGTCCGGCGCGGCCAGCTCGCGGGGGGTGACGTTGACGGCCATCCACAGCTCGCGGCCGCCGTCCGACCAGTCGGCGAGCTGCCGGCAGGCCCGGTCCAGCACCCACCGCCCCACCTCGCCGGCGAGGTCCAGGTCCGCCGCCACGGGCAGCAGCTCGTCCGGGAGCACGGTGCCCAGCACCGGGCTGCGCCAGCGCAGCAGCGCCTCGGTGCCCACCGGCCGCCGGTCGGCGAGTGTCAGCACCGGCTGGTAGACCAGGTCCAGCTCGCCCCGGGCAACCGCGCCGGGCAGCTCCCGCTCCAGGTCGAGCCGGCGGACGAGCTGCTCCTCCAGGTACGCGTCGTACCACTCGACCCGGTCCCGGCCGAGCTGCACCGCCCGCCGCCGGGCCAGCTCGGCCTGGCGCAGCACGTCCTCCGGGTCGCCGCCAGTGGTCTCGGCCAGCCCGACGCTGACCCGGAGCCGGGTCGACCCGCCGAGCCCCGGACCCGGCTCGGCCAGCGCCGCCAGCAGCCGGTTGCCCAGCCCGTACGCGGGCACCGGCCCGACGTCGGTGAGCACGGCGAACTCGGCACCCCCGAGGCGGGCCACCAGGTCGTCGGGGCACAGACCGGCCTGGAGCCGACGGGCGACCTCGACGAGCACCGGGACGGTCACACCCGCCCCGTCGTCGGCCCCGTTCAGGTCGATGACGAGCAGCGCGCCGCCCGCCCGGCCGGCCAGCCGACGCAGCAGTTCGCGCCGGCCGGCCAGGACGGTGAGCGGGTCGGCGGCAGGCCCCGGCCCGGCCGGGGAGTGGTCGTCCCCGACCAGCACGCGCAGCCGCGCCTCGCCGGCGGCCAACCGCTCCGCGCGCCGCCGGTGGTCGGCGGCGGCGATCAACTCCCGGATCAGCATCGGCGGGATCACCGCCAGCCCGAGGGCCATCTCGGGGGCGGTGAACTCCCCGACCGTCCACAGGTGGTGGCCGGCGGCGAGCGCGGCGATGCCGGCCGGCCCGGTCAGCCCGGGCCAGGCGGCCGGGGACGCGTCGGGTCGGGGCCGCTCGCCGGCCGCGGTACGCCAGGCACCGGCGACGGTGAGCAGCGCGCCGAGCAGCAGCGGCGGCGCGACGGCGAGCGTGGCCCGGTCCGGGGCGTCGTAGGCGAGCAGCACCACGAGGAGGGCGAGCCCGGCGAGGGTGGCCGCCGCACCGCCGAGGCAGCGCGCCGCGCCCGGCCGGCGCCGCCCCTCCGCCAGCGCGGCCACCAGCAGCACCGCCAGCCCGATCGCGCCACCGACCGTGACGGCCCACGCGACCGGCGGCGCCGCGCCGGGCGGCAGCAGCACCAGGCCGGCGAAGACCAGGCTGATCCCGAGACCGAGGACGTCGACGGTCCGGCGCAGCCGTTCGGCGGCGGAGAGCCGGGAGCGGTCGGGGAGCCGGAGCAGGGCCACGGCGTACAGCGCGGTGCTGGCGGTGAGGCCGGCCAGGGCGACCGGCAGCCGGTGCGGCGGGTCGGTCAGCGGCAGCACGGCGACGGTGAGCCCGGCGGCCAGCACGGCCACGTCGAGGATCGGCGCGACCCGCCGGGAGAGCGGCACCCGCCGGGCCGGTCGCCCGGTCGGTCCGGCCGGGATGGCGGGTGCGACGGCGGCGGGCCCGGGCGGAGCGGACCGGTTGGAAACGGGGACCAAGGCGCGGGTCGGCGTGGGAGCCCGCGGGCCCGGCATGGGGAGGCTGGCCGGGGTGCCGGCCAGCCAGGCGAGCCGGACACCGGCCAGGGCACAGCCGGCGGCGACGGTGAGCGCCGCGGCGGAGCGGGCCGGGACGAGGCCGACGGTTCCGGCCAGGACGAGCAGGGCGCCGGTGAGGGACACGACGAGGTCCGGCAGCGGCGGTCGACGACGACGGTGGTCGCCGGAGGGACGGGTGACGGGCACGGCGGTCGCCTTCGTGAGGGGGCACGGGGCGGTGCGGTTGCGGAGCGACGTGCGGGGCCAGCGGGGCGGGGCGGCGGACACGGACGACGCCGGGCGGGGGCCCGGCATGGCCACGCCTACAAACGATCCTGGACGTCCGGCGTTACGCGACCGGGCAGTGACGCCCGTCACATCTGTGCCCCGACCGCGGTTGTCCCGCCCGCCCGGAACGCGACCGGTCCGGGGTGCGATCATCGGGGGGTGAGCCGCGCCGACACCGTCCACTTCCGTCCCAACCAGGCGATCCTGGTCGCCGCGATCGTCGCGTTCATCGGCGCGCTGCCGCTGGCCACCGCCCGCTGGTGGCTGCTCTGGGTGCTGCTCGTCCCGCTCGCGGTCGCGGTCTGGGCCTGGCGGTCCGGCACCGACGCCGACGCCCGCGAGCTGCGGCTACGGGCGCTCGTGGGGCAGCGGCGGATCCCGTGGGACCGGGTCGCCGAGCTGACCGCCGACGACCGCGGGCGGGGCGTCGTCCGGCTCGACGACGGTGAACTGCTCGTGCTCCCCGCGGTACGCGCCGACGACCTGCCCCGGCTGGTGTCGGCCACCGGGCAGCAGCTGACCGACAGCGCCGGCTGACGGTCGCCGCCCGAAGGCGGGCGACGCCCACCCGTCAGTAGCCGTCCACCACCCGGTTCGCCAGCGGCTCCCCCGCCACGAAGCGGCGCAGCTGCTCCCCCACCAGCCGGTAGGCCCGCGGCAGCAGGCCGCGTACCGAGCCGGCCACATGCGGGGTGAGCAGCACGTTCGGCAGCTCCCACAGGGGATGGTCGGCGGGCAGCGGCTCCGGGTCGGTCACGTCCAGCGCGGCCCGCAGCCGCCCGGAGGTCAGCTCGGCGACCAGCGCCGACGTCCGGGCCACCGGGCCACGCGCGGCGTTGACCAGCAGCGCGCCGTCCGGCATCGCGGCCAGGAACTTCTCGTCGACCAGCCCTCGGGTCCGCTCGGTCAACGGCACCAACAGCACCACCACGTCCGCCTCGGGCAGCAGGCCGGGCAGCTCGTCCACCCCGTACACCCCCTCGGCCGGGCGCGCGGAGCGGGCGACCAGGGTGAAGGTGACCTCGAACGGGGCCAGCCGGGCCTGGACCGCCGCGCCGATCGACCCCGCACCGACGATCAGCACCCGCTTGCCGGCCAGCTCGTCGGTCGGCGCCACCTCGTCGTACGCCCACTCCCGTCGGGCCTGGGCGCGGGCCAGCGGGCCGAAGCCGCGCAGCGCGGACAGGATCGCGGCGACCACCCACTCGGCGGTGCCCGAGTCGTGCACGCCCCGGGCGTCGCAGAGCGTCACCCCGGCGGGGATCCGCCCCACCCAGGCGTCCGCCCCGGCGGAGAGGAGCTGCACCACCTGGAGGTCGGGCAGTTCGGTCAGCAGGGCGCCGGCGTGCGGGCCGGCGAGGAAGGGCGGTACCCAGAACCGCACGTCGGCCGCGGACGACGGGAGCCGGGTCGGGTCCTCCAGCAGCTCCACGGTGACACCGGGCGGCAGCTCGCCGAGGAGGGCGCGGCCGGCGGGGTGCGGGATCCATACCTTCACGACCGCCGACGATAGCCGCCCGGCCGCTCCGGCCGGCGGGGGACGGGGTACCCGGACCCGTGCCGACGGCTCTCCGCCGACCGCCGCGTGACGTCGCGCGGCGCGTCCGGGTGGGGAGGCGGCGCACCTGCGGAGTGTCCGGTTCCGTCGCGACCGGATCGCGACCCGGCCCGGCTACGCTGGGGCGGGTGAGCGCGCGTCCCCCGTACCTCCGCACCGGCCGCCTCCGGGCGGCGCTGGCGGCGTCCTGCGCGACGCTGCTGCTCGGCACCGCCGGCTGCGCCTTCGGCGAGCCGGAACCGGACCCGGCCGGCGAGCCGCCCAACCTGCCGACGCCCTCCGCCTCGGCCAGCCCCGGCGGCGCCGGACAGCAGGTGGTGGCCACGGTGCTGGCCAAGGGGCTGGCGGTGCCGTGGGGGATCGCCTTCCTACCCGACGGCGGCGCGCTGGTGACCGAACGCGACAGCGGCCGGATCCTCCAGGTCGGCCCGACCTCCGGGCCCACCGGGATGAACGTGACCGAGGTGCAGACGGTGCCGGACGTGGCGGCCGGCGGTGAGGCCGGGCTGCTCGGCATCGCGGTCTCCCCGACGTACGCGAAGGATCGCGCGGTCTTCATCTACTACACCACGGCGGAGGACAACCGGATCGCCCGGCTGGAGCTGGGCAAGCCGCCCACCCCGATCCTCACCGGCATCCCCAAGGCCGGGAACCACGACGGCGGCGGCCTCGGCTTCGGCCCGGACGGCTACCTCTACGCCAGCACCGGGGACGCCGGGGAACAGGCCGCCGCCCAGGACCCGAAGAGCCTCGGCGGCAAGATCCTGCGGATCACCCGGGACGGCAAGCCGGCCCCGGGCAACCCCACACCGGGCTCCCCGGTCTGGTCGCTGGGGCACCGCAACGTCCAGGGCTTCGCCTGGACGCCGAACAAGCGGATGTACGCCGTCGAGTTCGGCCAGAACACCTGGGACGAGATCAACCAGATCAACAAGGGCGGCAACTACGGCTGGCCGCACGTCGAGGGGCGCGCCGACGACAAGCGGTACGTCGACCCGATCGTGCAGTGGCGCACCGCCGACGCCTCCTGCTCCGGGCTGGCCGCGGTGCAGCGGCTGCTGGTCACCGCCTGCCTGCGCGGCCAGCGGCTCTGGCTGGTGGAGCTGACCGCGAACGGCACCGTGCTCGGCCAGCCCCGCGAGCTGCTGACCGGCAAGTACGGTCGGCTCCGGGCGGCCGCGGTCGCCCCGGACGGCTCGGTCTGGGTGAGCACCTCCAACCGGGACGGGCGGGGCAGGCCGACTCCGGAGGACGACCGGATCCTGCGGCTGGTCTTCGCCGACGGCGGGGCCGGACGCAGCTGACCGGCCGGCCGGCGCCCCGGCCGGCGACGGCTCCAGGTCGCGGCGTGGCATCAGACGCGCCGAGCTGGAGTTGTCGGCGACGGCTCCAGGTCGCGGCGCGGCGTCAGACGCGCCGAGCTGGAGTTGTCGGACAGGTGAGAAGAACAGCGCTTCCCCCGGGTTTGCCAAGATCCTTCATCGGGCAGGACAGAATCTCAGCATGGACGGCCAGGAGAACGAGCAGCGCAGCACCGGGGACGAGACGACCCCGGCGACCCGGCGCGCCCGCCGTTGGGCGTTCCTGACCCGGCGGGGCGGACCGTCGCGGGGCCGGCTGCGCCGGCTCGGCGCGGTGCTGGCCCTGCTCGTGGTCACGCTGACCGGGATCGTCGCCGGCACGTACGCCGGTGGGCACGTGGGCACGGACATCGGTCCGTTCCGCGCGCAGCTCAGCCTCAGCCCGTCGCTGAGCGGCGGGACCACCGTCGACATCCCGCCGCTGGGCGCGTTGAAGCTGGACAGCCACAACGGTCCGGCGTACCTGACCGTGGAGCTGGGCGCGCTGGACCAGCGGCGTACCGAGGCGCTGATCGACGACCCGGCAAGCATCAGCCGCGCCAGCCAGTCGGCCGTCGAGGACGTCCGGGCCGGGGTGATGCGCCTCGGGCTGAAGACCCTCGCCTCGGCGGTGCTGGCCACCCTGCTGCTGGCCGGGCTGGTCTTCCGCGACGGACGCCGGATGGCCTGGGCGGGCGGCCTGGCGCTGGCGATCACTGCCGGCAGCCTCGGGCTGGCCGCCGCCACCATCCGCCCGCAGTCGATCGAGGAACCCCGCTACGAGGGGCTGCTGGTCAACGCGCCGGCGATCGTCGGTGACGCGCGGCGGATCGCCAACGACTACACCAAGTACGCCGAGCAGCTCCAGCGGCTGGTCGGCAACGTCAGCAAGCTCTACACCACGGTCTCCGCGCTGCCGGTCTACCAGCCGGCCCCCGGCACCACCCGGGTGCTGCACGTCTCCGACATGCACCTCAACCCGACCGGTTGGTCGCTGATCCGGACCATCGTCGAGCAGTTCGGCATCGACGTGGTGATCGACACCGGGGACATCACCGACTGGGGCAGCGAGCCGGAGGCGTCCTTCGTCGGCTCGATCGGCCTGCTCAAGAAGCCGTACGTCTACATCCGAGGCAACCACGACTCGGCGCGGACCGCCGCGGCGGTGGCCCAGCAGCCGAATGCCATCGTGCTGAACAATTCGACGGTCACGGTGTCCGGGCTGACCATCGCCGGCATCGGCGACCCCCGGTTCACCCCGGACAAGGAGACCTCGCCGGCCGGCAGCGGGCTCACCGCCCAGGTCGCCAACCAGGTGATCGGGGCCGGCGAGCAGCTCGCCACCACGGTGACCAACTCGCCGACGAAGGTGAACATCGCCCTGGTGCACGACCCGGCCTCGGCGGGACCGCTCTCCGGGACGTGCCCGCTGGTGCTGGCCGGGCACCTCCACCAACGGGAGGTGTTGAAGCTGCCGCAGGCGTCCGGCGAGCAGCCGACGCAGCTGATGGTGGAAGGTTCCACCGGTGGGGCCGGGCTGCGCGGCCTCGAGGGCGAGAAGCCCACCCCGCTGACCATGACCGTGCTCTACTTCGACCCGCAGAAGCTGCTCCAGGCCTACGACGAGATCACCGTGGGCGGCACCGGGCAGTCGCAGGTCAACCTGGAACGGCACGTGATCCGGGATCCGACGAAGGGTGACCAGGTGCCGGTCACCCCGACCCCCACCCGCGGCGGCCCGGAGTCGGCCAGCCCGACGCCCAGCCCGACCACGACCGGCTGACCCGGCCGTCCGTCGCAGACGTCGGACGGCCGGGAACGGGCCTCAGCGCAGCGAGAGGGCGGCCAGGGCGGCGTTGACGATGCTGCCGGGCAGCAGGTCGTGCAGCTCGTACAGCTCCTGGACGCTGCCGGACTGGCCGAACTCGTCCACGCCGAGCGGCACCGCCGGCGCGCCGAGCGCCGAGCCGAGCCAGGCCATCGCGTGCGAGGCGGCATCGTGCACGGTCACCACCGGCACCCGGTCGGCGAAGGCCGACCGCAGCGCGCCGGGCACGCTCGGCACGGTCGCCGTCCGGACGCCCTGGCGCAGGGTCCGCTGCCAGGCCCGGTAGAGCCGGTCCAGCGAGGTGACGTCCACGACGTGCGCGGCCACCCCCTCCTCCGCCAGCTCCGCGGCGGCGGCCAGGACCTCCGGCAGCACCGCGCCGGAGGCGGCGAGCTGCACGACCGGGGCGTCCGCCAGCTGGGGGTACGCCTCGTGCGCGTCGACCAGCCGGTAGGCGCCCGCCACCACCTGCCGGCGCAACACGGCGTCGCCGATCCGGGCCCGGGCCGCCTCGAACGGCGCCTGGTCGATCGGGCGGGTGCTGAGCCGGAAGTAGTACGCCCCGTCCTCGGCCGGCGCGGCGGTGGCGGCGGGCGCCGCTCCCCCGGCGATCTGGCCGAGCGCGTCGCAGAGCAGCCAGTCGAGGCTGCCGGCGTACGCGGGCTCGACGAAGGTGACACCGGGCAGTTCCAGCCCGACCGAGGCGGTGATGGTGGACTGGTGGGCGCCGCCCTCGGGGGCGAGGGTGATGCCGGACGGGGTGCCGGCGACCACGAACCGGGAGCCGGAGTAGGTGCCGTAGAGGAACGCGTCCAGGCCGCGCAGCACGAACGGGTCGTAGACGGTGCCGACCGGCAGCAGCGGCTGCCCGGACAGGTCCCAGGAGAGGCCGAGCTGGCCGAGCAGCAGGAACAGGTTCATCTCGGAGATGCCCAGCTCGATGTGCTGGCCCGCCGGGGACTCCGTCCAGCGCAGCATCCGGTCCTCGGTCCAGGACCGCTGCTCGGTCGGGGCGAAGACGCCGGTCTTGTTGATGAAGCCGGCCAGGTTGGTGGAGGTGGCCACGTCCGGCGCGGTGGTGACCAGGTAGGGCGCCACCTGCGGGTCGCGGGCGAGGTCGACCAGCACCCGGCCGAAGACCTCCTGGGTGGAGACGGGCTTGTTCGCGCGTACCTTGGTGGTCTCCGGGACGGTGACCCCGAGCGCCCGCTCGCGCGGCGGGCGGGACAGCGCCTCCCGGCGCTCGCCGGCCCGGATGCCGGCCGGGGACGCCGGGTCGAGGCGGTCCCACTCGCTGTCGGCGGTCAGGCCGTAGGACTCGCGCAGCGCGTCGACCTGCTCGGTGGTGAGCAGCGCCGAGTGGTTGCGCGGGTTGCCGGCGATGGGCAGCCCCCAGCCCTTGACCGTGTACGCGAAGACCACGCTGGGCCGGTCGGTGACCGCGTCGCACTGGGCGTACGCGTCGAGCATCGCCTCCAGGTCGTGCCCGCCCAGGTCGGTGACGAGCGGGCCCAGCTCGTCGTCGGGGATGTCGGCGATGAACTCGGCGATCCCGGCCGGCGCACCGTCCAGGAACTGCTTGCGCAGGGCCGGCCCGGCCAGCCCGAACAGCGACTGGTACTGCTCGTTCGGCATCAGGTCGATCCAGTCGCGCAGCGCCTCGCCGCCCGGCCGGGCGTACGCCTCGGCGAGCTTGCGGCCGTACTTGACCTCGACGACGTGCCAGCCAGCGGCCTCGAACTGGCCGCGCCACTGGTTGATCCGGATGCCCGGGACGACCCGGTCCAGCGACTGGCGGTTGAAGTCGACCAGCCACATCACGTTGCCCAGCCCGGTGGTGGCCGGGTCGGCGACGGCCTCCCAGATGTTGCCCTCGTCCAGCTCGGCGTCGCCGATCAGCGCGATGAACCGGGAGTGCGGGCGCTGGCCGAAGTGCGCGTCGACGTAGCGGCGGGTGACCGCGGCGAACAGCGGCGCGGCGGCACCGAGGCCGACCGAGCCGGTGGAGAAGTCCACCTCGTCGGGGTCCTTCGTCCGGGACGGGTACGACTGGAGCCCGCCGCGCGCCCGCAGCTTCGGCAGGTAGGACCGGTCGAGGTTGCCGAGCAGGTACTGGATGGCGTGGAAGACCGGCGAGGCGTGCGGCTTGACCGCGACCCGGTCCTCGGCGTCCAGGTGGGCGAACCAGAGCGCGGTCATCGCGGTGACCAGCGACGCGCTGGACGCCTGGTGGCCGCCGACCTTCACCCCGTCGCCGGTGTTCCGGTCGTGGTTGGCGGCGTCCACGATGCGGGTGGCGAGCCAGAGCACCCGCCGCTGGATCGCGTCGAGGACGTCGAGGTCGTGCTGGTTCACGGTGACTCCATCCGGGCGTCGCCGTTGACGCCCTCGCGAGGGGGTGGCGCGGGTCGCGCGCGTACTCCGGGGGAACGTGCCGGAGGCCACCGCCGGGTCACGACGGCGGCCTCCGGAGGTGGGTCTCAGCCCTGGACGCCGAGGCGCTCCAGGATCAGTTCGCGGACGGTCTTGGCGTCCGCCTGGCCGCGGGTGGTCTTCATGACCGCGCCGACCAGCGCGCCGGCCGCCGCGACCTTGCCGCTGCGGATCTTGTCGGCGATCTCCGGGTTGGCGGCGATCGCCTCGTCCACGGCGGCGGTCAGCGCGCCGGTGTCCGAGACGACCTCGAGCTTGCGGTTGACCATGATCTCCGTCGGCGAGCCCTCGCCGTCGATCACGCCCTCGAGGACGATCCGGGCCAGCTTGTCGTTGAGCTTGCCGGCGTCGACCAGGCCCTGCAGCTCCGCCACCTGGCGTGGGTTCGCCCCGACGTCGGCCAGTTCCACGCCGGACTCGTTGGCCCGGCGGGACAGCTCACCCAGCCACCACTTGCGGGCGGCGGCCGGGGTGGCCCCGGCGGCCACGGTGGCCTCGATCAGCTCGGCCGCGCCGGCGTTGACCACCGACTGCATGTCCAGGTCGGACAGGCCCCAGTCCTGCTGGAGCCGCTTGCGGCGCAGCCGCGGCAGCTCGGGCAGGGCGGCCTTCAGCCCGGCCACCCAGGCCGGGTCCGGGGCGAGCGGGACCAGGTCCGGCTCCGGGAAGTACCGGTAGTCGGTGGCGGTCTCCTTGGACCGGCCGGGCGTGGTGTCGCCGGTCTCCTCGTGGAAGTGCCGGGTCTCCTGGGTGATCTTGCCGCCGGCGTCCAGCACGGACGCCTGGCGCAGCATCTCCGAGCGGACCGCCCGCTCGACCGAGCGCAGCGAGTTGACGTTCTTGGTCTCGGTGCGGGTGCCCCACTCCTGGCCGGGCAGGTTGAGCGAGGTGTTGACGTCGCAGCGCAGCGAGCCCTCCTCCATCCGGACGTCGGAGACGCCCAGCGAGCGGATCACGTCGCGCAGTTCGGTGACGTACGCCCGGGCCACCTCCGGTGCGAGCGCGCCGGTGCCGGGAATCGGCTTGGTGACGATCTCGACCAGCGGGATGCCGGCCCGGTTGTAGTCGACCAGCGACTCGGTGGCGCCGTGGATGCGGCCGGTGGCGCCGCCGACGTGCAGCGTCTTGCCGGTGTCCTCCTCCAGGTGCACCCGCTCGATGCCGATCCGCACGGTCTCGCCGTTGACCTCGACGTCCAGGTAGCCGTCGACGCAGAGCGGCTCGTCGTACTGGCTGATCTGGAAGTTCTTCGGCATATCGGGATAGAAGTAGTTCTTCCGGGCGAACCGGCACCACTCGGCGATCGAGCAGTTCAGCGCCAGGCCGATCCGGATGGTCGCCTCGATGGCGGCCTTGTTGGCCACCGGCAGCGAGCCGGGCAGGCCCAGGCAGACCGGGCAGACCCGGGTGTTCGGCTCGCCGCCGAAGTCGGTCGGGCAGCCGCAGAACATCTTGGTGTTCGTGCCCAGCTCGACGTGGGTCTCCAGGCCGATCACCGGTTCGTAGCGCGCGACGACCTCGTCGTACGCGGGAAGTGTCGTCGTCATCTGAGCTCCAGGCGCGATCCGGACGGAACCGGTCCAGCCTAATGGGGCTGCGTACGGTCACCTCGCCCGGGTTTGCACACCCGGCCGCAGCCGCCGCCGGCGGCCCGCCCGAGGTGCCGACCTCGGGCGGGCACCCGGGTCAGCGCTCCTCGGTGAGCCCGAGGTACATCACCTGCGGGTCGACGGGGTTGAAGGCGACGCTGGTGATGCTGTCGTAGGTGTTGTGCTGCGAGGTCAGCCGGCCGGTCGACGCGTCGTACCGGTAGAGATCGGTGCCGTAGTTGGAAAACCACGTGCCGAACTCGAAGTACAGCACGTCAGGGTCGACCGGGCTGGGCCACAGCGGGTTGCCGTTGTACAGCGTCGCCTGGAGGCCGTCGAGCACCGACGCGAAACTGCGGCCGCCGTCGGTCGAGCGCCAGATGTGCCGCACGCCGTTGTCGTTGTCGGTGTCGCTGAGGTCGTAGCCCTCCACCCACACGGTCTGCGGGTCCGCCGGGGAGATGGCCACGGTGAAGCCGTTCGACCGGCCGGGACCGGTCCCGGTCGACTGCACCCAGCTGTGGCCGCCGTCGAAGGTCACGAAGGTGACGTCGCCCATGGTGCCGGCGACGACGTGGTCCCGGTCGGTCGGGTCGACGGCCGCCTTGTAGAGGAACACGGCCGGGCCGACCGGCAGCCCCACCGGAGCCCAGGTGGCGCCGCCGTCACCGGAGTCGTAGACCTGCCCGGCCTTGCTGACCGCGCGCAGGACCTGCGGATCGGCCGGATCCACGGCCAGGGCGACCACGCCGTCGTCCGGGACCGGGCCGTCGACGGTGGTGATCCGGTCGCCCTGCACCCGGTAGATGGGCTGGTCGTTGATGCCGTACACGTACGCCGTGTTCGCCGGCCCGCCGGCGACGTCGTACGCCGCCAGGTCACGGTCCGTGGTGCCGACCTGCTGCCAGCTGCAGCCGGCGTCGGTGGAGCGCTGGATCGCGCGCTTCGAGATGGCGACCAGGGTGTTCGGCGTGCTCAGGGCGGCGATCTTGGTGTAGGCCACCGGGGTGAGAGCGGTCGCGGTACGAGCCAGGACGGCGCCGTCGGTGCGCGTGAAGGTCGCCGAGCCGTCGCCCTGCACCACGCCGCACTGCGGGCGGTGCCACGGATCGGCCCCGGCGGCCGCGGGGACGGCGGAGGAGAGGTTGACGGCACCAGCGGCCGTGACGGCCAGCACGAGAAAACCGCTGAGTCGGGAGAAGATCATGATGCATGTCTAGACGTGGACATGCGCCGATCGCCACAGTTTCGGGGTGTCCGAGCCCGGCCATGGCCTGGATCGGACACCCCGCGAGGCGGGAAGGGGGCTCGGATGTTCGAGTCGTTGGGTCTGACCCCGGTGGAGGAGTCGGTCTACCTGGCCCTCCTGCGGAGACGACAGTCGAGCGTGCCGGAGCTCGCCCAGCAGGTCGGGGAGAGCCTGCGGGTGGTCCGGGCGGCCACCGAACGGCTGGAGGACCTCGGCTTCGTCAGCCGCCTGGTCGGCTCCGGCACCCGGCTGGTGCCGACCCGCCCGGACGTCGCCGTGAACGCCCTGGTCGTGCGGCGCACCGAGGAGTTCACCAAGGTACGCCGCGCCGCCGAGCGGATGGCCGAGGAGTTCCCGCAGGAGCTGCTGACCAGGCCGGACCAGGTGCTCGAGATCGTCACCGGTCGGGCCGCCGTCGAAGCCCAGTTCGTCCAGCTCACGCACGGTGCGACTACTGAGCTGCTGGTGCTGGACCGCCCCCCTTACGCCCAGGAGGTGGCGTCCGCGAACGTGTCCGAGACCGAACTGCTCGGTCGCGACGCCAGCGTACGCGGGATCTACGCTCCGGAGGCCTTCGAGCTGCCCGGCGCCTACCAGCAGGCGATGGCGTCCGTGGCGGCGGGGGAACAGGCGCGGGTGCACACGGACGTGCCGCTGAAGCTGGCGATCGGCGACCGGTCGGTGGCGCTGCTGCCGCTGGCCAGCGAACGAGCGGTGGACGCCGCCCTGGTGGTCCGCGCGCCGATGGTGGTGTCGGCGCTGGTGAAGCTCTTCGAACTGCTCTGGGTGCAGGCCACGCCGCTGCCGGCCTGGGACCCGGACCGGCCGGCGACGGAGGGCGACGACCTGGACCTGCAACTGCTGGGGCTGCTCGCCACCGGCCTCAAGGACGAAGCGATCGCCCGGGAACTCGGGGTGAGCGTACGCACCCTGGGCCGACGCGCCTCCGCCCTGTTGACCGCGCTCGGTGCCCGCACCCGCTTCCAGGCCGGGTTGCAGGCCGGGCGCCGCGGCCTGGCCTGAACCCGCGACGCCCGCCTCGAACGCTCGCCGAGGTCCCGGGGCCGATCAGCACCGGACGCGACCGGCGCCGGCGGAACACCACCGGCGCCGGTCACCCGGGTGTCGCCCTACAGCGCCGGTGGGGTGAACGTGCCGACCGTGGACTCCAGCGCGGCGGCGACCCGGTACATCCGGTCGTCGGCCATCGTCGGGGCCATGATCTGGAGACCGACCGGGAGCCCCTCGGAGAGGCCGCACGGGACCGAGATGGCCGGTCCGCCGTACAGGTTGGTCGGGATGGTGAACAGGTCGGCCAGGTACATCTGGTACGGGTCGGAGGTGCGCGCCCCGATCGGGAAGGCCACGAACGGGGTGGTCGGCGAGATCAGCGCGTCCACCTGCTCGAACGCCGCGGTGAAGTCCCGGGTGATCAGGGTACGGACCTTCTGCGCCTGGCCGTAGTAGGCGTCGTAGTAGCCCGAGGAGAGCGCGTACGTGCCGAGCATGATGCGCCGCTTGACCTCGGGGCCGAAGCCGGCCTCCCGGGTCAGCGACATGACCTCCTCCAGCGACCGGTTGCCGTCGTCGCCGACCCGCAGGCCGAACCGGACGCCGTCGAACCGGGCCAGGTTGGAGGAGCACTCGCTCGGCGCGATCAGGTAGTACGCCGGCAGCGCGTACTTGAAGTGCGGGCAGGAGATCTCGACGATCTCGGCGCCCAGCTTGGCCAGGGCCTCCACCGACTCGCGGAACGCCGCCATCACACCCGGCTCGGCGCCTTCGCCGGTGAACTCGGTGACCACGCCGAGCTTCACCCCGGTCAGGTCGCCGGTCGCGCCGAGCTTCGCCGCGCCGACCACGTCCGGCACCGGGGCCGGGATGGAGGTGGAGTCGCGCGGGTCGTGGCCGCCGATCACCTGGTGCAGCAGCGCGGCGTCCAGCACCGTACGCGCGCACGGGCCGGGGGTGTCCAGCGACGAGGAGAACGCCACCAGGCCGTACCGGGAGGTGCCGCCGTAGGTGGGCTTGGCGCCGACGGTGCCGGTGACCGAGCCCGGCTGGCGGATCGAGCCACCGGTGTCCGAGCCGATCGACAGCGGTGCCTCGTACGCGGCCAGCGCCGCGGCGCTGCCGCCGCCGGAGCCACCCGGGATGCGGTCCAGGTCCCACGGGTTGCGGGTCGGGCCGTACGCGGAGTACTCGGTGGAGGAGCCCATGGCGAACTCGTCCATGTTGGTCTTGCCGAGCATCACCGTGCCCGCGTCGCGCAGCCGCTGCACGATCGTCGAGTCGTACGGCGGGCGCCAGCCCTCCAGGATCTTCGACCCGACGGTGGTCGGCACGCCCTTGGTGGTCAGCACGTCCTTCACGGCGACCGGCACGCCCGCGAGAGGGCCCAGTTCCTCGCCGGCGGCCCGGCGGTCGTCCACGCTCCGCGCGGTGGCCAGCGCGCCCTCGGTGTCGACATGCAGGAAGGCGTGCACGCGCTCGTCGACGGCGGCGATCCGGTCCAGGTGGGCCCGGGTCACCTCGACGGCCGAGGTCTCCCCGCTCGCCACGAGCCCCGCGATCTGGGTCGCGGTCAGTCTGGTCAGGTCGCTCATGAAGCCACATCCTCGTCCAGGATCCGCGGGACGCGGAACCGCTGCTCCTCGGCGTCGGGTGCGCCCGACAGCGCCTCCTGCGGGGTCAGCCCGGGCACCACCACGTCCTCGCGGAGGACGTTGGTCAGCGGCACCGAGTGGGAGGTCGGCGGGATGTCCGCCGCGGCGACCTCACCGACCTGGGCGACCGACTGGAGGATCACGTCCAGCTGACCGGCGAAGGTGTCCAACTCCTCCTCGGTGACGGCGAGCCGCGACAGTCGCGCGAGGTGCGCGACCTCCTCGCGGGAGATGGCGGCCATCGGGTGCCCCCTTCGTGGCTGTCCTGCTGCGTCTTCGGGTGTCCGCCGCGCGCTCGACGGTGACGATGACGCGCGGTGACCGGAGCGAGTCTATTGTCCTGCGGTCGCGGCGACGCCCCCGACTCCCCACCGACCCACCGGCCGGGACGCTGCGTCATCCGTGGCATCGGCCCCGTGACCGCCTGCCGGGCGGGCCGCTCTCAGCGGGCGGGCCGGCGGGTCCCGTCACCGTCGGCGGACCCGGCCGGGCGGACCGGCCGGTACCGGGACAACCAGGTGACCAGGTCGCCGGCCGGCATGGGCCGGGCATGGAACCAGCCCTGGGCCACGTCGCAGCCGGCCGCGTGCAGCAGCCGCCAGGTGCGCTCGTCCTCCACGCCCTCGGCCACCACCCGCAGGCCGAGCGCCCCGGCCAGCTCGATCATCGACCGGACGATCGCCGCGTCGTCCGGGTCGTCAGCCATTCCGAGGACGAACGACCGGTCCACCTTCACCTCGGACAGCGGCAGCCGGCGGAGGTGCTGCAACGACGAGTACCCGGTGCCGAAGTCGTCCAGCGCGATGCCCACCCCGATCCGGTGCAGCTGGGAGATGGTGGCCAGCACCCGCCTCGGGTCGGCCATCAGGGCGCCCTCGGTGATCTCCACCTGGAGCCGGTCCGGGCTGACGCCGTACCGGGCGAGCCGGTCGGCGATCTGGTCGGCGATCTCGCCGGTATGCAGGTCACGGACGCTGACGTTGAGCGCGGCGCGCAGCGTGATGCCGGCCGCCGACCATTTCGCCACCTGCTCCACCACGTCGTCCACCACCCGGCGGGTGAGCAGCCGCATCACCGCGCTCTGCTCGGCGACCTGGATCAGCTCCCCCGGGTCGACCATGCCACGGCGCGGGTGCCGCCAGCGCAGCAGCGCCTCCACCCCGACGACCTCGCCGGTCGCGATGGCGATCTGCGGCTGGTAGTACATGGTGATCTCGCCCGGGTCCGCGGACGGGTCGTCCGTCCGCGCCCCGTCGGCCGCCCGGGCCCCGTCGCGCGCCTCCGGCGGCGCCGCCAGGCCGGCGTCGACCTCGGCCCCCCCGCCCTGCGGCTCGGCGGCGGGCGGAGCTGCCGGGCGCTCGTCGAGCGGGCCGTCGGGTTGGCCGCCGAGCACCTCGGGAGGCAGGCCGCCGTCCCCGGCCGGGCCCGGCGTCCGCTGGGCGGCCCGGCGGCGGATCGGGTCGGCGCCGGTCACGATCCGGTTGATCAGCTCGTCGTCGGCGCGGATCTCGACCCGCTCGCGCCGCCGTCGCAGCCAGCGCCGCCCCGGACCGTTGCCGGGACGTACCGCCCCGCCCCGGCCGCCGTTGCGGGGTATGCCGTCGCCGCGGGCCGGCCCGGCCAGCCCGGGGGCCGGCGCGAGGGTCGCGCCGTCGCCTCCGCGTACCGCGCCGGGCGGCTCCTCGACCGACACCGTCGACGTGGCCTCCAGCACGCGGCGCAGGTCGGCGAGGAGGCTGAGCCGCTCGGCCGAGTTGTGGTCGGACTCGGCCGCGTAGACGGCGACGGTGTCGTTGCGCTGCTTGGCGTCGTACATGGCCACGTCGGCGTGGCGCATCAGGGTGGCGAAGTCCTCGCCGTGCTCAGGGAAGATCGCGATGCCGATGGAGCCCCCCACGTCCAGCGGCAGGCCGTCCAGCGGCACCGGCTCGGCGAGCGCGGCGACCACCCGGTCGGCGCGCTCGCGCGCCTGGTCGGTGCCGGTGAGCCGAGGTACGACGATGGCGAACTCGTCGCCGCCGAGGCGGGCCAGCAGGTCACCCTCGCCGACCACCCCGGTCAGCCGGGCGCTCACCTCGACCAGCAGCCGGTCCCCCACCGCGTGCCCGAGGGCATCGTTGACGTGCTTGAACCGGTCCAGGTCGAGCAGGAGCAGGGCCAGGTGGGCGTCCGGCTCGCCCCGGGCCGCCCGCTCGGCGTGCAGGTGCACCTGCTCGGCCACCTCGGTCAGCAGCGCCTTGCGGTTGGGCAGCCCGGTGAGCGGGTCGAGCGCGGCCAACTGCTCCCGCTCGGCGGAGAGCCGGGCCATCCGGTAGACGGCGAAGAGCGGCACCAGGACCAACGGGATCAGCGCGGCGCTGACCCGGGCGGCGGCTACCAGCACCGGAGCGAGCAGCAGCAGCGAACCGGTGGAGAGCAGCTCGTACGCCAGCCCGAGGCGGACGCTGGGCCACCACCGGTCGCCGAAGCGCAACCAGATCGCGGAGTTGACCAGGGCGTAGTTGACCGCGAACCAGGCCGCGGTGGCGGCGCCGACCACGGCCACGTCGGTCCAGTGCAGCCGCCCGCCGCCGAACAGGTCGCCGGGCCCGAGCCGGGTGACCGCGTACGCGGCGGCGAGGGCGCAGGCGTACTGGGCGGCGTTGAAGGCGGTGCGCCACAGGGCGTGCCCCATCCGCCAGCCGGACACGGCCACCGCGACGGCCTGCACGGCGACGGCCGGACCGAGTCCCCAGCCGAGCAGGATCGCGAAGGTGAAGCAGGTCGACGGGAAGACCGCCGAGGTCTCCCGCCGGCCGGGCGGCACGAACGGCCGGGCGTCGCAGGCGACGGCGAGCGCCGCCATGGTCCAGAAGGCCGCCGGCATGTCCGGCAGCCGGTCGGACAGCCCGGCCACCGGCCCGGCCGAGACCAGCACGGCCAGGAGGCCGACCGCGGCGACGAAGCCGAAGAACGGCGCACCCCGCCCGGGTGGCACGGAGTTTCGCGGGTCGGCGGTCTCCATCGCACCTCCGGGGACGGCCGTGGCGTGCGCCGTTCACACGCCGTACGCCAATGAAACGCCCTCAGAGCCGATTTCCCCGGCAGGACAGTCACGAATCGGTCGTAGTCGTAACTAAGTTGGTATACGCGGCCAGGCGTCGTCAAGATTCACATTGAGCCCGCCCTCAGCCCTCGACGCGGGCCACCTCGCGGGCCGCCTCCGGGCCGGACTCCAGCAGCACGCGGAAGCCCTCCTCGTCGAGGACGGGCAGCTTGAGGCTGGCCGCCTTGTCCGCCTTGGAACCGGGGTTGTCCCCGACGACGACGAAGCTGGTCTTCTTGGAGACCGAGCCGGTGACCTTGCCGCCCCGGCTCTGGATCGCCTCGGACGCCTGGTCGCGGCTGAACCCGGCGAGGGTGCCGGTGACCACCACGGTGACGCCTTCCAGCGGACGCGGCCCCTCCTCGCCGGCCTCCTCGGCCATCCGTACGCCCGCCTCGGCCCACTTGCGCACCACCTCGCGGTGCCAGTCGACGGCGAACCACTCCGTGATGCTGGCGGCGATGGTCGGACCCACGCCGTCTACCGAGGACAGCTCCTCCTCGCCGGCCACTTCGATCGCCGGGACGGACCGGAAGTGCCGCGCCAGCGCCTGCGCCGCGGTCGGGCCGACGTGCCGGATGGAGAGCGCGACCAGCACCCGCCACAGCTCCCGCTCCTTGGCCACGGCCAGGTTCTCCAGCAGCTTGGTGGCGTTGCTGCCGAGGCTGCCGTCCTTGTTGACGAAGAACGGCGACCGGGCGAGCTGCTCGGCGTCGAGCTGGAAGAGGTCGCCCTCGTCCTGGATGATTCCGGCGTCGAGGAGGGCGGCGGCGCCCTTGTAGCCGAGCACCTCGATGTCGAAGGCGCCCCGGCCGGCCAGGTGGAACACCCGCTCGCGCAGCTGCGCCGGGCAGCTGCGGCTGTTGGGGCAGCGGATGTCGACGTCCGCCTCCTTCTCCGGCCGGAGCGGGGTGCCGCAGGCCGGGCAGGTGTCGGGCATGACGAACGGGCGGGCGTCGGCGGGGCGCAGGTCGACCACTGGGCCGAGCACCTCGGGGATGACGTCGCCGGCCTTGCGCAGCACCACGGTGTCGCCGATCAGCACGCCCTTGCGCTCGACCTCGCGGGCGTTGTGCAGGGTGGCGTACGCGACGGTGGAGCCGGCCACCTTGACCGGCTGGAGCACGGCCCGCGGCGTGACGCGGCCGGTCCGCCCGACCTCGACCTCGATGTCGAGCAGCTTGGTGTTGACCTCCTCCGGCGGGTACTTGAAGGCGATGGCCCAGCGGGGGGAGCGGCTGGTCGAGCCGAGCCGCCCCTGGATGGAAACCCGGTCGACCTTGACCACCACGCCGTCGATCTCGTGCTCGACGTCGTGCCGGTGCTCGGCGTAGTAGGCGATGTATTCCGCGACGCCGGCCAGGTCGGGCACCACCCGCCAGCGGTCGCTGGTCGGCAGCCCCCACGCCTGCAGCGCCGCGTACGACTCGGACTGCGCCGCCGGCTGGTAGCCCTTGCGGGCGCCGATGCCGTGCACCACCAGGCGCAGCGGCCGGGAGGCGGTGACCCGCGGGTCCTTCTGCCGGAGGCTGCCGGCGGCGGCGTTGCGCGGGTTGGCGAACGGCGCCTTGCCCTGCTCGACCAGGTCGGCGTTGAGATCGGCGAAGGCGGCGACCGGGAAGTAGATCTCGCCGCGCACCTCCAGGAACTCCGGCACGTCCGGAAAGTCGTCGGACGGGGTGAGCCGGGCCGGCACGTCCCTGATGCTGCGCACGTTGGCGGTCACGTCCTCGCCGGTGCGCCCGTCGCCCCGGGTCGCGGCCCGGACCAGCCGACCCTTCTCGTAGGTCAGGTTGATGGCCAGGCCGTCGACCTTCAGCTCGCACAGGTAGGGCACCGGGCCGCCGGCGTCCCGCTCGACCCGCTCGGCCCAGGCGGCCAGCTCCTCATCGGCGAAGGCGTTGTCCAGCGACATCATCCGCTCGACGTGGGTGACCGGGGTGAAGTCGGTGGAGAAGGTGCCGCCCACCCGCTGGGTCGGCGAGTCGGGGGTGCGCAGCGCCGGGTATTCCGCCTCCAGCGCCTCCAGCTCGCGAAGCTGCTTGTCGAACTCGGCGTCGGAGATGGTCGGCGCGTCGAGCACGTAGTAGCGGTACTGGTGGTCGGTGAGCTCCTGGCTCAGCGTGGCGTGCCGCTCCCGTGCATCCGGGGTCGGCTCGGCGCCCGCCGCCGCCTCCTGCGCCGGGCTGACCGCCTGGGGAACCGCTTCTTCGGACACGCCGCCGCCTTCGGACACCGCTGTCGACCTCCCGTGCTCGTGCTACCCGAACCGTAGCGGGCGGGGGTGACAAACGTCCCCCCACCCGCCCTGAGCAGGCGCGCGGCGGTCGCGCCGCCGAGCGGCGAGGGCCTCGCCCGCCCGGCCCGACGGTCAGTCGTGGCGGGCGGCCAGGCGGGCCAGCTGGTCGGTGTACTCGATGCGGGCGGACCAGTCGGCCGGCCAGGCGGCCATGCCGTGGGCGGCGCCGACGAAGGCGCCGGCGAGAGCGGCGATGGAGTCTGAGTCGCCGGCCGTGGTGGCGCCCCGGGCCAGCGCGCCGACCGGGTCGTCCGGGTGGCGCAGCGCGCAGAGCAGCGCGGTGGCCAGGGCCTCCTCGGCGATCCAGCCCTCGCCGGTGAGCCGGCACGGGTCGTCGCCGTCGTCGGGGCGGGCCAGCGCGGCGTCGAGCCGACCGAGGACGCGCAGGCACTCATCCCAGCCCCGGGCGATGAACTCCGCCGGCGACCGCTCGCCCGGGCGCTGCCACAGGTCGCCGAGCCAGTCGTGCCGGTAGACCGTGCGCTGCTCGCGGGCCCGCGCGGCGAGCAGGCCAGGCAGGTCGGCGAGCGCGGCGCCGTCGCGCAGCAGCCGGACCGCGTACGCGGTCAGCTCGCTGGCCGCCAGGCCGGTCGGGTGCCCGTGGGTCAGGCCGGCCTGGAGCTGGGCCAGCCCGGCGAGGGTGTCGAGGTCGACGTCGAGCAGCCCGACCGGGGTGACCCGCATGTTGGCCCCACACCCCTTCGAGCCGGCCACGGTGGCCTCCTGCCAGCGGGTGCCCCGGTCCAGTTCGGCGCAGGCCCGCAGGCAGGTCATCCCGGGCGCGCGGTTGTTGTCCGGGCTCACCGCCCAGTCGACGAACCGCTGCCGCAGCAGCGGCTCCACCGCCTCCGGCGTGTACGCGGGCGCCTCGTGCAGCGCCCAGGCCACGGCGAGCGCCATCTGGGTGTCGTCGGTGACCAGCGCCGGGTCGCCGGCCAGCTCGCGGGGGCCGGTCGGACCGTAGCGCCGGAGGATCTCGGCGACGGTGAGGAACTCGGTGGGCCTGCCCAGGGCGTCGCCGTAGGCGAGGCCGAAGAGCGAACCGGAGGCGCGGCGGGATGCGGAGTCGATCACGGTGGCGATCATGCCCCGCCGACGCAAGCCGCGCCTCCCGGCGGTCAGTCCCAGCAGAGGCAGAACGGGTGCCCGGCCGGGTCGGCATAGACCCGGAAGCCGTCACCCTCGCCGGGCAGCCGCCGCGCGCCCAGAGCCAGCGCCGCCTTCTCGGCGGCCTCGATGTCGTCCACCGTCACGTCGAGGTGGAACTGCTGCGGCCGCTCCGGGTCGGGCCAGTCGGGGGCACGCAGGTCGAGCGCCTGCTGGAAGGCGATGCGCGGCTGATGCCCCGGCGGGCCGCCGAGCACCACCCAGTCGTCGCCGTCGGAACTGTCCTCGTTCAGCGAAAGGCCGAGCAGCTCCGCGTAGAAGCCGGCCAGCGCGCGTGGATCGGGGCAGTCGATCACCACGGAACGCAGCTGTCCAATCATGCCCGTCATCCTGCCCCGCCGGTACGACAGAAAAACCTACTCCTCGGACAGCCGCCGCCCGGCGTCCCGGCAGGCGGCCAGGACCGCCCGGGCATACGCCGGGGTGGCCCCGGCCAGGCCGCAGGCGGGGGTGACCACCACCTGCTCGGCGAGCCGGCGCCGGGGGAAGCCGAGCTGGTCCCATACCTGGCGGATCCGGTCGGCGACCTGGGCCGACGTCGGCGCGCGGCCGGACGGCGGCGGTAGCGCGGGCGCGGCGCCGGCCAGCAGCCCGAGCCCGGCGTCGATCGTCTCGCCGAGCGGGTCCAGGTCGGTGACCAGGCCGAGGTCGAGCGCGACGCCGACGGCCCCGGCGCTCCGGATCAGCTCCAGCGGCACGTCCGGAGCGCAGCAGTGCACCACGGTCGGTACGCCGGCCGCCTCGATGACGCCGCCCAGCAGCGCCCCGGCGACGCCCGACTCCACCGCCCGGTGGGTGCCGAAGCCGCTCTCGGTGGGCACCCGGCCGGCGAGCACCGCGGGCAGGGACGGCTCGTCGAGCTGGAGCAGCACCGACGCGCGGGGCAGCCGGCGGGCCACCGCGGCGACGTGCTCGCGCAGCCCCTCGGCGAGCGAGCCGGTGAGGTCGCGGACCGCGCCCGGGTCGCGCAGCAGCCGGCCGCCGATCGGCAGCTCCAGCGACGCGGCCAGGGTGAACGGGCCGGCCGCTTGGACCTTGACCGGGCCGGCGTACTCCTCGGCCTGCTCGGCGAGCTGGTCGAGGTCGCGTTCCATCAGGTCGCGGGCGCGGCGCAGGTCCTTGCCGGGGCGCGGGGCGATCCGCCAGCGGGCCGCGTACAGCTCGACCGGCAGCTCCACGAGGAGCCCTGCGGTACGCCCGACCAGGTCGGCGCCGGGGCCCCGGGCGGGCAGCTCCGCCAGGTGCGGCAGGGCGGGCAGCTCGCCGAGCACGATGCGCTGCGCCTCGGCGATGTCGGTGCCGGGCAGCGACCCGATCCCGGTCGCCGCCCCGGCGGGCCAGGGCCAGGGCTGATCATTCACCGCCGAAGACTATCCGCTGCCCGATCCGCTCCGGACGCGGACGCGGCGCGTGCCACCGACCTGCGGTGCGGTGCGGGCGCGGCGCGAGCGTGGCGACGGGCGTACCGCAGCCGGCGCGAGCGTGCCGACGGACGTACCGCGGCTGCCGTGCTGCCTGGCGGGGGTCACATCGTCGGCCGCCTTCGGAGCTGACATCACCAACGACTCACCGACCCCCTCCCCAGCCCTCGGCACGCGTCCTGCCGACACCCAAAGGGGGGCTGGTGAGTCGTTGACGACGTCAGCTCGAAAGCAAGCCGGACACCCTTGCCGACCCGGCTTGGCACAGCGGCACCCAGGGCGGACGTGGCCGGCTAGCGGCTGACGACCTCAGTTCCAGAGGCAGCGCGGCGCCCCCGCCCGGCGTGCCGGAGGTATCCAGGCCGCAGGCGGCCAGCCGGACCGGCCGACGGCGGGGCGACGGCGACAGCCCGAAGGGGCACGGCAGCGAGGCGGGTGCCCGGACGCTCAGCCGGTGATGGTGGCGGAGCCGAGTACGATGTCGCCGGCCGGGTCGGGGCGGTAGGCCACGATCGCCTGGCCGGCGGCGACGCCGCGGACCGGGCGACGCAGCTCGGCGTGCACCCCGTCGGCGGCCAGCGACACCGTGGCGGGGACCACGTCGCCGTGCGCCCGCAGCTGCACCTCGCACTCGATCGGCACGGTGGGTCGCGCACCGCCGGTCCAGACCGGGCGGGTGGCCCGGACCTGGGAGACCTCCAGCGCCTCGGCCGGGCCGACCGTCACCGTGTTGGTCTTCGGGGTGATGGAGAGCACGTAGCGGGGGCGACCGTCCGGGGCGGGCCGGTCCAGGTGCAGGCCACGCCGCTGGCCGACGGTGTACTGGTAGGCGCCGCTGTGGCTGCCGACCACCGCGCCGCTGAGCGCGTCGACCACGTCGCCGGGTGACTCGCCGAGCCGCTGGGCGAGGAAGCCTCGGGTGTCGCCGTCGGCGATGAAGCAGATGTCGTGCGAGTCGGGCTTGTCGGCCACCGCGAGGCCGCGTCGGGCGGCCTCCGCGCGTACCTCGGTCTTGGTGGAGTCGCCGAGCGGGAAGATCGACCGGTCGAGCTGCTCGCGGGTCAGCACCGCGAGGACGTACGACTGGTCCTTGGCCAGGTCGACGCTGCGCCGCAGCAGGCCGTCCGGGCCGAGCCGGGCGTGGTGGCCGGTCACCACCGCGTCGAAGCCGAGGGCCACCGCCCGGTCCAGCACCGCGGCGAACTTGATCTTCTCGTTGCAGCGCAGGCACGGGTTCGGGGTACGGCCGGCCGCGTACTCGGCGACGAAGTCGTCCACCACGTCCTCGTGGAACCGGTCGGCCATGTCCCAGACGTAGAACGGGATGCCGAGCACGTCGGCGGCCCGGCGGGCGTCCCGGGAGTCCTCCAGGGTGCAGCAGCCGCGGGCACCGGTGCGGTACGTCTGCGGGTTGCGGGCCAGCGCCAGGTGCACGCCGGTCACGTCGTGTCCGGCCTCCACCGCGCGCGCCGCCGCCACGGCGGAGTCCACTCCGCCCGACATCGCCGCCAGAACCCTCACCAGCTCACTCCCCTCGTCCTCACCGAGCGTATCCGGATCAGCGGGGCGTGCGGAGGGCGGCCGCGCGGCGGGCCCGCTCCACGGCGGCCGGCAGCGCGGCGACGAGGGCGTCGACGTCCGCCCTGGTGCTGGTGTGACCGAGGGTGAAGCGCAGCGACGAGCGGGCCCGGTCGTCGTCGGCGCCCATGGCCAGCAGCACGTGCGAGGGCTGGGCCACCCCGGCGGAGCAGGCCGAGCCGGTCGAGCAGGCGATGCCCTGGGCGTCCAGGAGCAGCAGCAGTGCGTCCCCCTCGCAGCCGGGGAACGAGAAGTGCGCGTTGCCGGGGAGCCGGTTGACCGGGTCGCCGTTGAAGATGACCTCGGGGACCGCCTGCCGGACCCGCTCGACCAGCTCGTCGCGGAGCGCGGCGACCCGGACCGCGTACTCCTGCTGGCCCTTCACGGCCGCCTCGACGGCGACCGCGAAGGCCACGATGCCGGCGGTGTCGAGGGTGCCGGAGCGGACGTCGCGCTCCTGGCCGCCGCCGTGCAGCAGCGGGGTGGCGGCGATGTCCCGGGCCAGCAGCAACGCGCCGGCCCCGGCCGGGCCGCCGAGCTTGTGCCCGGTGACGGTGAGCGCGGAGACGCCGCTGGCGGAGAAGTCGACCGGCACCTGGCCGACCGCCTGGATCGCGTCGGTGTGGAACGGCACACCGTGCTCGGCGGCGACCGCCGCCAGTTCGGCCACCGGCTGCACCGTGCCGACCTCGTTGTTGGCCCACATCGCGGTGACCACGGCCACCCGGTCGCCGTGCGCCGTCAACTCGGCGCGGAGCCGCTCGGGGTCGAGCCGGCCGGCGGCGTCGACCGGCAGCCAGCCGACCTCGGCGCCCTCGTGACCGGCCAGCCAGTCGACCGCGTCCAGCACCGCATGGTGCTCGACGGCGCTGGAGACGACCCGGGTCCGCTCGGCGCGGGCGGCGCGACGGGCCCAGAACACGCCCTTCACCGCGAGGTTGTCGCTCTCGGTGCCGCCACCGGTGAAGACGACCTCGGACGGGCGGGCGCCGAGCGCGGCGGCCACCCGCTCGCGCGACTCCTCCACCCGCCGCCGGGCACACCGGCCCGCCGCGTGCAGCGACGACGCGTTGCCCACCTCACGGGCCGTGGCGACGTACGCCTCGAGTGCCTCGTCGAGCATCGGGGTCGTCGCCGCGTGATCCAGGTATGCCATCACCGTTCAGCCTAACGGCCGGCGACCAGCCCGCCGTCCGCCGGATCGCCGCTCCGGATCCGGCGGGGGCGGTCGCGAATCGTCCAACGGTTCCGGGGTACTCGAAGGCCCGGCCGATCGATCCCGAGGAGTGCCGGCGTTGCTCCGCCCGGTACCCTCAGGGTGTGGGCTCGCGCCCCCTCGAACGGGCTGATCGGCGGGCCGGCTCAGCTCCCCGGCCCGCCGATCAGCTCCCTTCCCGCCGCGACAGGAAGGGCGGGACACACCTGTCAGAGCCGCCGCCCGGAGCACCGGACGGCGGCTCTGTCGTGGGTCAGCCGGGAAGGGTCACTTCCGCTTGCGGATCTCCTCGGCGGCCTGCGGGACGACCTTGAACAGGTCGCCGACCACGCCGAAGTCGGCCAGCTCGAAGATCGGCGCCTCGGCGTC
>NZ_JBIAIL010000007.1:0-237364 GCF_042871425.1 Micromonospora sp. NPDC005806 | reverse complement strand
TGAGACCCTCAGCAAGTCCCATCCTTCCAGCCCAGAGGGCACTTTCACGTTCTCGACCCGCCACCACAACGAGCCTTCATGAAGGCGCGAGGCTAGATGGCGAACAAGGATGGTGGTGCGCATGTGGACCCGCAGATGCCGGACCACGATCGGGCTTTGGTGGAGCACTATGGGGTCGTCGGATTGGTGGTAATTGGGCAGCAGGCGTCGATTCCTCGGCGGGCGTTCGTGACTGCGTGGATGCGCCAGATCGCTCACGAGGTTCAACGCACCTTCGAGCGTGACTTCCGTGCGTGGGCCATTTTGGAGGGCCGCCCCAGCGGACTGGCGCCGGAAGGTCCCGGACTAACTGAGTGACGATCGAGGAGCACAGGGCCGGACGTCGGTGGACGGTGGCGGACGTAGGAGCCAGCGCAGCGGGTAGCTGACGGAGGCCGCGGGGGCACTTATCGTTGTCTGGGTGTCAAGGGGGCGTTGGGGTTGAAGCAGGATCCTCACTGGTGATTTGCCAGGGCACTCGGCTTCCTGCCGTTGCCTGCTTCGGTGGTCGGGGTTGGGCCGTCATGCGGAGCGGAGGCGACCAGCCCGGCTAGTTGGAGCCGTAGGACGGGGACGTTTCCGGTGATCGATCCCGCTCAGGGTCCCCTCACTGTTAGCGTACGGCAGTGTCCGCAGGTCCCGAGGAGGTTCAGCCGAGAGGCCCCGCTCGCCTGGCCGAAATCGGTCGGCTGGCGGCGTTTAGCGACGGTGTCTTCGCCATCGTCATCACCCTGCTCGTGTTGGACTTGCGGGTGCCTGAATACCACCAGGGCGAGCTACTCACGTCGCTCGTCAGGGAGGCCCCATCCTACCTGGCGTTCGTGGTGTCGTTCATCTACATCGGCGTCCTCTGGCTCAACCATCACGCACTGCTACGGCTGGTCCGCGGCACCACCCTCGCGCTCAGTTGGATCAATATCTGCATCCTCTTCGGCGTGGTGATCATCCCGTTTCCGACCGCGGTTCTGGCGTCGGCGCCCGTCGATGGTGACACCGACGACCTGCGAGTGGCTGTCGTCATGTACGCGCTCGCGGCGGCGCTGATGTCGGCGCCCTGGTTGGTGTTCTTCGCCTACCTACGCCGCCATCCGACGCTGCGCGCGGGCCAAATCGACCAAGGCCACGTTCACGCGCAGGAGGCTCGCCCAATCACTGGCCTCGTTCTCTACGGATTGGCCGGGCTGCTCGGCTGGATCGTAAACCCGCTACTTGGACTACTCGGCATCATTGTGATGATCATTTATCACGGTGTCACCAGCGAAGGTCTCCGCACCGGACCGCTCCAGTGGGTTCGGACCGGCCGCCGAGGCTGATGGGTCGCCGGCCATCCATGGCACGACCCGCTCGTCCGCAGCGCCGGCGCTTGATGTCGACTATGCGGCATCGCCGCTCGGGCAAACCATGTCACTTCGGATGCTCGCGGCAGGACAGGGCCGAGTGAGTCCGCCGGCGGTTGGACTCCTGCCGGATCGCCTCGATGAGATCCCGCCAAGTGTCGGCCGAGGTCTTCATCATTCGGTCGACCATCACCGGCGACCCCAAGGTGGAAATCCGGGAGCGGTTCGAGGTCGAGTTGGACTTCTATCCCGCGCCTCGCCGGCCGGGGCCGGCAATCATCGAGCACCGCCCCTCAGTCACGATCGATCTCGGCCGCTCTTCGACAGCTCCGCCTCGACGTTCGCGGCCGGCCGAGCGGCGGTTAACGCCGTCGCCCTACTGGCCATGACGCAAGCCTTCCCCGTCTCTGAGCGGCTTATCGTGCTGGGCTGGCACCATCCCGACTGCTGGTTCTGACCGCACCGGTAGGCCAGGGGCGACGATCAGGTTTGGCCGGTGCGGCAGGTGTGGCCTGTCGGCGTGTTCCCGATGGCGACTTTTACGCCTTTCTCACCGAGGACATGACCGAAGGCACCTGGCAACTCCTGGGAACAGGCCCCCTGCATCGTCGGCCCCCGTCTGATGCCAGCTGGAACCTCTGCTCACGAGCTGGTTGCCGGTCAAGCGTTCACGGAATTGATCGCGTACTCCGTTGATCCACAAGCGATGAGCCCGTGGATGGTGGTTGGGGCCGAGACTCGTACCCTCATGACCATGAAGACGCGCAGTCCGCTGCTGGTGGGTGTATTCGGCGCGGCTGCGGCGATGCTGTTGGCGGTCGTCGGGTGCGTCGCGGCCGGATTCCTGCTCATCGGCGACGATCCCGCGGAGACGCGCGAGTGCCAGGAGTCCGTGCAAATCGCCGAGGCAAAGGTCCACACCGACTATTGGGATCCTCCGGAGGACTTGCCGGGCCTCGGCGATTACCCAGAAATCCACTGGCAGCTGCGCGCCTCGGGCAACCCGTGTTCCAGGATGCCAGGCCCTACCGACTGGGCGTACCAGGGCGTGGTCAAGCTACGACCGGAGGACGCGTGGACGTTGGCGAAGCGATACGACTTCGTACCATGGGCATCTGTCAACCCGGATGAATTGCCCCATGACAGTAGCCCCGCGGACGTTTGGCCTGCCCTGGGGCCGTTCCTGCCGAGCGAGTCGCGATGGCTGCACAGCAGGTCGTACAACGAAGCAGCGCCCTCGCCACGGTGGCGGGTCGCGTTCCTCGATGTCGAGCACCAGACGCTCTTGTTCATGCTCAACGACCACTAGCTGGCGCCACCCGGTTCCCGTTGGTCAGCTTGCCGCGGCGTGGAGGGCCCACCTCGGTGACCGGTTTCGATGGCTAGCGGCGGCGGCTCGTCGTGGCGGTCGTCCTGGGCAGTCTCCTGTCGGTGGTGGACTCTTGCTCTCGGCCCGGCTCGATTCGGCGATCGGCGAGAGGGTCCGCCTCGGCGTCGAGACGACCGGCCGCGTCGTCCACGTGGAGCGATACCAGATCGGGCGCTCGACCGTGGTGACGAGGTTGACCGTGGACTACGCCCTCAACGGTGCGCGGCACCGGGAGCTGCTCTCCAGCGAACTCGATGAGGTGCGGTATCGCTACGGAGACGTGGTGGGGCTGCACGCCGACCGAACGAATGCGACGAAGCCAGTCTCCTCCCACAGCTCCCGGACGGCCGCCCCTTCGAGGGGCTCCCCGGGCTCGACAAACCCGGCAACGAGGTCCCATTCGTGCTGGTGTGTCCCGTACGTTTGACGCACCAGCAGGAGCCGGTCCTCGTGCTCGACCGCGATGACCACAGCGGGCGACATGGCGTTGGGCACGTGCCGACGGGTCGAGCACTCTGGACAGCGCCGCGCAGTGAAGCCCGGACGGTCCTGTAGCTCGCCGCCGCATTCGCCGCAGTGGCGATTCGTGTGGCGCCAGCGCACCTGGTAGTGGCCGCGCGCGACGACCGCGGCGACCGGCGCCGGCAGCTCGGCCGTCAGCGCCAGCCACGAGCGCAGCACCTTGCCTCTGGGTACTGCTGTCAGCTCACCCACCAGACTGGACGGCCGTACAGCGCACCAATCCGGGGTACCCCCAGATCCGGCAGCGTGGCGACGGTCGGGAGGGTGCCGTCGGGCAAGACCACGACTGGCGTGTTTAATAGGACTTGTCGAGGCGAGCTCTGTGAAAGACGCGCCGGGGCGATCGCCGCGGGACATGTGACCGCTCCAGCCCGTTGATAATGATCGACATGACCGTGCGATACGACGAGGTGCTCGGCCCGCTGCGTGAGGCGTACGACGCGGAGGCGGCCTTGCGTGACGGGTTCATCAAGGAGCCGTGGAAGCTGGCGGAGCGGCAGGCGTTCCGTTACCGGCTGGCGCCGGGCGCGCGGCTGCTGGAGATCGGCGCTGGCACCGGGCAGGACAGCGCCTACTTCCAGCAGGACGGGTTCGCCGTCGTCGCGGCTGACCTGTCGCCGGTGATGGTCGAGCACTGCCGGGCCAAGGGCATCGAGGCCCACGTCGCGGACTTCCTGCAACTGAACTTCCCGGCCAGCGCGTTCGACGCGGTGTTCGCGATGAACTGCCTGCTGCACGTGCCCAACCACGACCTGCCCGCGGTCCTGGCGGCGATCCGGGCGGTCCTGCGCCCCGGCGGGCTCTTCTTCGTCGGCGTCTACGGCGGTAACGAGAGCGCCGAAGGCCCCATCGACGACGACGAGCACGTGCCGCCGCGCTTCTTCTCGTGGCGCACCGACGAGCAGCTACTGGGCTTCGCCACCGCATGGTTCGACGTCGTGGACTTCCACCCCGTCGACACCGGCCGCGGCCACCGGTTCCAGTCGCTGACGCTGCGCCGCCCGGACCCCGAATAGCGGCGGACGACCCGGACTGCCGCTCCTGCTGTTCCTGACGTTGATTGCCGTCGCCGGGGTTGGGCTCCTGATGGTGGTGATGCGTGCACTGCTGCGGCAGGCCACGACTCTGCGGGCCGGCGAGCTCGCCGGGCTGTAATTTCGTCGACTGGCCGTTCCATCAGTACGGCCGCTGGATACCCCGCTCCGAGAGCGTCGCTTCGTAGAAACCGAGGAAGCCCCCTGCCTCGCCGATGGCGTAGTCCAGATCGTCGAGAGCCTCGCCGTTGCCGGGGTCCTCGCGAAGGCTGCGCGCCGCATCGGCCAGTTGCATCCACAGCGCAGCGAACGTGTCGCCCTGCAGGTGGATGCCGGGAAATGCCCGGCCCGCCAGCTGCACGACCGCACAGTTGCCACCGCGGGAGAGCACCTGCGCCTGCTCCTGGCTCATCTGGGCATGATTCCAGCACCAGTTGAGGATCGTCCAGCCGGACGTGTCGTGCAGGTCCTGAGCCCTGACAGCCGGCTGGCGGCGACGTGGACGCTCCCATTTCGTCGATGCTGTTGGACTACCGCGTTGGCATGCCACCCTGCGGGCTGTTGACGATCAAGCTGGCTGACCCTGGCGCCAGGTATGCGTGATCTGGAAAGTAGTCGACGTGCAGATGGCCGCCATGCTGGTCATCTGCCATGGCTTCGATGTTCGATGCGAGGACGGCCAGCGGGGTGGGCGAACCGGATATCCGGAGGATGCCGTCCGGGTCCACCGCGATCTGGGCGAGGCTGCCGGCTGTGGTCGAGACCTGGATTTGGGAGAGGGCGGTGCCCCCGAAGGCGTCGGTGACGTTCGGCTCTGCGGCCTGGGCTCCCTGCCCAGCCCGGATCAGGGCGGCCAGGGCCTGGTAGTCGTCGGCGGTTCCAGATAGATCAATTTCCCCGGACACCGGGTAGAAGAGGATCTTCATGTGGACTCTCCGTCGCCTCGGGTCTGTCTCCACGGCTGGGCCCCACGCCGGGGTGCATGCCCATGATCCCGAACTGGCTCATCCGTCGCTAGTAATTGCGTCGCCGTTGGCCGCAACATGGACGGGTGCAGACGACACGCCTGGCCGGCTGCTCGGCTTGGCCGCACCCCTCGCCGTGGGGTTCTGGTACGCCGCAAGCGGCCTGGTCGCGCCGGCCGATGCGGTCGTCGGACTCCTGCCGGTCTGGCTGGGGCTCCTGGCGGTGGCGGTCCGGCTGATGCACCGGCGGCCGGCGCTCGTGTCGCTGGTGCCGTTGTCGGCGGCCCTGATCTGGCTGGCGGTCGTCTCGGCCGGTGGCCGCTGGCTCGGCTGGACCGCGTGACGGGCGGCGTGATCAGGCGGCGCCACCCCAAGGGCGGCTCCGCCCGGCGGAGAGGCCCAGCTCGCGGCCGCCAGCCGCCCGACGCCGTCCGCCCGGTCGGGTGTGGACGTTCAGTGACGGACGTCGGGGCGCGGCAGGTCGTTCTCGCGCCGCGGTGCTCCGTAGGGCAAGGTGGAGGGCCCAGGCGAGCAACCATGCCGGCAGGGATCCGAGCGGGGAGCTGTTGCCGTACCTTCGCCGCCGCGTACCCGCCGCGTACCCGCCGCGTACCCGCCGCGTACCCGCCGCGTACCCGCCGCGTCCACCGCGGCTTTGACCGTTCCTGGGCGGATCGGCGCAGACTGGAGGATGCTGACCTCAGGGCATCAGGCCGAGCACAAGGTACGAGGGGAGGTGCGGGATGGCCGACGACACCGCTTCGCAGGTTCCACCGGAGCCGGCCATGGCCGTACGCGAGCCGGCCGTCACGCGTCCCGTCGGACCGCCGAGCAGTCTGGAGCTGTGGGCCCGGGCCCAGGTGCTGCACCGCTGCTTCGGCGACGACGACGGCGAGCCACACATCCTGCGCGGCCTCGACTGAGTCGGGCCGTGATCCGCTGACCGGTCAGCCGCTGGGCGGCGGCGGGGCGACCCGCCACGGGGTGCGCCCTCCGGCGCAGCCCGCCATCGGCCCAGGGGCCGGCGGAAGGTCAACTCAGCCGGGCCGCACGGGCATGCAGGTAGCGCTGCTGCGGCAGGTTCATCGACCGGTGGGCCGCCGCCAGGTACGCCTCCCGCGCCGCGTCCCGTTCCCCGGCCAGCTCCAGCAGGTGCGCCCGGGCCGCGTACCGGCGGGGGTCCTCGGCGACGCGGCGGTCGGCTCCGAGCGCGTCGAGCAGCGTCAGTCCGGCCCGCGGCCCCTGGGCCATGGCCACCGCCACGGCGTGGTTGAGGCGCACCACCGGGTTGTCGGCGAGGGTGAGCAGCATGTCGTACAGGGCGACGATCTGTGCCCAGTCGGTGGCCTCGAGGCTGCGCGCCTCGTCGTGCAGGGCGGCGATGGCCGCCTGGAGCTGGTACGGCCCGACCCGGCCCCGGGGCAGCGCCGTGTCGACCAGGCGGGTGCCCTCGGCGATCTGTTCGCTCCGCCAGCGGCGGCGGTCCTGCTCGGCCATCGGCACCAGCGCCCCGTCCGGGCCGGTCCGTGCCGGGGTACGTGCGTCGGTGAGCAGCATCAACGCCAGCAGCCCGGCCACCTCGGGGTGGTCGGTGAGCCGGTGCAGCAGCCGGGCCAGCCGGATCGCCTCGGCGCACAGGTCCGCCCGGTGCAGGTGCTCGCCGGCGGTGCTCGCGTACCCCTCGTTGAAGATCAGGTAGAGCACGTGCAGCACGGCGTCGAGCCGGGCGGCCCGCTCCGGCCCGGCCGGCAGGGCGAACGGCAGGCCGCTGTCCCGGATGCGCTGCTTGGCGCGGGTGATCCGGCGGGTCATGGTGGCCTCCGGCACCAGGAACGCCCGGGCCACCTCGGCGGTGTTCAACCCGCCGACCGCGCGCAGGGTCAGCGCGATCTGCCCGGCCGGGGGCAGCGACGGGTGGCAGCAGAGGAAGAGCAGGATCAGCGTGTCGTCGGCGTCGTCCGGCGGCCGGTCGGCTGGCGGGGCCAGCCACCGGTCCGGCGGCAGGTGACGGGCGACGGTGTCCTCGCGGCGACGGCGGGCCTGTTCGGCGCGGAGCAGGTCGGTCAGCCGGCGGGACGCCACGGTGATCAGCCAGGCCTTCGGATCCTCGGGCAGGCCGGCGTCGGGCCAGCGGGTGGCCGCCGCCAGCAGCGCCTCCTGGGTGGCGTCCTCGGCGGTGTCGAAGTGCCCGTACCGGCGGACGAGCGCGCCGAGGACCTGCGGCGCCAGGCTACGCAGCCGGTCCTCGAGCGCGCCGTCGGTCACGCGCTCAACCTTCGAGATCCTCGATGCCGTCAAGGATCGGGCGGACGTCGACGTACGCGCCGTCGGCCTCCGGGTTGACGAACCGGGCGGCGATCTCGGTGGCCCGGTCGAAGCTGGCGCACTCGACCAGGGTGTAGCCGGCCAGCACCTCCTGGGTCTCGGCGTACGGGCCGTCGGTGACCACGGGCGCGCCGCCGCGCAGCCGGACCCGGCGGGCGTGCACCGGGGCGGTGAGGCCCTGGGCGTCGATCAGCTCCCCGGACTCGGCCAGCTCCTTGTGGACCGCCTCCATGTGGGCGTGCATCGCGGCGATCTGCTCGGGGCTCATCGGCGGTTGGTCGCCCGGCCGCCCGGACAGCATGTCGTAGTCCTGCTGGGTGCCGTAGAGCATGATCAGGTACTTCACGGTCTCTCCTCTCGGCCGGCGCCCCACGGCGCCGTACACGGGAGACGTCGGAGCCGGGGAGCCGTCCCGGACACCAGCCTAGGGGCGGGTCAGTCCACCCGGGCGGAGGCGAGCAGCGCGGCGGTGGGGAGGGCCAGGCTGCCGTCGCGGTCCCGGTAGGGGGCGCTGAGCCGGTCGTACTCCTGCCGGATGCGTTCTCGCGCGGCGGCAGGCTGGCGCTGCACCACCAGGCCGATGCTGCCGATGCCGGCCGCCGGTCCGGCCCACCAGTCCGCCGGAGCGGCGCGGTGCTCCCAGCTCAGGGTCAGGCACCGGACGTCGGCCAGCCCGGCGGCGGTCAGCAGCCCGGTCAGGCCCGCCTCGGTGCGCGGGAAGTCCCGTTCGGGCGCCAGCCGGGGCAGGTCGGCCTGCGCGACGACGCCGGCGGCGGCGACGGCCTCGCCCCAGAGTCGTTGCAACGGCGGTTGGGGGAACGGCCAGACGGTGACCGCCACCCGCCCGCCGGGGTGGACCACGCGGCGCAGCTCGGCGACCCCGGCGGCCGGGTCGCCGACGTGGTTGAGCACGAAGTTCGCCACCGCCGCGTCGAAGCCGCCGGCCGGGAACGGCAGGCGCGGCAGGACCGCCTCCCGGACGTCGGCGCCCGGGACGTTGCGCCAGGCCGCGTCGAGCATGCTCGCCTCGGCGTCGACCGCCACCACCGCGGCGCCGCGGGCGAGGGCCGCCGCCGCGACGGTGCCGGGCCCGGTGCCGACGTCGATCACCCGCCGTCCGGCCCGCACCTCCGCCGCGTCCAGCAATGCCTCCGCCGGGTACGCGCAGAGCCGGCCGAAGCTGCGCTCGTACGCCTCGGCCCGCCCCGCCCACGCGGACCGTTCGTGCGCGTCGAAGTCCGTGTCGATCATGGCGAGCAGCGTAGCCGCGTCCGGTGTGGCGCAATGGCCCTACCGTGGCCGGCATGACGACGATTCTGGTGGTAGTGGCGGCGGTGGCCCTGCTCGTCACGGCGGTCGTCGGGTACGTCTCCTGGCGGGACCGGCAGCGGTCCATTCCGGACGAGGATGGAACGGCCGCCCGCGACGCCGAGTCCCGGCGGCACCGCTACGAGACGCAGCGGCACGCCTCACAGCACCACACGCTGCGCCGCGATGAGCCCAACAGCATGTGACTGCTGAACGATCGCGGGCCGGCGTCCGTGCAGTCCGGTGGGCATCAACGGTGCACGGTCGGGGTACTGCGCAGCACACAGCGACTCAGCCGGGGGGCGACCGTGGGGGAGAAGGCGGGACGTCGGCGACCGGGGTCGCTCGCCGGGCTTCTGGTGGCCGTGGTGGTGGCGGCCGGGTGCATGGGCGGCGGGCTGGACCAGGGCGAGCCGCAGCAGCCCCGCCCGCAGCAGAGCGGCCGGCCGGCCTCCCCCGGCGCGCAGACCACCCGGGCGGACGGGACCACCAGCGTCGCCGAGTTCAAGCAGGACTTCAACGACGCCGTCGGCATCGCCGAGCGCTACTGGACCGACCAGTTCCGGGCCTCCGGCGAGCGGTTCGACCCGATCCGGCGGGTGGTGCCGTACACCCGGTCGGGGGAGGTGTCCTGCGGCGGGGAGGAGCTGCCCCGCAACAACGCCGTCTACTGCTCCGCCGGGGACTTCATCGCCTACGACGTGAACTGGTCGGTGGCGGCGTTCCGGCAGGTCGGCGACGCGTTCCTGTTCTACCTGCTCGGCCACGAGTACGCCCACGGCGTGCAGGTCCGCCTCGGCATCCGCTACAACTTCACCATCCAGCAGGAGTTGCAGGCCGACTGCATGGCCGGGGCGTACATCGGGGACAACGTCCGGTCCGCGGTGCTGACCCTCGACGAGGGCGACCTGGACGAGTTCCGGGAGGGGCTGCTCGCGGTCGGTGACGACCCGAACCAGCCGTGGTTCGCCGAGGGCTCGCACGGCACCGCCGAGCAGCGCACCGACTCGTTCTTCCGCGGCTACGAGAGGTCGCTGGCCGCCTGCGGCCTCGGATGATGCCGCAGGTCACCCTCGTTCGGGACGGCCGGCCCCGCCGCGGGGGCGGCTGAGAGGATCGGCGGGTACGCCCACCCGAGGAGGCCCCGCTGAGCAGCAGACACCCCGCCGCCGTGCTCTTCGACATGGACGGCACCCTGGTCGACAGTGAGAAGCTGTGGGACGTCGCGTTGCAGGAGCTCGCGGCGGTGTACGGCGGCACCCTCTCCGACACCGCCCGCCGGGCGATGATCGGCACCAGCATGGCCGCGTCGATGCGGATCCTGCACGACGACCTGGGCCAGCCGGAGCGGGACCCGCAGGCCAGCGCCGACTGGATCAACACGCGGATCCTGGAGCTGTTCCGTAGCGGGCTGCGCTGGCGGCCGGGCGCGCTGGCGTTGCTGCGGGCGGTCCGCGCGGCCGGCATCCCGACCGCCCTGGTCACCTCCAGCGGCCGGCCGCTGGTCGAGGTCGCCCTGGGCACCCTGGGCCGGGACAGCTTCGACGCGGTGGTGTGCGGCGACGAGGTGGACGCGGCGAAGCCGCACCCGGAGCCGTACCTGACCGCCGCCCGGCTGCTCGGCGTGCCGATCGCGCGCTGCGTGGCGATCGAGGATTCGCCGACCGGGGTGGCCAGTGCCCTGGCCGCCGGGGCCGCCGTGCTGGCCGTGCCGGCCGAGGTGCCGCTGCCGCCGACGGAGGGCGTACACCAGTTGGAGAGCCTGACCGGGGCGGACCTGGAGTTGCTCGCGGCGCTGCTCGGCGAACCGTCGGGCTGAGACGGCACGAGGGCCCCGCCGACACGGCGGGGCCCTCGTGACCGGTGGATCAGTCGTGCGCGATGGCGCCCAGCACGTTGATCCGCGCGGCGCGGATCGCCGGCAGCACCGCGGCGACGACGCCGACGATCGCGGCCAGGATGAGGAAGGTACCCATCTGACCCCAGGGCAGGACCAGGTCGGTGATGCCCTCGTCCTTGAGGGCCCGGACCACGGCGGCCCCGAGCCCGCTGCCGACGGCGACCCCGAGCAGCGCCCCGAAGATCGAGATCACCACCGCCTCCACGGTGATCATGCGCATGGTCTGCCCGCGGCGCAGGCCGATGGCCCGCAGCAGACCCAGCTCACGGGTCCGCTCCAGCACCGACAGGGCCAGGGTGTTGATGATCCCCAGCACCGCGATCACGATGGCCAGCGCCAGCAGGATCTGGATCATGGTGAGCAGCCCGTCGAGCTGGCTGGCCTGCTGCTTGATGAACGCGTCCCGGTCCGCCACCGACACCTCGGGGCTGTCCGCGAGCAGCCGTTCGACCTGGGGCTGCACGTCGGCGACCCGGGTGCCCGGGGCGAGCTGCACGAAGCCCTGGATCGGCTGCGGGATGGCGAAGTTGCTCGCCGCCTGCGCCGGCAGCACCATCGGGTTGGTGAACTGGGAACTCTCGTAAACGCCGCGGACCGTGTAGGTGCGGGCTTCCCCGCGGGACAGCTGCACGGTCACCGTCGAACCGACCGACAGGTTGCGGGACTTCGCGGTGTCCGAGCTGACCAGCATCTGGTCCGGGCCCAGCCGGCTGATGTCGCCGGCGTTCGCCTTCGCCCCGAAGATCCGCTCCAGCGCGGCGACGTTGCTGGACGCGGCCACCCAGGTCCGCTCGCCGTCTACCACCGCCATGTCGCCGTACTCGCCGTCGACCAGCTGTACGCCGGGCAGCGCGGCGGTCTGGTCCAGCACCGCCGGGTCGAAGCTCGGCGGCCGGGGGCCGCTCTGGGCGCCGGAAATCACCAGTTCAGCCTTGATGGTGTCCCGCGCCAGGGCGCTGATGCTTCCCTTGGCCGAGTCGAGGATCACCGTCACCCCGGTGACCAGGGCGATGCCGACCATCAGGGCGGCGGCGGTGATCGCCGTGCGGCGGGGGTTGCGTCCGGAGTTGAGCCGGCCCAGCTTGCCCGGCACCGACCAGGCGAAGATCGTCCCGAGCAGGGAGACCACCGGCCGGCTGATCAACGGGGTCAGCAGCGCCACGCCGATGAACGCGAAGAGCACGCCGCCGAGGATGGTGGCCAGGGTCTGGTCACCGGCGTGGCCGTCGAGCCCGAGGAAGAGCAGGACCGCCCCGATCGCCGTGACCACGGCGCCGCCGACGGTCACCTTGGTCAGCGGCCGGTCCGGCGTGGCGACGTCCTGCATCGCGGCGATCGGCGGGATCCGCGAGGCCCGCAGCGCCGGCAGCAGCGCCGCCGCCACCGTGATCAGCAGACCCACCGCGAAGGCGCCGATGATCGCCGCGGGTGGCACGCCGAGCCCGGCCAGGGTCAGCCCGCCGGCCAGCTTCCCGAACAGGTACGCCAGCAGCGCGCCCACGCCGATGCCGGCGGCGAGGCCCAACACCGAGGCGATCAGGCCGACCGCGACGGCCTCCAGCACCACCGAGCCGATGACCTGCCGACCGCTGGCCCCGATCGCCCGCATCAGGGCGAGTTCGCGGGTCCGCTGGGCGACGATGATCGAGAAGGTGTTCAGGATCAGGAAGGTGCCGACCAGCAGCGCCACCGCGGCGAAGCCGAGCAGGATCTTGTTGAAGAAGGCCAGGCCCTCCTTCAGGCTGGCCGATGCGTCGGCGGCGACCTGCTTGCCGGTCTTGACCTCGTACTGCCCGCCGACGGCCCGGGCCACCGTGTCGCGCAGCGCCTCCGGGGTGGTCCCGTCGGCGGCCCGGAGGGTGACGTTGGTGAAGACATCCGGCTTGCCGAGCATCAGCTGCTGGGCGACCGGGGTGGTGAAGGCGACCTCGTTGACGCCGCCGATCGAGTCGCGGCCCCCGCTGTAGCCGAAGACGCCGACCAGCGTGAACTCCTTCTTCGGCGCCAGGGTCAGCACCCCCACCCGGTCACCGACCTTGACCTTCGCCGCGTCGGCGAGGGCGACGTTCACCACGATCTCGTCGTCGGCCTGCGGCGCGCGCCCCTCGCGCAGCTTCACCAGGTCGCTCTCGCCGAGCCAGTTCTCGCCCAGCTGCGGCGGGCCGAAGGAGGTCACCACCTTGCCGTTGCTGCCGATCAGCCGGGCCCCGTCGGCGTTGACCACGCCCTTGGCCTCGGCGACGCCGGGCACCGCCTTCACCTGGTCGACGACCGAGGCGGGCACCGGGGCGGCGACCTGCTCGCCCTCGGCCTCGCCGAGCGCGACCTTCGGCTTCGCCGCGACGTTGACGTCGACGTCGGAGAGCCCGTCGGCGAAGACGGCGTCGAAGGAGCGGCCGAGAGTGTCGGTGAGCACGAACGCGCCGGAGACGAACATGACGCCCAGCACCACCGCCAGACCGGACAGCACGAGGCGTACCTTCCGGGCCAGCAGGCTCTTCAGAGTGGCCCGGAACATCAGTTCGCCACCTCGGTCGGAGTGTCCAGCTTCTTCATGGTGTCCAGCACCGTGTCGGCCGTCGGCTCGATCAGCTCGGAGACGATCTGCCCGTCGGCGAGGAAGACCACCCGGTCGGCGTAGGCGGCGGCGGTCGGGTCGTGGGTGACCATCACGATGGTCTGGCCGTGCTCGCGGACCGAGTTGCGCAGGAAGTTGAGCACCTCGGCGCCGGAGCGGGAGTCCAGGTTGCCGGTCGGCTCGTCCGCGAAGATCACCTCGGGGCGAGCGACCAGGGCTCGGGCGCAGGCGACCCGCTGCTGCTGGCCGCCGGACAGCTGCGCGGGTCGGTGCCCCAGCCGGTCCCGCAGGCCGACGGTGTCGATGACCGTGTCGTACCAAGCCGGGTCGGGCTTGCGGCCGGCGATCGACATCGGCAGCAGGATGTTCTCCTGGGCGGTGAGCGTGGGCAGCAGGTTGAACTGCTGGAAGATGAAGCCCACCTTGTCCCGGCGCAGCTTCGTCAGCCCGGAGTCGCCGAGCCCGGTCACCGTGGTGTCGCCGATCATGACGGTGCCCCGGGTGACCGAGTCCAGGCCGGCCAGGCAGTGCATCAGCGTCGACTTGCCCGAGCCGGACGGGCCCATGATCGCGGTGAACCGGCCCCGTTCGAACTCGGCGCTCACCCCCCGCAGCGCGATGACCTGCGCCTCGCCACTGCCGTACACCTTCCACACGTCGCTGGCCCGGGCCGCGGCCTGCGCCTGCCGGCCTACCGTCGCGGTCACGTCATCTACCTCTTCCGTTGCCTGTCGATCCGCACCGCCCCCGCTGGCCGATGCGGCAGTTTCCATCCTCGGTGCCGCGCGCTCCGCTTCCGTCCGCCTCCTGGCGGAGCCGATGCGGATTTCGCACTGCGGGTCGGCCCCGACCCCGGCTCAGGGTTGACCCTGAGCCGGGCACCGGTCGAGCTGATTCCGACCGCTGGGGCGTCGCCGCGGCCGACGCTAGGACCTGACGCCACGTCATGGTCAACTGTGCCGCGCCGTCTCCGGTCACGGTAGGTGACGACGGCAACAGCGCCGTCACCGCGGCGGCGACTTCCGGGGTACGCGGGGCGCGGTAGCCGTGCCGGCGCCGGCTACGCGCCGAGGCGTAGGCCGGGGTGCGGTCGGATGACGCCTTCCCGGTCGCGGTGCCACCGCCGGCGAGGGTCGGAAACCGAGCCGGGGCGGTTCGGCAGGTACCCGGCGTGGTCAGTGGCGTTCCGGATGGGCGCGTCCGAGGGCGCCGGCCCGGCCCCACCGTCCGGGGATGTGGAGCAGTTCGATCCGGCCCATGCCCGGGGGCACGGCCGGTCTGGTCACCAGGTGATCGCCGTGTGGCTCCATGCCGAGCATGGTCCGCAGCAACAGCAGGGGAGTGCCGGTGGACCAGGCCTGCGGGCTGCACGCCGTGGGGTACAGCACGGGATACCGGGTCAACGTCCGGTCGTATCCGCCGAAGGCTTCCGGCAGTCTGCCCTCGAAGGATTCGGCAGCGTCGATGATTCCCTCGGCGATGCGCCCCGCCTCCTGGGCGAAGCCGTAGCGGCGCAGCCCCCAGGCGATGAAGGCGTTGTCGAAGGGCCAGACGGTGCCGACGTGGTAGCCGATCGGGTTGTACCTTCCCTCGCCGGTGGCGAGGGTCCGCACGCCCCAGCCGGAGAAGAGGCGGGGGCCGAGCAGGTGTTCGGCGATCTTCGCGGCGCGGGATTCCTCGACGATGCCGCTCCACAGCAGGTGGCCGATGTTGGAGGAGAGCGCGTCGACCTGGCGGCCGTCGCCGTCGAGGGCGAGGGCGTAGTACTCGCCGTCGGCGATCCAGAAGTCGCGGTTGAAGCGTTCTTTCAGGTCTGCCGCTTCGCGCTCGAGGCGGTCGGCGTATTCCGGGTCGTTCCAGAATTCGCGGGCCAGCCGGGCGCCTCGGATCTTGGCGTCGTAGGCGTAGCCCTGCAGCTCGCAGGTTGCTCGGGGCAGGCTCGGCAGACTGCCGTCCCGGAACGAGAGCGAATCCCAGGAATCCTTCCAGCACTGGTTCTCCAGGCCGGTGCGCTCGTTGCGGCGCTGGTACCAGACGTAGCCGTCGCCCATGATGTCGCCGTACTCGTCGATCCAGTGCAGGGCGGCCCGCGCGGAATGCTCGAGCAGGTGAACCGTGGCGACGTCTCCGGTCCACCGCTCGTACTCGTCGAGCAGGATGACATAGAGGGCTGTCGAGTCGGCGCTGCCGTAGTACGCCGAATGCGGCTGCTCCTCGAAGCCGGTCGTCTCCCCGTACCGCAGTTCGTGGAGGATCTTCCCCGGCTCTTCCTCGCGGAAGTCGTCGAGGACGACCCCCTGCGTCACGGCCAGCAGGCGGAGCGTCGTGGCGGCGAGGCCGGGCGCGAACGGCAGCGCCTGAATGCTCGTGAGGATGCTGTCCCGCCCGAAGATCGCCATGAACCACGGCAGGCCCGCGGCGGGGATGGCACGACCGCCGCCGGTCAACGGCATGAAACGCAGCGCGGCGAGGTCAGCCAGGCCGCGCCGGTAGGTCATCGCCAACGTGGGGGAGTCGCAGGTCAGGCGGGGTGCCTCGGCGAGCCAGTCGGCCAGGTCCTGCCGCATCTGCTTTCTGGCCCGACCGGGTCTGCCCAGCAGGCTCTCCCGAATCTCGCGCCCGCCCACGCCCAGCGCCCGCACCTGCAGGTCGGTGACCCATTGGCCGTGTGGTCCGAGCCGAATGTCGTACGTCAGTCCCTGCTCGTCGACCTGGGCCGGCGCCGTGGACGAGACCAGGGTCTCCCGGCGGAACGTCTCCCGTTGGTAGCCGAGCCGCAGGCACCCGTCCTCGATCCGGGTGTAGTACTTACCCTTCTTGTTCCGCACGTCCTTGATTTCGAAAAGGTCGGCGAAGTCGCTCGCGACGTCGAGCCGGATCCGCAGGTCAACGGGCTCGGGCTCGTGGTTGATGACGGTCAGGCGCTCGGTGAAGCTTCCGCCGATGGAGCGGTCGCGAATGGCTGAGACGCTGACGTCGACGAGCGGAGTCGGGACGGTCGGGACGACGACGAAGCGGCTCTCGAAGTATTCGACCTCCTCCACGGTGAGCCCGTTGACCCGTTCGCCGTTGATGGACAGGATCCACTTCGACAGGAATCGGGTGTCGAACGAAAAGAGACCGGTCGGGATGGTGGGCGACGCGTCGATGTCGCCGGTCTCCTCGCTGACCACGAACGTGTTGCCGTCCAGCAGTCGGACGAGGCCGTCACTCATGCCGGGCGTTTCCTCTCGAGGGCGAACTGCCGAGGGTGACGGGCACCGGGCGGCCCGGGCATGAGCCGCTGGATGATACGGGCGAGCCGGATGTCGCCCTCCACCCCGAGCTCGTTACGCACCCACGCCGTGTAGATGTGCGCCCGGCCACTGACGACCCGGTCGAAGAGTTCCCTGCTGCCGTGGACGACGCAGTCGGCCTCGCCCTTCTCATCCCGCGAGACGCGGACATCACCATCCTTGATCACCATGAACCACCGGTCGACCTCGTGGTCGTGTTCGAGGTCGAACCGGATGGTGCCGCTGGCCTCCTCGAGAAGGCGTTCATGGCCGCGGTGGCCGATGTCCTCGAAGAAGTTCGCGGTGGGATTCGACATGAGCCCTCCCTCCGGTGGTCCCGAGCCCCGGGTGAGCCGCCACCTCACCATGACCGGGGCCGGGAGGCTGTCGCATCACCCGTATCGGGTGGAACCTCGGCGCTACCCGCGGCTGCCCACCGAATCTCATCCGCTTCGGGTGAGGTAACGGCACCGGGCTCTGGGCAATGCTGCTACCTGATCGGCAGATCTCTGCGGGGGGTGGCGTGATGTCGGAGATGACCAGGGAGTTCTTTGCCGCGCTCGAACGCCACGGTCACGAACGCGTGCTGAAGAAGACCAGCGGCACCATCCGGTTCGACCTCGAACACGACCACGAGGTCGACCACTGGTTCGTGGAAATCCGCAGCGGTGCCATCCGGGTGTCGCACGAGAACAGCGACGCCGACACCGTCATCCGCGCCGACAACGCCTTCTTCGACCAGATGATTCGAGGCGAGGCCAAACCACTCCCGGCGTGGCTGAGGAACGACATCACGACCGAAGGAAAGTTTCGGTTCATCGTCCTGCTGGAGCGGCTCTTCGCACCTCCGCCCGGCGCGCGACATCCGCGGGTCCTGGCCCGCGATCGTGGGGGTCGGACATGAAGACGGACCTCGTCAGGATTCTCGACGGCAACATCTTCGTGTTGAGCGACGGCAGCGGCGACATCGAGGCCAAGCCCAGCGTTCCGTGCGGGTTCTTCTCGTTCGACACCCGATACCTGTCGCTCTGGCGGCTGACCATCAACGGGGAACGGGTGAGCGCGCTGGCCATGGACGACCCGTCGTACTTCGAGGTGCGGTTCTTCCTGGTGCCGGGGGCTCCGACGCACTACGTCGACGCCAAGGTCTCGGTCATCCGTGAACGGTCGGTGGCGGGCAGCTTCGAGGAGCAGTTGACGGTGCTCAACCACGCCGGGGAGCCAGCCGAGTTCACGGTCCGGATCGACGCGGACTGTGACTTCTTCCCGCTGATCGCGGTCGGACAGGAACGGACGCCACTCGGCCGGGTCTACCAGCGCGTCGAAGACGGGCGCCTGCATCTCGGCTATGAGCGGGAGAAGTTCTGGCGGGAGACCGTGATCTCCACGAGCGAGCCGGCGCAGGTCGACGAGAACGGGCTGACGTACCACATCCGGATCGGCCCGCACGGGCACTGGACCACGACGCTGCACGTCCAGGGCATGGTGCGGCGTCCGGACGGTCAGGATGTTCGAGAACATCTCTATCCCGGCCGTCACCGGCGCGACAGGCCACGGCTCCACCGCGACCTGCGGCAGTGGCTCGGCAAGGCCCCGCAACTGACGTGCGACTGGGACGCGCTGCAGCGGTCGTATCAGCGAAGCCTGGTCGATCTCGCGGCCCTGCGGTACTCGCCGCTCACGCTACCGGCCGAGACGATGCCCGCCGCGGGTCTGCCCTGGGCCGCCACCATCACCGGCCGGGACAGCATCCTGACCAGCTTCCAGGCGCTGCCCGTCAACTCGGAGCTGGCCGTGGCCACCCTGCGGATGCTCGGCATCGACCAGGGAGCGGTGCTCGACGACTTCCGGGACGAGGAGCCGGGCAAGATCCTGCGCGAGTTCCGCTACGGCGAGCTGGTGGCCTTCGAGGAGCGGCCCCAGTCGCCGTATTACGGCAGTGCGGACGTCACCCCGCTCTTCGTGGTGCTGCTCGACGAGTACGAGCGGTGGACCGGGGACGTCAGCCTGGTTCGGGAGTTCGAGGACGAGTCGCGGGCGGCGCTGCGCTGGATCGACGAGTACGGCGACATCATGGGTGACGGCTACGTCTGGTACCAGCGCCGCAACGAACGCACCGGCCTGGAGAACCAGTGCTGGAAGGAGGGCTGGAACGCGATCTCCTTCCGGGACGGCAGGCTGCCGAGCCTGCCCCGGGCGACCTGCGAGCTGCAGGGCTACGCCTACGACGCCAAGATCCGAGGCGCCCGGCTGGCCCGCGAATTCTGGAACGACCCGGAATACGCCGACCGCCTCGAGCGCGAAGCGGCAGACCTGAAAGAACGCTTCAACCGCGACTTCTGGATCGCCGACGGCGAGTACTACGCCCTCGCCCTCGACGGCGACGGCCGCCAGGTCGACGCCCTCTCCTCCAACATCGGCCACCTGCTGTGGAGCGGCATCGTCGATGAATCCCGCGCCGCGAAGATCGCCGAACACCTGCTCGGCCCCCGCCTCTTCTCCGGCTGGGGGGTACGCACCCTGGCCAAGGGCCAGGGACAGTACAACCCGCTCGGCTACCACGTCGGCACCGTCTGGCCCTTCGACAACGCCTTCATCGCCTGGGGGCTGCGCCGCTACGGCTTCTATCAGGAGGCGGGGCGCATCGCCGAGGGAATCATCGACGCGTCCCAGCATTTCCAGGGGCGCCTGCCGGAGGCCTTCGGCGGCTACGACCGCGAGCTGACCCGCCACCCCGTCCAGTATCCCGCGGCGAACAGCCCACAGGCCCTGGCCACCGGAGCACCGCTGCTGCTGGTGCGCACGCTGCTCGGCCTTGATCCGTACGGAGAGGATCTGGTGGTCGCGCCAGCGCTGCCCGAACGGTTCGGCCGCATCGAGCTGCTCGACATTCCCGGTCGGTGGGGCCGGGTCGACGCCATCGGGACCATGGCATCCCAGGAGACGGGGGAAAGCCGGCAGGCGGCCGAGTTGGTGTGGTCACGCTGACCACAGGGCGCGGGGCGGTCACCGCTGGGGCCGCACCAGCCCCGTCTCGTACGCCAGCACCACCGCCTGCACCCGGTCCCGCAGCCCCAGCTTGGTCAGCACGTGCCCGACGTGGGTCTTGATGGTGGTCTCGCTGACCGACAGCGCCCGGGCGATCTCCGCGTTGGACAGCCCCCGCGCCACCTGCACGAGGACCTCCCGTTCCCGTTCGGTCAGCGCGTCCAGGGCCTTCGGCGGGGCCGCCGCCGGGTCGGGAAGTGCGTCGGCGAACCGGTCCAGCAGCCGGCGCAGGATCCGCGGGGCCACCACCGCCTCCCCGGCGGCCACCGTGCGGATCGCGGTGACCAGGTCCTCGGCCGGCACGTCCTTGGCCAGGAATCCGCTCGCCCCGGCGCGCAGCGCGCCCACGACGTACTCGTCGAGGTCGAAGGTGGTGAGGATGAGCACCCGCACCGGCAGCCGGGCGTCCACGATCGCCCGGGTCGCGGCCACCCCGTCCATCCGGGGCATCCGGATGTCCATCAGCACCACGTCCGGCAGCAGCCGGCGGGACAACTCCACCGCCTCCAGACCGTCCCCGGCCTCGGCCACGATGTCCAGGTCGTCCTCGGTGCCGAGCACCATCCGGAACCCGGTACGCAGCAGCGGCTGGTCGTCGGCGAGCAGGACCCGTACCGGCCGTGCCGTCGCCGTGCTGTCGGTCATCCCTGTACCCCCGTCGCCGCTCACGCCGGGACCGCCCCGGCGGATTCGAGCGGAATCCGCGCGTAGACCCGGAAGCCGCCACCGGTCCGCGGACCGGTCCGCAGGACCCCACCGTAGAGGGCGACCCGTTCCCGCATGCCGACCAGCCCGTGCCCGATCCGGTCGGCCGCCGGGTCCGGACCACGCCCGGTGTCCGTCACCTCCACCGCGAGGAAACCGTCGGCCCAGGTGAGCCGGACCAGTGCGCTGGCCCGGCCGGCGTGCTTGAGCGCGTTCGTCAGGGCCTCCTGGATGACCCGGTAGACGGCCAGCGCCACGCCCTCCTCCAGCGACGCCGGCGCGCCGTCCACCCGCAGCGTCACCGGCAGCCCGGCCTCCCGGACCTGCTCGACGAGGGTCTCGATCCCGGTCAGCCCCGGCTGCGGGGCCAGTTCAGCGGCCGGCTCGGCGTCGGTGCGCAGCACGTCCAGCAGCCGGCGCAGCTCCCGCAGGGTGGCCCGGCCGGTCTCCTCGATGGTGGCCATCGCCCCGTCGGCGGCGTCCGGGTCCCGGGGCAGCACCCGCCGCGCCCCGGTGGCCAGCACCCCCATCACGCTGACGTGGTGCGCCACCACGTCGTGCAGCTCCCGGGCGATCCGGCGCCGCTCGTCCGCGACGGCCTGCTCGGCCAGGGACCGCTGGGTCGCCTCGGCGATCCGGGCCCGCTCGCGCAGCATCCGCGTCGACTGGCGGCGCGCCTGCACCGCCCGGCCCACCGCGTACGCCACGCACGCGGTGAGCAGGTTGTTGAGCAGCACGTACGCCGGCCCCATGTCGAGCACCCCGTCCACCGGGGTGAACACGTTGGCCAGCACCACCGGCATCCACAGCAGCAGCGCGGCCAGGGCGGCCGGACGCAGCCGCTGGTGCGCCGCCATCGTGTAGGTCAGCACGACGAAGGTCAGCCCCTGGGTGGCCGGCGCGTGCCGGAGCAGCACCGGCACGGCCAGGGTGGCCATCGCCGCCCCCACCGCCGGCCACGGCGCGACCCGGCGCAACGCCACCGGGGCGGCGCCCAGCACGCTCCAGCCCAGCGCCGCCCACAGCTGCACTGGGCGCAGCTCCCGCGGCATGAGCAGCAGGAACGTCGCGGCCAGCGCCACCATGACGACCGCGAAGCACGCGTCGGCGGCCAGCGGTCGACGGCGGGTCCACACCCGCAGCCGGTTGGTCATGCCATGACGCTAACCGCCGCCCGGCGGGCCCCCTCGTCGCCGAAGCCGAACCCGGCCTCCTCCTGGCGGAGGATGATCACTCGTCCGCGCCGGGGGCCACCGGCCGCGACCGAGCGTCGGTCAGTGGGTCACCGGTACCGGCCGCCGGGAACGGCGGCGGCGTGCCGCCGAAGCTCGGGCAGAGCGCCTGGTGGCTGCACCAGTCGCAGAGTCGGCTCGGCCGGGGACGGAAGTCCTGCCGCTCGATGGCCTGCTCGATCGCCTGCCACAGCGCCACCACCGTGCGCTCGAACCGCAGCAGCTCGTCGGCGTCCGGGGTGTAGTCGCACACCTCGGCGTCCTTGAGATAGAGCAGCCGCAGCACCCGTGGCACCACGCCCCGGGTCCGCCACAGCACCAGCGCGTAGAACTTGAGCTGGAACAGCGCCCGCGCCTCGAACGCCTCCCGCGGCGCCCCGCCGGTCTTGTAGTCGACCACCCGCAGCGCGCCGTCCGGAGCCACGTCGAGCCGGTCCAGGTAGCCCCGGATCAGCAGCTCGTCGTCGACCACCGCGGAGATCAACGCCTCCCGCTCGGCCGGCTCCAGCCGGCGCGGGTCCTCCACCGCGAAGTAGCCGTCCAGCAGGTCCGCCGCCGAGCGCAGGAACTCGGCCACCGCCGCGGCGTCACCGGCGCCGAACAGGGTCGCCAGCTCCGGCTGCTCGGTGACCAGCCGGTCCCACTGCGGGGCCACCAGGTCGCCCGCGGACTGCGGGGTGCGCGCCCCCGCCGGCAGGTCGAACAGCCGCTCCAGCACGGCGTGCACCAGGGTGCCCCGGGCCTGCTCGACGGTGGGTCGCTCAGGCAGGCGGTCGATGCTGCGGAACCGGTAGAGCAGCGGGCAGGTCTTGAAGTCCGCCGCCCGTGACGGCGACAGCGACGCCCGCACCGTGGGCGGCACCGCCGCCGCCGTCGGGGTGGGCTGCGCGTCGATCACCGGTTCCGCCGTCATGCCCGGAAGGTTAGGGCACCGGTGTGACAGGGCGGCCGTCGCCGCACCGGGGCATGATCGGCGACGCGTAGCATCGTCCCGGTGGAGCAGAGGAGCCGACCGCCGCGCCGGCCCGGGCTGACCGTCGGTCGGGTGTGCGGCGTGCCGCTGCGCGTCGACGCGTCGATGCTGCTGCTCACGGTGGTCGTCACCGTCCTGTACGCCGCCCTCGCCCGGCGCCAGCTCGACCTCGGCCACCTCGGCGGCTACCTGGTCGGCCTCGGCTTCGTGATCTCCCTGCTCGGCTCGGTGCTGCTGCACGAGCTGGGGCACGCGCTGACCGCCCGCCGGTATGGCATCGGTGTGCGCGGGATCACCCTGGAGCTGCTCGGCGGCTACACCGAGATGGACCGCGACGCCCCCAGCCCCCGGGTCGACCTGCTGGTCTCCCTCGCCGGCCCGGCGGTCTCCGCGGTGCTCGGCGCCGCCGGCGTGGCCGCCACCCTCGCCCTGCCCGACGGCACCCTCGCCCACCAGCTCGCCTTCCAGGTCGCGGTGAGCAACGTCGTGGTCGCCGTGTTCAACAGCCTGCCCGGGCTGCCGCTCGACGGCGGCCGGGCGCTGCGCGCCGCCGTCTGGGCGCTCACCCGGGACCGGCACCGGGGCACCGAGGTGGCCGGCTGGATCGGCCGGGCCGTCGCCGTGGCCACCCTGGCCCTGGTCGTCCTGCTGACCCTGCGCCGGGCCGTCGCGCCCCTCGCCCTGCCGCTGGTGCTGCTCGTCGCCGTCACCCTCTGGCGAGGCGCCGGCCAGTCCATCCGGATGGCCCGGATCAGCCGCCGACTCCCGCTGGTCGACCTCGCCCGGCTGGCCCGCCCGGTGCTCCCGGTGCCCAGCGGCACCCCGCTCGCCGAGGCGCAGCGCCGCCGCGCCGAGGGCACCGTCCCGGGCGCCGCGCTCGCCGTCGCCGACGCCGCCGGCCGGCCGGTCGCCCTGGTCGACCCGGCCCGGGCCGAGGCCGTACCCCCGGAACGGCGGCCGTGGCTCGCGGTGGACGCGGTCGCCGGCGACCTGGCCGGCCTGCCCGCGCTTCCGGTCGGCGCAGACGGCGAGCAGGTGATGGAGACCGTGCGCACCCACCCGGGCGCACAGTACGTCGTGACGGCAGGCGAAGATGTCGTCGGCGTTCTGCACATCGCGGATCTCGCACAGCTCCTGGAACCCAAACGGAAGACGAACACGTGACCGCACATTCCTCCGCCGTCCCGGCCGACCCTGCCGCCCCGGCGCTGCCCCCCGTCCACCGGGGGCCGTTCCGTCCGGGCGACCGGGTGCAGCTGACCGACCCCAAGGGGCGGATGCACACCGTGACGCTGGAGCCGGGCAAGGAGTTCCACACCCACCGGGGGATCCTCAAACACGACACGCTGATCGGCCTGCCCGACGGCAGTGTGGTCACCACCGCCGGCGGCGGCACCGCGTTCCTGGCACTGCGGCCGCTGCTGTCGGACTACGTCCTGTCCATGCCCCGCGGCGCCCAGGTGATCTACCCGAAGGATTCGGCGCAGATCGTCGCCATGGGCGACATCTTCCCCGGTGCGAAGGTCCTCGAGGCCGGCGCCGGCTCCGGCGCGCTCTCCTGCTCCCTGCTGCGCGCCGTCGGCACCGAGGGCGAGCTGCACTCCTGGGAGCTGCGCGAGGACTTCGCCCAGATCGCCAAGCGCAATGTCGAGGCGTTCTTCAACGGCCCGCACCCGGCCTGGCGGCTGAACGTCGGCGACGTCGCCCAGTGCCAGGAGACCGGCTTCGACCGGATCATCCTGGACATGCTCACCCCCTGGGAGACCCTCGACATGGTCGAGCGGGCGCTCGTCCCCGGCGGCGTCTTCATCGGCTACGTGGCCACCACCCCGCAGCTGTCCGAGTTGGTCGAGGCGCTGCGCGAGCGCGGCGGCTGGACCGAGCCGCGCGCCTGGGAGTCGCTGGTGCGCGACTGGCACGCCGAGGGCCTCGCCGTCCGCCCCGACCACCGCATGATCGCGCACACCGCGTTCCTGGTCTCCGCGCGAAAGCTCGCCCCCGGCGTCACCGCGCCGCCGCGGCGGCGCAAGCCCAGCAAGGGCGCCGAGGCGTACGTCCAGCGCCGGCAGGCGCTGCGCGAGGCGGAGGCGGCCCGGCAGGCCGCGGCCGAGGCGGAGCAGGAGCTGGATCAGCCGTGACCCCACGGCGCGGACGGGGATGAGCGGGTGGATCATGTGTCCCGGCGGGGACGGCACCGGACGGGCGGAGACGGTGGCATGAGCGAGTGGAGCGGGGCGCGCGGCGAGCGCCCCGACGGACGGGAACCCCAGGAGGCGGCGGCGTGAGCAGCCCCGGCTACGGCAACGGCGACCTGCCCGCGGTCTTCCCCGACTGGTCGCCCTACGCCGACCTGGAGTCGGCGGCCCGGGCGTACCTGCGCGACCCGGACGTCGCCCTGGACGCCCTCGGCGGGGTGCTGCGCGGGGCCTCCGTGCTCGGCTTCACCCTGGAACGCTTCGTCAACGAGGTCAACGGGGTGTGGCAGGAGGTCGTCGTCTGCGACGGCAGCCGCCTGGTGCTCTGGCACGGCGAGGACGTCCCGCCGGGGGAGGGACCGCCCGGGTCGATGACGTCGTCACTGCGGGTGGTGCCGGTGTCCACGGTCACCGAGGTCGGCTGCCGGCGGCGGCTCACCCGCTCCGACACCGGCGAGGTCCGGGTCGACAGCATCGACGTCTACCTGCTGCTCACCTCGCTGGACGAGGCGCCGCCCGGCGACGAGGTGGTCGGCGCGCCCCGACACGACGCGCTGCGCTTCGGCAAGACCCTCGACGACGGCGGCGCCGGGCAGATCGCCCGGCTGGAGGAGTTCGCCCGGTTGGTCGCCTCGGTCGTCGGCCGCCCCATGCTCTGAAGACGCGTGCGGCCGGGGACTTTCGTCCCCGGCCCACACCGGTTGTCCGGCGGATGTCAGTCCTCGGCGTCCGGCCCGGCCACCTCGAGGCCGTCGCTGTCGCGCACCACGTGGATGCACTCGCCCGGGCACTCCTTCGCCGAGTCGATCACCTCGAGGCGCAGGTGCTCCGGGACGTCGACCCGGGCGCCCGGGGCCTGCAACAGCTCGCCGTCGGGGCCCTTGACGTACGCCAGGCCGTCGACGTCGAACTCGAAGACCTCGGGCGCGTACTGCACGCAGAGCCCGTCACCGGTGCAGAGGTCCTGGTCCACCCAGACCTGAAGCTGGTCCGTCGCGACGTCGGTCACGAAGCACCCCCCATGTTCTCCCGTCCCACACCCCGACGGTACCCGAACGCCCGTACCCGCCCGCCGACCAGCCCTTGGCGATCAAGCTTCGGTGACGAGCGCGTTGCGTGGGACCGAATCGGGCTCATAGCGGCTAGTGTTAGCTCAGAACGTTCAAGCCCCCCGGGGAGGTGGGACGTGGCACGCAGCGACGACGCGGACTCGCGCGCCGCACGGTGGGAGAAGGAGGCCCACGATCTCTCCACGCAGGTCGCGTTCCTGCAAGAGGAACTCGCTCTGGTGCGGCGCAAGTTGACCGAAAGCCCCCGACACGTCCGGCAGCTCGAGGAGCGGCTGGCGGCCACCCAGGCACAGTTGGCGCGGCTGACCGAGAACAACGAACGGCTCGTGAGCACCCTCAAGGAGGCTCGCGCGCAGATCGTGACGCTCAAGGAGGAGATCGACCGCCTCGCTCAGCCACCGAGTGGCTACGGCGTGTTCCTGGCGAAGCACGAGGACGGCACGGTGGACGTCTTCACCGGCGGACGCAAGCTCCGCGTCGCCGTCTCGCCCTCGCTGGAGGTCGACGAGCTGCGTCGCGGCCAGGAGGTCCTGCTCAACGACGCCCTCAACATCGTCGACGCGTTCGGCTACGAGCGGGTCGGCGAGGTCGTGATGCTCAAGGAGGTGCTCGCCGGGCCCGGCGGCGCCCCCGGCGACCGGGCGCTGGTGGTCTCCCACTCCGACGAGGAGCGCATCGTGCACCTCGCCGAGACCCTGATCGGCGCCCCGATAAGGGCCGGCGACTCGCTCATGATCGAGCCCCGTTCGGCGTACGCGTACGAGCGGATTCCGAAGAGCGAGGTCGAGGAGCTGGTCCTCGAGGAGGTGCCCGACGTCGGCTACGAGGACATCGGTGGCCTCCAGGCGCAGATCGAGCAGATCCGCGACGCGGTGGAGCTGCCCTTCCTGCACGCCGACCTGTTCCGCGAGCACCAGCTCCGGCCGCCGAAGGGCATCCTGCTCTACGGCCCGCCCGGCTGCGGTAAGACGCTGATCGCCAAGGCGGTGGCCAACTCGCTGGCCAAGAAGATCGCCGAGCGCCGCGGCGCGGAGAAGCACACCAGCTTCTTCCTCAACATCAAGGGCCCCGAGCTGCTCAACAAGTACGTCGGCGAGACCGAGCGGCACATCCGGCTGGTCTTCCAGCGGGCCCGGGAGAAGGCCGGCGAGGGCACTCCGGTGATCGTGTTCTTCGACGAGATGGACTCCGTCTTCCGCACCCGCGGCTCCGGCGTCTCCTCGGACGTGGAGAACACCATCGTCCCGCAGCTGCTCAGCGAGATCGACGGCGTCGAGGGCCTGGAGAACGTCATCGTCATCGGCGCCTCCAACCGGGAAGACATGATCGACCCGGCGATCCTGCGCCCCGGCCGGCTCGACGTGAAGATCAAGATCGAGCGGCCGGACGCCGAGGCCGCCAAGGACATCTTCTCCAAGTACATCCTCGCCGGCCTGCCGCTGCACGCCGACGACCTGGCCGAGCACGGCGGCGACCCTCAGGCCACCGTGGCGGCGATGATCGACGCGGTCGTCCTGCGGATGTACTCGGAGACCGAGGAGAACCGCTTCCTCGAGGTCACCTACGCCAACGGCGACAAGGAAGTCCTCTACTTCAAGGACTTCAACTCCGGCGCGATGATCCAGAACATCGTCGACCGGGGCAAGAAGATGGCCATCAAGGAGTTCCTCACCTCCGGGCGCAAGGGGATGCGCCTGCAGCACCTCCTCGACGCCTGCGTCGACGAGTTCCGCGAGAACGAGGACCTGCCCAACACCACCAACCCGGACGACTGGGCGCGCATCTCCGGCAAGAAGGGCGAGCGGATCGTCTACATCCGCACGCTCGTCTCCGGCGGCAAGGGCGCGGAGGCCGGCCGGTCGATAGAGACCGCCAGCAACACCGGCCAGTACCTGTAGCCCGACGGCACGACGGAGGCCCGCGGCGCACCCCGCCGCGGGCCTCCGCGCGTCCGGCCCCCGTCGGCCGCGATCCGCCACACCGCACGCCCCGGGCCGCCACGCCCCCTTCCCGCGTGACGACGACTACGCTCGACGTGACGGGGGGACCGGGACGGCGAGCGGAGCGGGCAGGTCGATGAGCGTTAGACGGATCATGGGCACCGAGGTCGAGTACGGCATCTCCGTGCCCGGCCAGGCCGGGGCCAACCCGATGGTCACCTCCTCCCAGGTGGTCAACGCCTACGGGGCGCGCCCGGAACTCAACCGCGGCGGCCGGGCCCGCTGGGACTACGAAGAGGAATCGCCGCTGCGCGACGCCCGCGGCTTCACCTACTCCGGCGCCGCGTACGACCCCGCCGAGGCGCTCGCCGACGAGGACCTGGGGCTGGCCAACGTCATACTCACCAACGGCGCCCGGCTGTACGTCGACCACGCCCACCCGGAGTACTCCACTCCCGAGGTGACCAACCCTCTCGACGTGGTGCGCTGGGACAAGGCGGGGGAGCGGGTGATGGCCGAGGCGGCCAGGCGCGCCGCCACCATCCCGGGCACCCACCCGATCCACCTGTACAAGAACAACACCGACAACAAGGGCGCCAGCTACGGCGCCCACGAGAACTACCTGATGCGGCGGCAGACCCCGTTCGCCGACATCGTGGCGTACCTGACGCCGTTCTTCGTCACCCGGCAGGTGATCTGCGGCGCCGGCCGGGTCGGCATCGGCCAGGACGGCGGCCAGAGCGGCTTCCAGATCTCCCAGCGGGCCGACTTCTTCGAGGTCGAGGTGGGGCTGGAGACCACCCTCAAGCGGCCGATCATCAACACCCGCGACGAGCCACACGCGGACGCCGACAAGTACCGCCGGCTGCACGTCATCATCGGCGACGCCAACCTGTCGGAGATCTCCACGTACCTCAAGGTCGGCACCGCCGCGCTGATCCTCACCATGATCGAGGAGAAGGCGCTCAGCCCCGACCTCGGCATCGCCGACCCGGTCAGCGAGCTGCGGGCGGTCAGCCACGACCCGTCGCTCAAGCACCTCATGCGGATGCGCGACGGCCGGAGGCTGACCGCCCTGGACGTCCAGTGGGCGTACCTGGAGCGGGTCCGGTCCTTCGTGGACGACCGGTACGGCGACGACGTGGACGCGCAGACCGCCGACGTGCTCGACCGCTGGGAGAGCGTGCTCGACCGGCTCGGCCGCGACGCCTTCCTCTGCGCAGACGAGCTGGACTGGGTGGCCAAGCTGCGGCTGCTGGAGGGCTACCGGGAGCGGGAGAAGCTCGGCTGGGGCTCGCACAAGCTCCAGCTGGTCGACCTGCAGTATTCCGACGTGCGGCCGGAGAAGGGCCTCTACCACCGGCTGGTGTCCCGCGGCTCGATGAAGACCCTGCTCACCGACGAGCAGACCCGCACCGCGATGACCGAGCCGCCGGAGGACACCCGGGCCTACTTCCGCGGCCGCTGCCTGGCCCAGTACGCTTCCGAGGTGGTCGCCGCGAGCTGGGACTCGGTCATCTTCGACGTGGGCCGGGAGTCGCTGGTCCGGGTGCCGATGATGGAACCCGAACGGGGCACCCGCAAGCACGTCGGGGGGCTCTTCGACCGCTGCGAGAGCGCCAAGGACCTCCTCGAGATGCTGACCGGCGGCTGAGCCGCCGGGTACCTGAAGGAAGGCCCGTCCCGCGCCGAGGAACCCGGCGCGCGACGGGCCGTTCGTCGCTCCCGCGAGGTAAGTTGATCGCAGGGCGATCGTGGAGGAGGCACCACCATGGCGACGCAAGAAGGCGGGCAGACCCAGTCCGGCAAGTCGCACGAGGAGGTCGAAGAGGTTACCGCGCAGGCCAACCCCGAGGTTGCCGAGCGGCACGCCGAGATCACCGAGGACGTCGACGACCTGCTCGACGAGATCGACTCCGTCCTGGAGGAGAACGCAGAGGAATTCGTGAGGGGTTACGTGCAAAAAGGAGGTCAGTGATCATATCGGGGCGAAACGGACATGTCGGTCCCTTTGGATGATCACGACGGCCTACGCCGATGCCGCGACTGCGGGGAATGGAAGCAGCTCGATGATTTCTGTGCGAGCAGCAAGCGTCCCAGCGGTCGCGGCAGCTACTGCAAGCCCTGCTTCAATGTGCGGTCCAAGGCCAGTTACGCCAAGCAGGTGAGGGAGAAACACGGTCGGGAGGTGAAGCCTGCCCGAGAAGTGCCGGAAGGCCACCGCTTCTGCACCGACTGTGGAACCGTCAAGCCCGTGGCCGACTTCCCGCGCAACCGCTCCGACGGCACGGGCTACGCGACCTACTGCAAGCCGTGCCACAACAGCCGCACCCGGGAGACGAAGCAACGACTGCACGGCGGCAACCGCGAGTACCACCTGCGCCACCGATACGGCGTGGGACAAAAGGAGTTCGACGAGCTCCTGGCCGAACAGGCCGGCAGGTGCGCGATCTGCGGGACCCCCGACCCGCAACATCTGGACCACGATCATCGCACCGGGTGGGTGCGCGGGATACTCTGCTTCAACTGCAACGGTGGTCTTGGCCAGTTCCGCGACAGTCCCGCGAGGCTGGCCAGGGCGATCACGTACCTGAGAGGAACCACGTGGCAGCGGGTTTTGATCCATCCGGGCGTCTACCAGATGTGTTCACCAACGCGGGGACGTCCTCCTTCACAGCGTTCCTGAGCAAGGTGGCCCCCGAGATGCTGCCCGGCCGTCGGCCGCTGCCGCCCGGCATGGCCGCCGACATGGCGCCGCACGCGACGACCATCGTGGCCATCTCGGCCGCCGGTGGCGTGGTGATGGCCGGCGACCGGCGCGCCACGATGGGCAACCTGATCGCCCAGCGGGACATCGAGAAGGTGCACCCGGCCGACGCGTACTCGCTGGTCGGCATCGCGGGCACCGCGGGCATCGGCATCGAGCTGATGCGACTGTTCCAGGTGGAGTTGGAGCACTACGAGAAGATCGAGGGCGCGATGCTCTCGCTCGACGGCAAGGCCAACCGACTGGCCTCGATGATCCGGGGCAACCTGGGCGCGGCCATGCAGGGCCTCGCCGTGATCCCGCTCTTCGCCGGGTTCGACCTGGCCGCGAGCGACCCGGCGCGGGCCGGCCGGATCTTCAGCTTCGACGTGACCGGCGGCCCGTACGAGGAGACCGGCTACGACGCGATCGGCTCGGGTTCGCTGTTCGCCAAGTCGGCGCTGAAGAAGCGGGTCCGGGCGGGCCTGTCGATCGACGACGCGGTGCGCCTCGCCGTGGAGGCGCTCTACGACGCGGCCGACGACGACACGGCGACCGGCGGGCCGGACCTGACCCGCCGGATCTACCCGGTGGTGATGACCGCGACGGCGGAGGGCACTCACCGGCTCACCGACGCCGAGACGGCGGCCATCGCGGAGGGCGTTGTCGCCGGCCGGATGGAGAACCCCGGCGGCTGAGCCCGCTCCCACCTGACCCGTCAGCAGTCCGCAGCACAGCGCCCGAAGGAGAACCGCCGCCGTGGCCATGCAGTTCTACGCCTCGCCCGAGCAGATCATGCGCGACCGCTCCGAGCTGGCCCGCAAGGGCATTGCCCGGGGCCGTAGCGCGCTGGTCGTGAGCTACGAGGGCGGGGTGCTCTTCGTCGCGGAGAACCTGTCCAGCACCCTGCACAAGGTGAGCGAGATCTACGACCGGATCGGCTTCGCCGCGGTGGGCCGGTACAACGAGTTCGAGAACCTGCGCCGGGCCGGGGTGCGGATGGCCGACCTGAACGGCCTGAGCTACGACCGGCGGGACGTGACCGGCCTGGGCCTGGCGAACGCGTACGCGCAGACGCTGGGTGCGATCTTCACCGAGCAGTCGAAGCCGTTCGAGGTGGAGATCTGCGTGGCGGAGGTGGGCGCGACGTCGGACGACGACTCGCTCTACCGGGTGACGTACGACGGGTCGGTGAACGACGAGCCGGGCCGGATGGCGATGGGCGGCCAGGCCGAGGCGATCACCGGGGTGCTGAAGAACGAGCACCGGCCGGACATGTCGCTGTCGGAGGCGGTGCGGGCGGCGGTCAAGGCGTTGAGCAGCGTGGGCGGCGAGGGCGGGGCGGCCCGGACGATCGCCGCCAACCAGCTCGAGGTGGCGGTGCTGGACCGCCGCCGGGTGGGGCGGACGTTCCGGCGGGTGACCGGGGCGGCGTTGACGGCGCTGCTGGACGGGGACGCGAGCGCGGACACCGCGCTGGCGCCGGGGCGGGCGAAGACCCCGACGGTGCCCACCGAGGAGGCGAACAAGCCGACGACCTCGGCCGGCTCGGCGGACCTGGAGGGCCAGCAGGGCGAGCAGCCCGGCGAGTGACGGCGACCGGGGTCGGCGCGCGTACCGGCCCGGGCCCGCGTCGACCGGACCGTCGGCGGCGGGCATGCCGGCGGGCGGGACCGCCGTGGACCGGTCGGCCTGTTCAGGAGCGCGGCTTGAGCGGCTGCCACCAGCCGCGGTTGGCGCGGTACCACTCGACGGTGGCGGCGAGCCCGGTGTCCAGGTCGACGGTGGGGGACCAGCCCAGCTCGCGGTGCGTGGTGGTGGTGTCCAGCGCGTACCGCCGGTCGTGGCCCTTGCGGTCGGCGACCGGCCGGACGCGGTCCCAGCCGGCCCCGCAGGCGGCCAGCAGCCGGCCGGTCAGTTCCCGGTTGGTCAGTTCGGCGCCGCCGCCGAGGTGGTAGACGCGTCCGGCCCGGCCGCAGGTCTGGGCGAGCGCGATGCCGTGGCAGTGGTCGTCGACGTGCAGCCAGTCGCGGACGTTGCCGCCGTCGCCGTAGAGGGGCACGTCGTGCCCGTCGAGCAGGTTGGTGACGAACAGCGGCACGATCTTCTCGGGGTACTGGCAGGGGCCGTAGGTGTTGGCGCCGCGGGTGACGACGACGTCGAGGCCGTGGGTGCGGTGGTAGGCGAGGGCGAGCAGGTCCGCCCCGGCCTTGCTGGCCGAGTAGGGTGAGCTGGGGTCCAGCCGGGCGTCTTCGGTCCAGGCGCCGGTGGCGATGGAGCCGTAGACCTCGTCGGTGGAGACCTGCACGTACCGGCGGACGCCGTGGCGCAGTGCGGCGTCGAGCAGGGTCTGGGTGCCGACCACGTTGGTGGTGACGAAGTCGGCGGCGCCGGCGATGGAGCGGTCCACGTGGGACTCGGCGGCGAAGTGCACGACGTCGTCGTGGCCGGCCACGACGACGTCGACCAGGGCGGCGTCGCGGACGTCGCCGCGGACGATGCGCAGCCGGGGGTCGGTGCGGACGGGGTCGAGGGCGTCCTCGGTGGCGGCGTAGGTGTACGCGTCGAGCACGGTGACGGCGTCCACGGCGAGGTCCGGTTCGGCGCCGGCGAGTAGCCGCCGGACGTACGCCGACCCGATGAAGCCGGCGCCGCCGGTGACGAGGATCCTCACGGCTGGGACCGTACCCGGCGCTGGGAGGCGCGAACGCCGGGAATGCCGGGGCCGGCGCGGTTGAGATGGCTGGGTTGAGCGCTGCCCATCTGACGGCTCGGGCGGCTAGTGTCTCCTCATGGAGCGGCGAATCTTCGGCCTCGAGACCGAGTACGGCGTCACCTGCACTTATCGTGGGCAGCGCCGGCTGTCCCCCGACGAGGTCGCGCGGTACCTGTTCCGGCGGGTGGTGTCGTGGGGCCGGTCGAGCAACGTGTTCCTGCGCAATGGGGCCCGCCTCTACCTGGACGTGGGCTCGCACCCGGAGTACGCGACGCCGGAGTGCGACGCGGTGACCGACCTGGTCGCGCACGACCGGGCCGGGGAGCGGATCCTGGAGGGGCTGCTCGTCGACGCGGAGAAGCGGCTGCACGACGAGGGCATCGCGGGTGAGATCTACCTGTTCAAGAACAACACCGACTCGGCCGGCAACTCGTACGGCTGCCACGAGAACTACCTGGTGTCCCGGCACGGGGAGTTCGGCCGGCTCGCCGACGTGCTGATCCCGTTCCTGGTCACCCGGCAGTTGATCTGCGGCGCGGGGAAGGTGCTGCAGACGCCGCGCGGGGCGGTCTACTGCCTGTCGCAGCGGGCCGAGCACATCTGGGAGGGCGTCTCCTCGGCGACCACCCGGAGCCGGCCGATCATCAACACCCGGGACGAGCCGCACGCGGACGCGGAGCGGTACCGCCGGCTGCACGTGATCGTCGGCGACTCGAACATGAACGAGGTCACCACGCTGCTGAAGGTCGGCACCGCCGACATCGTGCTGCGGATGATCGAGGCCGGGGTGGTGATGCGGGACCTGACGCTGGAGAACCCGATCCGGGCGATCCGCGAGGTGTCGCACGACATCACCGGCCGGCGCAAGGTGCGGCTGGCGTCCGGCAAGGAGGTCAGCGCGCTGGAGATCCAGCAGGAATACCTGGCCAAGGCGACGGAGTTCGTGGAGCGCCGGGGCGGGGACCAGACCGCGAAGCGGGTGGTGGACCTGTGGGCCCGGGTGCTGCGGGCGGTGGAGACCGGCGACCTGGACCCGGTGGCCCGGGAGATCGACTGGGTCACGAAGCTGAAGTTGATCGAGCGGTACCAGCGCAAGCACGACCTGCCGCTGTCGCACCCGCGGGTGGCGCAGATGGACCTGGCGTACCACGACCTGCGGCGGGGGCGGGGCCTGTACGGGCTGCTGGAACGGCGCGGCGAGGTGGACCGGGTGGCGACCGATCCGGAGATCTTCGAGGCGAAGGAGACCCCGCCGCAGACCACTCGGGCGCGGCTGCGGGGCGAGTTCATCCGGCACGCCCAGGAGAAGCGGCGGGACTTCACCGTCGACTGGGTGCACCTGAAGCTGAACGACCAGGCCCAGCGCACGGTGCTGTGCAAGGACCCGTTCCGGGCCTACGACGAGCGGGTGGAGCGGCTGATCGCCAGCATGTGACGGCGGGTGGCGGCCGGTGCCTCGGTGCCGGCCGGGCCCCCGGTACGCTGGCGGGGCGATGAACACTTCCGAACCCTCCGGCCGCGGCGGCGGCGCGAATCCGGGTCGCGACAGCGGCACCGAGAAGCTGAACTGGATCGACCGGCGCCGGGAGAAGATCCGCGCCGAGATCGAGCGGAACCGCCGCGGCGAGTACACGGTGCCGACCTGGGTGCTGGCGGCGGCACTGGTGCTGATCGTGGTCGCCTGGCTGGCGTTGATCCTCTACTTCGGCTGAGCCGGCGGGTTCGCTGTCGGCCGACCTGTCGGGGGCCGGCGGTGCCGTCCCGTCCGTCGACGGGAGGAGTCGCGGGTGCCGAGGCGCAGCGTGCCGGCCGGAGTGCCGCTGCTGTCCCGCCGGGCGCTGAACCGGGCCACCGTCGCCCGGCAGTTCCTGCTGGACCCGGCGCGGGTGCCGGCGCTCGATGCGGTGCGCCGGCTGGTCGGGTTGCAGGGCCAGGTGCCGGCCGGGCCGTACGTCGGGTTGTGGTCGCGGGTGGCCGGGTTCGGCCGCGAGGACCTGACCGGGCTGCTGTCGCGGCGGGAGGTGGTCCGGGCGACCACCGTGCGCGGCACGGTGCACGTGACCGTGGCCGACGACTACCGGTGGCTGCGTCCGTTGCTGCAACCGCTCATGACGCGGTTGCAGCGGCAGTTCATGGGCCGGGCCACCGAGGGGGTCGACCCGGCCGAGCTGATGGCGTATGCCGCCACGCTGCTGGTCGGGGAGCCGTTGAGCCGCACGCGGCTGCGGGAGCTGCTGGCGCGGCGGTGGCCGGACCGGGACCGCTCCGCCCTGCTGCACTCGGTGCAGTACCTGCTGCCGCTGGTGCACCTGCCCCCGGCGGGTACCTGGCGTGGTCGGGTGGACGGTCCGTGCGGGCTGGCCGAGGGCTGGCTCGGCGCGCCGTTGGCCCCGGCCGATCCGGCGGTCCTGGTCCGGCGGTACCTGGCCGCGTTCGGGCCGGCCTCCGTGCGGGACATGCAGGCCTGGTCCGGGCTGACCCGGCTGGCCGAGGTGGTGGAGCCGCTCCGGGGCGAGCTGCGGGTGTTCCGGGACGAGCAGGGGCGGGAGCTGTTCGATCTGCCGGACGCGGAGCGGCCCGACCCGGACACGCCGGCCCCGCCGCGGCTGCTGCCGGAGTACGACAACCTCCTGCTGGCCCACGCCGACCGGACCCGGGTCGTCGGTGACGAGGACCGCCGGCGGGTGATCACCCCGGCGGTGGCCGCCACGGTGCTGGTGGACGGGTTCGTGGCCGGCACCTGGACGATCGTCCGGCGGGACACCGTGGCGACCCTGCTGGTGCAGCCGTTCGGCCGGCTCGCCGCGGCGGATCGGGATGCGCTGGTGGCGGAGGCCGGGCGGCTGCTCGCCTCCGCCTGTCCGGAGCTGTCGGACCGGGCGGTGCGGGTGGGCTGAGCCCGGGTCTTGACGCGGTCCGACGTGCATGATCGTCTATGGGGCGACAGGGGGTGGTACGTGCCGTCAGCCGAGCCGCCGTGCGGTGCCTGCTGTTACGCCCTCACCGACACCCGGCTGGGCCGGTGCCGGTCCACCGTCGCGTTCGGGACGGCCGACCCGGTGCCGGTGGCGGCGGGGGCGCGGTGGCCCGGCCGACGACGAGGGGAGCTTGACGTGATTGCGCACATCGACCTGGGACTCGACGAGCGGGAGCATCCGGGCATCCGCGGGCTGACCCGGTTCCGTCCGGAGACCGCCGGGCCGCTCAACGCGCTGGCGGAGGTGCTGCTGCGCGCCCCCCACCCCACCCTGTCGCCAGCGGAGCGGGAGTTGATCGCGGCGTACGTGTCGGGCCTGAACGACTGCGGGTTCTGCCGGGCGTCGCACTCGGCGACGGCGGCGGCCCAGCTGCCGGCGGGCGAGTCGCTGGTCGAGCAGGTCCGCGCCGATCCGGAGACCGCACCGATCGGCGGCAAGCTGCGGGCCCTGCTGCGGATCGCCGCCGCGGTGCAGCGCAGCGGGCGGGAGGTCACCGCCGAGCTGGTCGAGGCGGCCCGGGCCGAGGGCGCGACAGACCTGGAGCTGCACGACACGGTGCTGATCGCGGCCGCCTTCTGCATGTTCAACCGGTACGTGGACGGGCTGGGCGCGTTCACCCCGGAGGATCCGGAGGCGTACCGCCGGTCGGCCGGGTTCCTGGTCCGACACGGGTACCTGGCGGGCTGACCTCTCCCGGCCGGGATCGGCCGTCCGCTCGACGGGTCAGCCGGCGAGGGTGGCCGCGTGCCGACCGGCGGCGGCCGCGGCCAGGAAGTAGGCGTGGTCGGCGTCGAGGCCGCGGCCCATCGTGGACAGCCCCACCGGGCTGGCCCGCAGCGCCGCGTCCAGCCCGTCGGTGGGCACGGTGACGATCCGGTGCCGCTCGGCGAGGGGCGCCAGTGCCGCGGCCACCTCCGCGGCGAGGGCCGGGTCGAGGCCGTCCGGCACGACCAGCTCCGCCGGGGCGAGGGCCACCCGGCCGTACGCGGTGAGGCTGTGGTGGGAGACGCCGCGGTGCCGGGGTCGGGGGTCGGCGTCGGAGATGCGCAACGAGCCGACCGGCCGTCCGCCGAGCGCGGCGACGGCGTTGACCGCCTCGCCGACGGCCACGCCGGAGAAACCCCAGCGGGTGCCGGTGCCGAGATTGCCGGGCCCCTGGGCCACGATCGCAACGTCGGCGTGCAGGACATGCCGGGCGGCGAGCAGGCCGCTGTGCAGGGTGCTGGCCTCCAGGTCGCCGCCGAACGCCTGGCCGACGGTGACCGTGCCGACCAGGTGGTCGGCGAGCCCGGCGAGGGTGCGGGAGAACCAGGCCGGCAGGGCCCCGCCGTCGGTGTGCAGGTACGCCACCCGGGCGTGCGGGGCGTCGGCGTGGACGCCGGCGAGGATCGCCGGCAGCGCGGAGTGCAGGTCGGCGGTGACCACCGGCATTCCGTCGAGGCTCTCCGCGGCGGCCAGCAGCGCGTGGTGCGGGCTGGCCTCCTCGTCGACGCCGAGCAGGATCGGTTGCAGCGGGGTGTAGCGGGCCTTGACCAGATGGCCGGCTTCGCGGGTGTCGACGGCCTGCGGCGGGTCGGCGGGGAGCCGGTCGGGCAGGGCGACGACCAGCGCGTACCCGCCGGTGCCGAGACCCATCAGCAGGGCCCCGGCGTTGAGCAGCACCCGGTCGCCGGGCTGGGGGTCGCCGACCAGCGCCGGGTAGGCCAGGGCGCGCATCCGGCCGCCGTCGGGCAGGTCGACGTCGAGTTCCGTCGCGCCGGCCCACCGCCGCCGAATCGCCGTGACCGTGCCGGACCGCCATCGCACCATGTCCGGCACGCTATCCGCCGGCGACGGGGCGGGACGCGGCCGGGTCGTCCGGGGCGTGCCACTCAGAACGTGTCGGTCTGCTGGTCCAGCGGCCGATCGTCCTGGTTCTGGGTACGCCGGGCCCGGCCGCGGTCGGTGCCGGGCATCGACCGGGTGGGGTCGAGGAAGACGTACCCGATCTCCGGGTAGTGCTCGGTCAACCGCCGCTCGGCCTCGTCGGCCGCGGCCTCGATGTCGGCGCCGGTGGCGTCGTTGTGGAAGTCGACCTTGGCGGCGACCAGGATGTCGTCCGGGCCGAGCAGCATGGTCATCAGCGTGTCGACCCGGTCCACCGTCGGCAGCCCGGCCAGCTCGTGTTCGATCCGCCGGTGCACGCGCTCCGACACGGCCCGGCCCACCAGCAGCGAGACGTTGCTCCTGGCCAGGATGGTGGCGACGACCAGCAGCAGCACGCCGATGAGGATCGAGGCGATGCCGTCGTAGAGTTCCTCGCCGGTGAGCTCCGACAGGCCCAGGCCGACGCCGGCGATGAGCAGACCGATCAGGGCGGCGGTGTCCTCCATGAAGACCGCCTTGACGGTGGTGTCGGCGGTCAGCCGGAGGTAGCGGCCCGGGGTGGCCCGCCAGCGCCGGGACTCCCGGCGGACCTGCCGGACGGCTCGGGTCAGGGACACCGACTCGATCGCGAAGGAGATCGCCAGCACGATGTACGAGGCCAGGTAGTTGCCGGTGTGTTCGTGCACGAGGATGGTGGTGACGCCGTGGGTGATGGCGAAGCCGGCACCGACGACGAAGGTGAACAGCGCGGCGAGGAACGCCCAGACGTAGCTTTCCTTGCCGTATCCGAACGGGTGTCGAGTGTCCGCGGGGCGTGCTCCCCGGCGTAGCGCCTGGTAGAGGAGCACCTCGGTGGTGGTGTCGGCGACCGAGTGGGCGGCCTCGGAGAGCATCGCCGCCGAGCCGGAGATCAGGCCGGCGACCAGCTTGGCGACCGCGATGGCGAGGTTCGCCGCGCCGGCCACGACAACCGTCGCGACGCTCTCGGACTTGACTGCCGCTTCCGCCATGCGCTCACCCTATGGCCGGTCCGGGCACTCCGCCGGGAGAGCGGAACCGCCCCTCGGTCGGGTGGCGCCGGTCGCCTCCGGCGCTCCTGGCGCGCGCCGCGCCCGCGCGGGTGCACGCCCACGCCGCGCGGGCTGCTAGCGTTCACACGTGTCGCGGACCCGTACTGAACGCCTGGTCAACCTGGTGATCTGTCTGCTCTCCACGCGACGGTTCCTGACCGCCGCGCAGATCGCCGCGACCGTGCCCGGCTACGAGCACGATCCGGACGACGCCAAGGACCATGAGGCGTTCCAGCGCAAGTTCGAGCGGGACAAGGCGGAGCTGCGGGAACTGGGAGTGCCGCTGGAGACCGGGACGGCCAGCGTCTTCGACGCCGAGCCCGGCTACCGGATCGCCCACCGCGAGTACGCCCTGCCCGACATCCCCCTGGAACCGGACGAGGCCGCCGCCGTGGGCATCGCCGCCCGGCTGTGGCAGCATGCCGGCCTGGCCGCCGCCGCCTCGTCGGGGCTGGCGAAGCTGCGGGCCGCCGGCATCGACGTCGATCCGCAGGCCACCCTGGGCCTGGAGCCGATGGTGACGGTCGACCCGGCGTTCGCCCCGCTGACCGCCGCCGCCCGGGACCGCCGGGAGGTCAGCTTCGACTACCGGGTGCCGGACCGGGACGCCCCGACCCGCCGCCGGCTCCAGCCATGGGGCGTGGTCTGCTGGCGCGGCCGGTGGTACGTGGTCGGGCACGACCTGGACCGGGAGGCCACCCGCTGCTTCCGGCTCTCCCGGGTGGTGGGTGCGGTCCGGACGACCGGCCAGCCGGAGGCGTACGAGCCGCCCGCCGGGGTGGACCTGATCAGCCACGTCGCCCGCTGGTCCGGGCCGGTGGAGCGGACCGGGCGGGCCACCGTGCTGGTGGCCCCGGGCCGGGCCGCGGGGCTGCGCCGCTGGGCGGTGGAGAGCACCTCCGGACCGGACGGCGACCGGCTGGTCCTGCCGTACGCCGACGCGGACTACCTGGCCGGCCAGCTGACCGGGTACGGCCCGGACGTGCGCGTGCTGGACCCGCCCGAGGTACGTGAGGCGGTCATCCAGCGGTTGAAGGAGATCACCGCCCGCCATGAAGAGCTGGCGGTGGCCGGGGGTGCCCGGTGACCCGCCCGGCGGCCCGGGGTGGCCGCGCCTCCGCGGACCGGCTGGCCCGGCTGCTCAACCTGGTGCCCTACCTGCTCGCCCGCCCCGGCATCGAGATCGCTGAGGCGGCCGAGGACCTGGGGGTGACCGAGCGGCAGCTGCGCGAGGACCTGGAGCTGCTCTGGGTGTGCGGGCTGCCCGGCTACGGCCCGGGTGACCTGATCGACATGGCGTTCGACGGCGACCGGGTGACCATCACCTACGACGCCGGGATCGACCGGCCGCTGCGGCTCACCCCGGACGAGGCGTTGGCCCTGGTGGTGGCGCTGCGGATGCTCGCCGAGACGCCCGGGGTGGCCAACCGGGAGGCCGTCGAGCGGGCCCTCGCCAAGATCGAGAGCGCGGCCGGTGACCTGGCCGGAGCCCCGGTGGAGGTGCGGCTGCCCGGCGACACCGCCCGGGTGCGCGAGTTGCGGGCCGCCGTGGAGCGTGGCCGCGCGTTGCGGATCACCTACTACACGGCCGCCCGGGACGAGACCACCGAGCGGACCATCGACCCGCTGCGGATGCTGATGGTCGGCGGGCGGGCGTACGTGGAGGCGTGGTGCCGGCGGGCCGAGGCGGTCCGGCTGTTCCGGGCCGACCGGATCGACGCGGTCAGCGAGCTGGCCGAGCCGGCGGTGGTGCCGCCGCAGGCGCGCCCGCACGACCTCAGCGACGGGGTGTTCCGTCCCGCGCCCGACCTGCCGCTGATCACCCTGCGGATCGGCCGGGGCGAGCGGTGGATCACCGAGTACTACCCGTGCGAGCGGGTCGAGGCCGACGGTGAGCACTGGCTGGTGTCGCTGCGCGTCACCGACCTGGGCTGGGCCCGCCGGTTCGTGCTCGGGCTGGGGCCGGAGGTCACCGTGCTGGCCCCGGCCGAGCTGGCCGAGCAGGTCCGCGGCCAGGCGGTCGCCGCGCTCGACGCGTACGCGACGCCGGTCGACCGCGCCGATCCGGCGGTGGCCGGCCTTACCCAGTAGGCTGACCGCCGTGGTGACGTGGATCGTGCTCGGGGTCGTGCTGTTCGCGCTCGTCGTGCTGGCCCTGGCGGTCCGGCCGGTGCTGGCGCGGCTGCCCCGGCTGCGCCGGGCGGCGCTGGCGCTGCAACGTCACCAGGCCGACGCGGTGGCGTTGCGGTCCGCGGCCGAGGCGCTCCAGGACCGGGCCGTGGCGCTGCAGGAGCGGTCGGCCGTCGCGCAGGAACGGCTGGCGTTGATCAAGGCCAGGCGCGGGAAGTGATCGACGACGGTCGGTCCGGCGCGCGGTAGCTGCGCGTTCTCCGCCGGATCCGCGCACGATTGCGCCCCGGTGGGTGGTTGACGGGACACTCCGGGTTGGCCGAGACTTCACCGACCGGGCCCGCAACCGGGGGACCGGCGGGGTGGCATCCCTCCTCCGCGCACGTACGATGGGCTGCGACCACCCCTCACCACACCTGAGCGACTGGAGCTTCCCATGGGTGCCCTCAAGCCGTGGCACATCGCCGTACTCGTGGTCGTGCTGATCCTGCTCTTCGGCGCGAAGCGGCTCCCCGACGCGGCCCGTTCGCTGGGCCGCTCGCTGCGGATCATCAAGGCCGAGACCAAGAGCCTGCACGACGACGACCGTGACCTGGCCGAGAAGGCCGACGCGCAGGCCGGCTACCAGCCGCTCCCGCCGAACGCGGGCCAGCAGCAGTACGCGCCGCAGCAGCCGCAGCAGCAGTACGCCCAGCCGCAGCAGCCGGCCGCCCCGCCGGTCGACCCGGTGCAGCGCGTCCGCGAGAACTGATCCGGAGGGCCCACCACCGTGGCCTTCGGGTTGAAGAAGCGCGGCCCGAGCGACTTCGAACGGGCCGCCGACGGCTCGATGACGCTCATGGAGCACGTCCGTGAGCTGCGCAGCCGGCTGTTCCGCGCATCCCTGGCGATCGTCGGCGGCCTGATCGTCGGCTTCTGGCTCGCCGATCCGGTCTTCCTGCTGCTCAAGCGGCCGTACTGCCGGCTGCCCGACACGACGGACGCGTTTGGCCACTGCCAGGACCTGCTGGCCCTGGCGCCGACGACCGGTTTCGTGCTGAAGCTGAAGTTGGCGTTGTGGCTCGGCCTGATCATCGGCGCGCCGGTCTGGCTCTACCAACTCTGGGCGTTCATCGCGCCGGGGCTGCACCGGCACGAGCGCAAGTGGGCCTACGTCTTCGTGTCGATCGCCGCGCCGCTGTTCGCGGCCGGCGCGGTGCTGGCCTACTTCGTGGTCGACAAGGGCCTCGGGTTCCTGATGGATTCCGGGGTGGGCGGGCTGTCCAACCAGTTCGAGGTCAGCGCGTACATCGCGTTCGTCACCAACATGATCCTGCTGTTCGGGGTGGCGTTCGAGTTCCCGCTGATCCTGCTCATGCTCAACTTCACCGGGGTGGCCAGCGCGCGGCGGCTGCTGAGCTGGTGGCGCGTGGTGATCTTCGTGTCGTTCGCGTTCGCCGCGATCGCCACCCCGGACCCGGGCCCGTTCGGCATGACGCTGCTGGCCACCGCGCTCTCCCTGCTCTACTTCGTCGCGGTCGGGGTGGCCTTCCTCAACGACAAGCGGCGCGGGCGGGGCAAGGAGATCTACTCGGACCTCGCCGACGACGAGGTGTCGCCGTTGGATCTGTCTGTCGAGGCGGTCGAGGCCGCCGGGCGGGTCGAGGCGACCACCCCGATCGGGGCGCCGCAGCCGATCGAGGCTCCCGCGCCGATCGAGCGCCGCTACGACGACATGACCTGACCGCTCCTCGCCGTACCGTCATGGAACGCCGCCCCGGCCGGGGCGGCGTTCCCTGTTTCCGGGGTCAGAGCATGGCCAGCAGGCGGTCCAGAGGCGGCGGTGTCCGATCGGGGTCGAGGGCGTCGCCGAGCAGCGATGCCAACGTCCCCGGCCGGGCCGCCGTGGCGGCATACTGTCGGCCGTGACCGACGCGCCGCCGAACCGCCCCGACCTCGCCTCGGGGCTGCGTTTCCTGACCGAGCTGATCGCCTGGGTCGCCACCCCGTGGGCACTCGCACCGCACTCCGTCGCGCTGGCGGCCGTGTCGGTGGTGGTGCTGATCGGCCTGCCCACCGTGTTCGCCACCCCGGGCGACAAGAAGCAGGTGATCGTGCCGGTGCCGGGGCTGGCCACCATCGCGCTGGTGCTGCTGCAACTGGTCGCCGCGGCGGTCTCGGCCTGGGCCGCGTGGCCGCGGCCGGTGGCCGTGGCGGTGACCGCGCTGACCCTGGTCACGCTGGTCACCGAGCTGCCCCGCTGGCGGCGGCTCGCCCCGCTCGGCCGCGACGGCCGTCCGGCTCGCCGGACCGCCTGACCCCGCGCCGGCCGCGCCTCAGGCCACCCGGCGCGCGCTGCCCTCAACCAGCGGCACGGCGTCCGGGTGCAGGATCGCCGCGATCGCCTCGGCGCCGTCGACCAGGCGTGGACCGGCCCGCACGATCAGCCCGTCGGCGTCCGCGGCCCAGACCTGCGCGCCGGGGAAGTGGGGAGCCACCGCTGCGGCCTGCGCGGCGGCCCCGTCCAGGTGGAAGCCGCACGGGGCGACCATTACGACCTCCGGCCGGGCGGCGCGCAGGGCGGCCCAGGTGGTCGGCGCGGAGCGGGCCCCCGGGTGGGTGGCCACCGGTTCGCCGCCGGCGACCCGGACCAGGTCCGGGATCCAGTGCCCGGCACCGAACGGCGGGTCGACCCACTCGACCACCGCGACCCGTGGTCGCGGCCGGCCGGCCACCGCCGCGCCGACCGCCGCGAGCCGCGCCCGCAGGCCGTCCACCAGGGCCTCCGCCCGATCCGGTACGCGGGCCGCCGCGCCCACGTCGAGGATGGTGCCGAGCACGTCGTCGAGGGTGTACGGGTCGAGCGACAGGACGTCGGCCCGGCAGCCCAGGTGTTCCACGGCGTCGGCCAGCTGTCCTGAGGGCAGGGCGCAGACCCGGCACAGGTCCTGGGTGAGGATCAGGTCGGGGTCCAGCCCGGCCAGGGCGCCGGCGTGCAGGGTGTACAGGTCCGCCCCGGCGGCGACCTGGGCCTTGACGTACGCGTCGATCTCGCCCGGGCTCATACCGCGGGTGTCCCGGCCGCCGACCACGACGGTGACCCCCGACCGGTAACGGGCCGGCACCTCGCACTCGAAGGTGACCCCGACCAGGTCGTCCCCGAGGCCCAGGGCGTAGACGATCTCGGTGGCGGACGGGAGCAGAGACACCAGGCGCATCCCGCCATCCTGCCCGTCCCGGCGCGCCTACCGCACCGCCCCCGCAGTTCCGTCGATCCCGGCGTCCGACGAGGGGCCCGGCGATAGTCTGAGGCGGCGCCGGACCCGTGGCCGGACGCGTGTCCGGCGTCGCAGCCCCTGGTTGGCCGCCCGTGCCGGGCCTGCGGTGCGACGTCCCTCTCCGGGAGGCGTGTGCGGTGTCCGATCCGATCGAGGTGTTCCTCACGGAGCTCGCCCGTCGACCCCCGGAACTGCTGGCGCGGCTCTTCGCCGCGCCACCGGGAGTCCGCGATCCGCGGGCGCTGAACGCCGGCCGTGGGGAGCCCGGATGAAGGACAACCTGGTCCGCGTCCTGGACGGCAACATCCTGGTGCTCAGCGACGACAACGGCGACATCGAGGCGACCGTCGCCAACCCGGTCGGCTTCTTCGATTTCGACACCCGGTTCCTGTCGCTGTGGCGGCTCAGCCTGGACGGCGAACGGCTGAACGCGCTCTCCATCGCCGAGCGGGACCAGGTCATGCTGCGCTTCTTCCTGGTGCCGGGAGCGCCGACGCACTACGTGGACGCGAAGTCGTCGGTGATCCGGGAGCGGTCGATCACCAGTGGGTTGTTCGAGGAGCGGCTGACCGTGTTCAACCACGGCCAGGAGCCGGTGGAGTTCACCGTACGGCTCGACGTGGCGAGCGACTTCTCCCCCATCGGGGCGGTGGGTCAGGAGCGCACCTCGGTGGGCCAGCTCTATCAACGGGTCGAGGAAGGCGGGCTGCGGCTCGGTTACCGACGTGACCGGTTCCAGCGCGAGACGGTGGTCCGGAGCAGCGAGCCGGCACGCGTCGACGAGCAGGGCCTGACGTACACCGTCCGGGTGGCGCCCAAGGAGGGCTGGACGACGACCCTGCGGGTGCAGTCGCTGGTGCTGCGCCCGGACGGCCGGGAGGTGCGGGAGCGGTTGGACCGGCGGCCCCGGCGCAGCGCCGCCGAACGGCAGCGCGACCTCATGGTGTGGCTGGACCGGGCGCCCACGCTGAGCTGCGACTGGAACGCGCTGAGCGCCACCTACCGGCGCAGCCTGGTGGACCTGGCGGCGCTGCGCTACTCGCCGCTGACCCTGCCGGACGAGGTCATGCCCGCCGCCGGCCTGCCCTGGGTCGCCACCATCACCGGCCGGGACAGCATCCTCACCAGCTTCGAGGCGCTGCCGGTGGCCGCGGAGCTGGCCTCCGCGACCATCCGGATGCTCGGCATCGACCAGGGTGCGGTGCTCGACGACTTCCGGGACGAGGAGCCCGGCAAGATCCTGCACGAGTTCCGCTACGGGGAACTGGTGGCCTTCGAGGAGCGCCCGGCGTCCCCGTACTACGGCAGCGCCGACGCCACGCCGCTCTACGTGATCCTGCTCGACGAGTACGAGCGGTGGACTGGCGACGCGGGCCTCGTCCGGGAGTTCGAGGACGAGGCGCGCGCGGCGCTGCAGTGGATCGACGAGTACGGCGACATCCTCGGCGACGGCTACGTCCGGTACCGGCGGCGCAACGAGCGGACCGGGATCGAGAATCAGAGCTGGAAGGACTCGCCGGGAGCGATCTGCCACGCGGACGGCCGGTTGCCCGGCCCACCGTTGGCGACCTGCGAGCTTCAGGGGTACGCGTACGACGCGAAGCTGCGCGGGGCGCGGCTGGCCCGGGAGCTCTGGGGCGACCCGGCGTACGCCGAGCGGCTGGAACGGGATGCCGCAGCGCTGCGGGAGCGCTTCAACCGCGACTTCTGGATCGCCGACCGGGGCTACTACGCGCTCGCCCTGGACGGCGACGGCCGGCAGGTCGACGCGCTCGCCTCCAACATGGGCCACCTGCTGTGGAGCGGCATCGTCCCGGAATCCCGGGCGGCGCAGGTGGTGAACCACCTGATGGGTCCTCGGCTCTTCTCCGGCTGGGGCGTGCGCACCTTCGCCGAGGGCCAGGAGCGGTACAACCCGCTCGGCTACCACCTCGGCGCGGTGTGGCCGTTCGACAACGCGCTGATCGCCTGGGGACTGCGCCGGTACGGCTTCGCCGAGGAGGCCGGCCGGATCGCCGAGGCGGTCATCGAGGCGTCCGGGTACTTCGAGGGCCGGCTGCCGGAGGCGTTCGCCGGCTATCCCCGGGAGCTGACCCGCTACCCGGTGCTCTACCCGACGGCGAACAGTCCGCAGGCGACGGCCACCGGCGCGCCGCTCCTGCTGCTGCGGGCCCTGTTGGGCCTGGAACCGGCCGGGGAGCACCTGCTGATGACGCCCCGGGTGCCGGCCCGCTTCGGCCGGATGGAGCTGCTGGATGTCCCGGGTCGGTGGGGCCGGATCGACGTGATCAGCAACGGGCTGGCCCGCGCCACCCGTTGACCAGGGCGGGCGGTGAGCCTGACCACGCGGCACGCCGGGCGGGTTGGCGGCGGATCCCGCACGGTCTAGCGTTCCGCCGGGGGGCCGTGCGCCCCACTCAGAACCGTCTCGCCGGGAGGACACCGCCCATGCGCGCCACCGTGATTCACGGCCCGAACGACATCCGGGTCGAGGAGGTGCCGGACGCCACCGTCCGTACGCCGGGCGACGCCGTCGTCCGCGTCCTGCAGGCCTGCATCTGCGGCAGCGACCTGTGGGCGTACCGGGGCGTGGCGCAGCGGCAGCCGGGGCAGCGGATCGGGCACGAGTTCCTCGGCGTGGTCGAGGCGGTCGGCGCCGAGGTCGGCTCGGTGCGGGTGGGTGACCTGGTGGTGGCGCCGTTCGTCTGGTCCGACGGCGTCTGTGACTTCTGCCGCGAGGGGCTGCACACCTCCTGCCCGCACGGCGGCTTCTGGGGCGAGCCGGGCTCCGACGGCGGCCAGGGCGAGGCGGTCCGCGTCCCGTACGCCGACGGCACCCTGGTCAAGCTGCCGGCCGAGGCGGCCGGCGACGAGCGGCTGCTCACTGCCATGCTGGCCCTGTCCGACGTGATGTCCACCGGCCACCACGCCGCTCTCGCCGCCCGGGTCCGCCCCGGCGCGACCGTCGCGGTCGTCGGTGACGGCGCGGTCGGCCTCTGCGGGGTGCTCGCCGCGAAGCGGCTCGGCGCCGAGCAGATCATCGCGCTCGGCCGGCACACCGCCCGCACCGACATCGCCCGCTCGTTCGGCGCCACCGACGTGGTCGCCGAACGGGGTGAGGCGGCGGTCGCCGCGGTCCGGGAGCTGACCAAGGGGCAGGGCGCGCACGCGGTGCTGGAGGCGGTGGGCACCGAGGAGTCGATGCGTACCGCGATCTCCATCGCCCGCGACGGCGGCGCGGTCGGTTACGTCGGCGTTCCGCACGGCGGCAGTGCGGGGGTCGACATCCGCCAGATGTTCAACCGGAACGTGGCCCTCGGCGGCGGCGTCGCGCCGGCCCGGGCGTACATCCCGGAGCTGCTCGCCGACGTCCTCGACGGGACCATCGACCCGTCTCCGGTCTTCGACCGGGCGGTGACCCTCGACGGGGTGCCGGACGGCTACCGGGCGATGGACGAGCGCACCGCGCTCAAGGTCCGCATCACCTTCTGACCCACAGCGGAGACCCCGGGCCGGGACAGGGCTTCCCGCCGAACGGTGGCGCCGAACCGACCGGCCCGGCGTGCGGCGGGGCGCGCCCGCCGCGTCGCGATCCGGCCCGTGGTTGGATGGTGGGGTGCAGTTCACCGTGACAGACGTGCCGGAGCGGGAGCGGTTCGAGGCGCGGAACGAGACCGGAACGACGGCCGGTTTCGTCACCTATCAACTGACCGGCAACATCATCGCCTACACCCACACCAAGGTCGATCCGAACTTCGAGGGGAAAGGCGTCGGATCGACCCTGGCGCGGGCGGTGATGGACGACGCGCGGGCCAAGCGTCGGACCGTGGTGCCGATCTGCCCGTTCCTCAGCGGGTGGCTGGAGAAGCACCCCGGCTACGAGGACATCCTGGCCCCCTCGACCCGCAAGGTCAGGTAGCGACTCACGTGACCCGGGAGGCCTCGCCGGGCACCCGCTCGTACGACCGCCGCTCGGCGACGTCGCGGAGTCGGTCCATGGCATCCCAGACGTCGACGAAGCGGGTGTAGAGCGGGGCCGGGCCGAGGCGCAGCCGGTCGGGGGCGCGGTAGTCGCCGACCACCCGGCCCTCGTCGGCGAGCGCCCGGGAGATCCGCAACGCCTCCGGGTGGTGCAGGCAGACGTGGCTGCCCCGCCGGTCCGCCTCGCGCGGGGAGGCCACGGTGAAGCCGTACGGGGTGAGCCAGGCGTCGGCGAGGGTCACGATCACCTCGCTCAGCCACCGTCCTTTGTCGCGTACCCGGTCGATGCCCGCCTCGGCGAGCACGTCGAGCGCCGGGTCGAGGGTGGCCATGCCGAGGACCGGCGGGGTGCCCACCTGGAACCGGTCCAGGTGCGGGACCGGGTCGTAGCCGGGGCCCATGGCGAACTGGTCCCGCTGCCCGAACCAACCCCAGATCGGCTGGCGCAGCCGTTCCTGCAGCTCCCGCCGGACGTAGAGGAAGGCCGGCGCGCCGGGACCGCCGTTGAGGTACTTGTAGGTGCAGCCGACGGCCAGGTCGGCGCCGGTGGCGGTCAGCTCGATCGGCACCGAGCCCACGGCGTGCGACAGGTCCCACAGCACGTACGCCCCGACCCGCCGGGCGGCGTCGTTCACCGCGGCCAGGTCCAGCAGCGCCCCGCACCGGTACGACACGGCGGAGAGCACCACCAGGGCCACGTCCTCGTCCAGGGCCGCCGCCAGCGTGGCCAGGTCCAACCCCTGGTCGAGGTCGGAGGGGAGCGCCCGGAGGGTGAGCCCGCGCGCCTCGGCGAGCCCCTGGAGGATGTACCGGTCGGTGGGGAAGTCCTCGGCGTCGACCAGGATGGTGCCGCGGTCCCCGGCCGCGTCCAGCGCGGCGGCGGCGAGCTTGTAGAGGTTCACCGAGGTGGAGTCGGCGACCACCACCTCGCCGGGACGCGCGCCAAGGGCGTGCGCGGCGAGGCGGTCACCGATCCGGCGGGCCCACTCGATCCAGGTGGGCCAGCCTCGGACGAGCTGGTCGCCCCAGCCCGCGCGGACCAGGCGGGCGAGGTGGTCCGGGGTGGCCGCCGGCAGGCGCCCCAGGGAGTTGCCGTCGAGGTAGATCAGGTCCTCGTCGGCGATGACGAACTGGTCCCGCAGGTCGGCGAGGGGATCGGCGGCGTCCATCTCCTTGAACAGGTACCGGGGAAACTCGTCAGCCACACGCACTCCTCACCCTCCGCGCCGGCCCGCCCGGCGGGGCGGGACCGGACGGGGGAGAGGCTAGGCGGCGATTCTGGAGCGGCGACGGGTGCGGAGGTCACCTCTCACGAGGTGGACGAGCCGCCGGCCGACGGGTCCGCCGCCCCGGTGCCGCTGTCCGGCGCCGGCGACCTCGGCGCCGCCGAGCAGGTGAGCTGGCTGGCCCGGGTGGCGCGGGCGATGGACAACCCGACCGTCCGAGCCGTCGTGGCGGCGGACGCGCCCGCGCTGCGCTGATCTTCGCGGCTTCGACTCCCTGGTGAGCGGAGGGGGTCGTGCCGTACGGTGCTCGCCGTGACCGCGCACGATCATGTCCTGTCCGGCCCCGTCGCCGTGCTCGCCAACCCGACCGCCGGGCGGGGCCGGCACCGGGGCCTGCTGCCCCGGCTGCTGGAGCGGCTGGAGCGGTCCGGCCGGCCGGTCCGGCTGCTGGCGGCGGGCACCCCGGAGGAGGCGGAGCAGGCCTGCCACGCGGCGGTCGCCGACGGCGCCGGCGCGCTCGTGGCGGTCGGCGGGGACGGCACCGTGCATCGGGCGATGCAGGCCGTCGCCGGCACCGCCGTGCCGTTCGGCCCGGTCCCGGCCGGCACCGGCAACGACTTCGCCGTCGAGACCGGCTTTCCGGCCGACCCCCTCGCGGCGGCCGAGGTGATCGCCGACGCGCTGCGCGCCGGTCGCAGCCATCCGGTCGACCTGGCCCGGCTGACCACCGCCGGCGGCGGCGATCGCTGGTACGGGGCGGTGCTGGCGGCCGGCTTCGACGCGATCGTCAACGAGCGGGCCAACCGGATGCGCTGGCCGCGCGGCCCGCGCCGCTACGATCTGGCCATCCTGGTCGAGCTGGCCCGGCTACGGCCGCGCCGCTACCGGCTGCGCCTCGACGGCGAGGAGCACGAGCTGGACGCCGTGCTGGTGGCGGTCGGCAACGCGGCCAGCTACGGCGGCGGGATGCGGATCTGCCCGGACGCCGACCCGACCGACGGCCTGCTGGACGTGGTGGTCGGCGGGCGGTTCGACCGGCGCACCCTGATCCGGGTAAAGCCCCGCATCTACCAGGGCACCCACGTCACGCACCCGCTGGTACGCGCCTACCGGGCCCGTACCGTGGAGCTGGACGCGGCCGGGATCACCACGTACGCGGACGGGGAGCGAGCGTTCGACCTGCCGGTGCGGATCACCGCTGTGCCGGCGGCGGTGCGGCTGCTGCGCTGACCAGGGCCTCCTGGCTCGGGCCCGGCGGCGAGTCGGGTGCGGCCGGGGCCGGAGCGCCGGCGCGGACCGCGCCGATGCTCGCCGCGACGACCAGGCCGATGGCCAGGACCTCCACCGGGTGCAGCTGCTGGCCGAGGACCAGCCAGCCGGCCAGCGCGGCGATCGCCGGCCCGAGGCTCATCAGCACCGCGAAGGTCGCGGTGGGCAGCCGCCGCAGCGCCAGCAGCTCCAGGGTGTACGGCAGCACCGAGGCGAGCAGCGCCAGCCCGGTGCCGAGGCCCAGCACCGCCGGATGCCACAGCCGGCTCCCCGAGCCGACCAGCCCGAACGGCAGGGTGACCAGGGTGGCCACCGTCAACGCCAGCGCCAGCCCGTCGGCGCGCGGGAACCGCCCGCCCACCCGGGCCGAGCAGACGATGTACGCCGCCCACATCGTCCCCGCGGCCAGCGCCAGCCCGGCGCCGACCGGGTCGAGCCGGTCGAAGCCGCCCTGGCCGAGCAGCGCCACCCCGGCCAGCGCGAGGGCGGCCCAGCCCCAGGCGGCGAGCCGTCGGGCGGTGACCACCGACAGCGCCAGCGGCCCGAGCACCTCCAGGGTGACCGCCGGTCCGAGCGGGATCCGCTCGATGGCCTGGTAGAAGATCGAGTTCATCCCGGCCAGGGCCAGCCCGAAGGCGACCACGGCGGCCCAGTCGCCCCGGCCGTGCCCGCGCAGTCGGGGACGGCACACGGCCAGCATCAGCAGCGCGCCGATGGTCAGCCGCAGCGTCACCGCCCCGGCCACCCCGGTACGTGGGAACAGCAGCGCGGCGACCGCCGACCCGAACTGCACCGACAGCGCCCCGCCGAGCACCAGCCCGACGGCCCCGAGGTGGCCGCGGGAGAGCCGCCCGGGGCGGCGCGGGCTGGTGGAGCGGTCCGTCGTCATGCCGGAGACGCTAGCCGTGCAGGTCGGGGCCGGGTCCGCCGGGCCGTCCGGGGCCCGGTCGACGCGCGCGGGCGTGCCCGCTCAGCCGCGCAGGGCCAGGTCGAGCACCGCGCCCAGGCCGTTCGGCCGGCCGGCGTCGGCGCACGGCAGCACCAGCACGGCGCAGCCGGCCCGCACCGCCCCCGCGTCGGCCGGCGTGTCGCCCACCATCAGTGCCTGCTCCGGATCGACCCCGAGCATCCCGCAGGCCCGCCAGAAGATCCCCGGGTCCGGCTTGCAGCGCCCGACCTCGTACGACAGCGCGTACGCGTCGACCAGCCCGTCGAGTCCCCAGGCGGCGAAGAGCGGCCGGATGTCGAAGCCGATGTTGCTGACCACGGCGACCTTCACCCCGGCCTGGCGCAGTGCCTTGAGCACCGCCTCGGTGTCCGGGTACGGCACCCAGCCCTCGGGGACCAGCAGCCGCTCGTAGAGGGCGTCGGCGAGCCCGTCGATGCCCGCGTCGACCGTCTCCGCCAGCCCGGTGTACGCGCCCCGGTGGGCGTGCGGGTAGAGGTCGCGGTCGGCCCACAGCTCGGCCAGCCGGGGCGGCACCCGGGCCGGCAGCGGGCCGCCCGCCCGGCCGGCGGTGAGCAGCCGGTCGGCCAGCGCGGTGGCCCGGACGCGGTCCAGCTCCGCCCCGCACGTCGCCGCCGCGGCGAGCACCCACTCGAGGGGGTCCTCCACCTGGGCGAGGGTGCCGTGGAAGTCGAAGAGCACCGCCGCCACGGGCCGGCGGGACGGGCTCGGGCGGTCGGCGTCGTCGGCGCCGCTCGAGGCGTGGGACGGTTCGGCATGATCCGGCACGCCGTGCACCCTACCGACCCGCCCCGACCGTCCTGCCGGATGGCCTTGGCCGGTGGTCGTCGGCCGTACCGATTAATCTTGAAGGCATGTCGAGCCCCGCCGAGCGGTACGCCGCGGCGCGCCGCCGGGCCGCGCAGGCCTCCGCCTTCCCGGCCCTGGACGAATTTGCCCGAGACCTGGGGTTCGACCTCGACGACTTCCAGCGCGAGGCGTGCGAGGCCCTGGAGCGGGGAAGCGGGGTCCTGGTGTGCGCCCCGACCGGCGCCGGCAAGACCGTGGTCGGCGAGTTCGCCGTACACCTCGCCCTGCGCGGCAGGCCCGGGAAGCCGGCGGCCGCGGACGGCGGCGAAGGGCCGACCACCCGGCGCAAGTGTTTCTACACCACGCCGATCAAGGCGCTCTCCAACCAGAAGTACCACGACCTGGTGGACCGGTACGGCGCCGAGCAGGTCGGCCTGCTCACCGGCGACAACGCGATCAACGGCGACGCGCCCGTGGTGGTGATGACCACCGAGGTGCTGCGCAACATGCTCTACGCCGGCTCGGCCACCCTCGAGGGCCTGGCCTACGTGGTGATGGACGAGGTGCACTACCTCGCCGACCGGTTCCGGGGCGGGGTCTGGGAAGAGGTGATCATCCACCTGCCCGCCTCGGTCACTCTGGTCTCCCTGTCGGCCACCGTCTCCAACGCCGAGGAGTTCGCCGACTGGCTGGTCACCGTGCGCGGCGAGACCGCGGTGGTGGTGAGCGAGCACCGGCCGGTGCCCTTGTGGCAGCACATGCTGGTCGGCAAGCGGATGTTCGACCTGTTCCACGACGCCGACGCCGCGCGCAAGCACGACGTGCACCCGGAGCTGCTGCGCTACACCCGGGACACCATGCGCCGCCTCGAGCTCGGCGAGGGCCGCGGCCCGGGCTTCGGGCGGCGCGGCCCCCGCTGGCGGGGCCCGATGCGCCCCGACATCGTCGACCGGCTCGACCGGGAGGGCCTGCTCCCGGCCATCCTGTTCATCTTCAGCCGGGCCGGCTGCGACGCCGCCGTGCAGCAGTGCCTCGCCGCCGGGCTGCGCCTCACCTCCCCAGAGGAGCGCGCGGAGATCCGCCGGGTGGTCGAGTCCCGGGTGACCGCCATCCCGGGCGAGGACCTCTCCGTGCTCGGCTACTGGGAGTGGCTCGACGGCCTCGAGCGGGGGCTCGCCGCCCACCACGCCGGCATGCTGCCGGCGTTCAAGGAGGTCGTCGAGGAGCTGTTCGTCCGCGGCCTGGTCAAGGCGGTCTTCGCCACCGAGACCCTGGCGCTGGGCATCAACATGCCGGCCCGCTGCGTGGTGCTGGAACGCCTGGTCAAGTTCAACGGCGAGGCGCACGTCGACCTCACCCCGGGGGAATACACCCAGCTCACCGGCCGCGCCGGGCGGCGGGGCATCGACGTCGAGGGGCACGCGGTCGTGGTCTGGTCGCCGGAGACCGACCCGCGGCACGTGGCCGGCCTCGCTTCCACCCGGACCTACCCGCTGCGGTCCAGCTTCCGGCCGTCCTACAACATGGCGGTGAACCTGGTCGGCACCGTCGGCGCCGAGCCGGCCCGGGCGCTGCTGGAGTCCTCCTTCGCCCAGTTCCAGGCGGACCGGTCGGTGGTCGGCCTGGCCCGGCAGGTGCAGCGCAACACCGAGACGACCGAGGCGTACGGCGTGGAGGCGGCCTGCCACCACGGCGACTTCGACGAGTACTTCGCGCTGCGGGTGGCCATCGCCGACCGGGAGCGCGCCATCGCCCGGCAGGGGCAGACCCAGCGCAAGGCGGCCGCCGTCGCCTCGCTGGAGCGGCTGCGGGTCGGCGACGTGATCCGGGTGCCGTCCGGCCGGCGGGCGGGTCTGGCGGTGGTGCTCGATCCGGCCACCGGTGGCTTCGGCGAGCCCCGCCCGCTGGTGCTCACCCAGGACCGCTGGGCCGGCCGGGTCAGCCCCGGCGACTTCACCACCCCGGCCGAGGTGCTCACCCGGATCCGGGTGCCCAAGCACTTCAACCACCGGTCCCCGGCCGCCCGGCGCGACCTGGCCGCGGCGGTCAGCGGCACCGGGCTGGACCGGCACGGCGGGCGGCGGGGCGGGCGCTCCCGGCAGGCCGTCGGCGAGGACCACCGGCTCAGTCAGCTCCGTGCCGAGCTGCGCGGGCACCCCTGCCACGGCTGCCCCGAACGGGAGGAGCACGCCCGCTGGGCGGAGCGGCGACGCCGGCTGGAGCGCGACACCGAGGAGCTGCGCCAGCGGGTCGCCGGCCGGACCGGTTCGTTGGCCCGGACCTTCGACCGGATCGTGGCGTTGCTGACCGCGCGCGGCTACCTCTCCGCCGATGGGGAGGTCACCGACGCCGGGCGGATGCTGGGCCGGATCTGGACCGAGGCGGACCTGCTGGTCGCCGAGTGCCTGCGGCGCAAGGTGTGGGACGGGCTCTCCCCGGCCGAGCTGGCCGCGGCGGTCTCCGTGGTGGTCTTCGAGGCGCGCCGGGACGTCGACGAGCGGGCCTCTCTGCCGCGCGGCGCGGTCGCCGACGCGGTGGACGAGACGCTGAAGCTGTGGAGCGACATCGAGGCGGACGAGGCCTCCCGGGGCCTCGCGGTCACCCGGGAGCCCGACCTCGGCTTCGCCTGGCCGATCTACCGCTGGGCGCGCGGCGAAGCCCTGGCCAAGGTGCTCGCCAGCGGGCACCAGATCGACGGCGAGATGCCCGCCGGGGACTTCGTCCGCTGGGCCCGGCAGGTGGTCGACCTGCTCGGCCAGCTCGCCGACTCCGGCGGCGCGTCGGCGGAGCTGCGGTCCACCGCCCGGCAGGCCATCGCGGCGGTCAACCGGGGCGTGCTGGCCTACCACGCCGCCGCCTGATCATCACCTTACGTCACCGTTTGCGGCGAATCGACGCATCGCACAGTCACCGCGAAAGTATCCCCGAATTTGCCCAGGGGTACTGTTGCGCCAGCACAAGTAACCCCCCGATCATGGCTCGGGCGCACTTTGCCGTGCGCCGGTACGCAATGGGGGGAAGACCGCGATGGCGGAAATCAATCACTTTGAGTACGGGTGGATCACGCCCACGCTGAGCTATGCCCTGTCCGTGCTGGGCTCGTTCCTCGGGCTGATCTGCGCCGGGCGGATCCGTACCGCCCGCAGCACGGGCCAGCGGGTCTGGTGGGGGCTGCTCGCCGCGTGGGCGATCGGTGGTACGGCGATCTGGGCGATGCACTTCATGGCGATGCTCGGGTTCGCCGTCGCCGGCACTCGGATCCGCTACGACGTGCCGATCACCGCGGCCAGCACCTTGATCGCCGTGCTGGCGGTCGGCATCGGGCTGGCCATCGTCGGCACCGGCCGCCTCACCGCGTTCCGGCTCGTCGCCGGCGGCCTGTTCACCGGCACCGGGGTACTTGCCATGCACTACACCGGCATGGCCGCGATGCGGCTGGACGGCACCCTGTCCTACGACCGCATCCGGGTCGGCCTGTCGGTGCTCATCGCCGTAGTGGCCGCCACCGTGGCGCTCTGGCTGTCGATGACGGTCCGCCGGGGGTTGGCCATCGTCGCGTCGGCGCTGGTGATGGGGATCGCCGTCAACGGGATGCACTTCACCGGGATGAGCGCCCTCTCGGTGCACCTGCACGAGCGGCGCGGCGAGCTGGGTGGCACCGAGGTCAGCGGCCTGCTGGTGCCGATCATCCTCGCGGTGATCTTCGGCGTGGTGGGGCTGGTCTACGCGCTGCTCGCCGCGCCCACCGATGAGGACCGGGCCGGCGCGGCGTACCTGGACGCGCGGTGGGACGCCGCGGCGACGCCCGAGCCGGCCCCGGACCCGGTGGGCCTGCGTGGCCGGTCCACCCTGGGGCAACCGGGCACGCCGTTTCCGTCGCGGCGGGTCGACCCCGGGCGCTGACCCGGCCCGACGCTTCAGGCGCGGTGGCCCGGGCGACCGCCGCCCCCGCCCAGCCTGGTCAGGATCGGCCGGCGAGCGCGTCGACCAGGCGGCGGCACGAGCCGGCGAGGTTCCACCGCTGGGCCAGCTCCAACAGCCGCTCCGGGTCCGCGGGCGCGGTCGGCAGCGCGGTGGGCAGCTTCGGCAGCGGTACGTCGGTGGCGACCCGCACCACCTTCGGTGCGACGGCCAGGTAGTCCCGGGCCGCCGCCAGCTTGGTGCGCAGCCCCGGGGCGAAGCCGGACTCGCCGTCGTCCAGCGCGGCGAGGATGCCGTCCAGCCCGCCGTACCGCTCGATCAGCCGGGCGGCGGTCTTCTCGCCCACCCCGGGCACGCCGGGCAGGCCGTCGCTCGGGTCGCCGCGCAGGGCGGCGAAGTCGGCGTACCGGTCGGCGGGGACGCCGTAGCGGGCCCGGACCGCCGCATCGTCGCAGTCGTCCAGCTTCGACACGCCGCGCCCGACGTAGAGCAGCCGCACCTGACGGGTGTCGTCGACGAGTTGGAACAGGTCGCGGTCGCCGGAGACCACCTCGGCCGGGCCGGGCTGGGTCACCGACAGGGTGCCGAGCACGTCGTCGGCCTCGTAGCCGGTCGCGCCGACCGCGGTGATGCCGAGCGCGTCGAGGACCTCGAGGATCATCGGCACCTGCGGGGACAGGGTGTCCGGCACCACCTCGCCGCCCTCCGGCGCGACCCGGTGCGCCTTATACGACGGCAGCAGCTCGACCCGCCAGGCCGGCCGCCAGTCGTGGTCGAGGGCGCAGACCATCCGGTCCGGTCGGCGGGTGCGGACGAGTTGGGCGAGCATGTCGAGGAAGCCGCGGACGGCGTTGACCGGCTGGCCGTCGTCCGTCTTCGCCGCCGACTCGGGGATGCCGAAGTAGGCGCGGAAGTAGAGGCTGGGGGAGTCGATCAGCAGGATCGGGGGTTGCTGGGCCACCCCGACAGCCTGGCACAGCGGTGTGACGAGGTGGGGGACCGGTGACTGGTGCCGTCCGGCGTCAGCCGCCGCCGTGGCGGTACAGGGTCTCCCGGCGGGCCACCCGCTGCAATGCGTAGCTCGCGACCAGGAGGATGAACGCCAGCACCACCTCGACCCACGCCAGAGCCCCGTTGGCGACCGTCAGGCCGAGCAGGAGCAGCGCCAGCCCGGCCACCGCGAGAAATCCGGCCCACAACAGCCGGCGACGTCGTGCCGAGGCCCGGTCCGGAGCGCTGTCCGCCACCACCCCTCCCTCCCGGAACCACTCTCTTGCAGGCTATCGGCGCAGACTGGCCGGTGGACCGATAACCGCTGGGTGACCCGGCGCGCGCCCCGGCAGACTGACGGCATGGCGTTCGTACCCGGCCTGACGCTCTGCCGGCGCTTCCACGAGGAGGTGGTCGCCCCGCTGCTGGCCAGGCGGCTGCCCGGCCTCCCGTACGCCGCCGGGCTGCTCGATGGGGGCTCGGAACTGCTCGGGCTGGACACCCCCCGGTCCACCGACCACGATTGGGGGCCGCGGAGCCAGCTGTTCGTGGTGGACCCCGCCGACGTCGCGCCGATGCGGGCGGTCCTGGACGCGGAACTGCCGGCGGAGTTCCTCGGCTGGCCGACCCGGTTCGCCGGTGGTCCGAACGTCCGGCTCGGCGCGGTGCGGGCCGACGGCGACCGGCACGGGGTGACCGTCGACGAGCTGGGTGAGTGGCTCCGCGGGCGGCTGGCCTGCGACCCGCGCGCCGGGATGGGGGTGGCGGACTGGCTCTCCGCGCCGACCCAGCGGTTGGCCGAGCTGACCGGCGGGGCGGTCTTCCACGACGGGCTCGACGGCACGCTCATCGCCGTTCGGGCGGCGCTGGCCTGGTACCCGGACGACGTGTGGCGGCACGTGGTGGCGACCGGTTGGCAGCGCGTCGGCCAGGCCGAGCACCTGGTCGGCCGGTGCGCCGAGGTCGGCGACGAGTTGGGCAGCCGGCTGGTGGCTGCCGGGCTGGCCCGGGACCTGATGCGGCTGGGCCTGTTGTTGCACCGGCGCTGGCCGCCGTACGCGAAGTGGCTCGGCACCGTCTTCGCCGCGCTGCCGGCGGCGGCGCCGGTGGTCGACGCGCTGGACGACGCGATCGGGCCGGGCGACTGGCCGACCCGGGAGGCGGGGTTGGTCCGGGCCCTGGAGGCGGTCGCGACCTGGACCAACGAGACCGGACTGGCGGAGCGGGTCGACCCCGGCGTCCGGCCGTTCCACGACCGGCCGTTCCTGGTCCTGCGCGCGGAACGGTTCGTCTCCGCGTTGCGTGCCGCCATCACCGACCCGGGCCTGCGCGACCGCCCGCCGCTCGGGTCGGTCGACCAGTACCTCGACAACGTCGACGTGCTCACCCGCCCGGAGCGGGTCCGCCGGGTCGCCGCGGCGGTGCTGCCGGACTGACCGCCCGGGTTCAGTCAGCCGACCGGCGCGGCGCTGCGCGGCTCCGCCGGTTCGTCGCCCCGCAGGTCGGTGAGGTCGCGCAGCCCGCGTACGGGGGACAGCACCAGGGCCAGCGGGGCCAGCACCGCCGCGGCGGCGAAGGCGAACAGGGTGACCCGGGCGCCGGCGAGGCCGGCGAGGGCGCCGGCGACCAGGCCGCCGACCGGGATCGCTCCCCACGAGACGAAGCGGACCGTGGCCATCACCCGGGACAGCAGCTCCGGCGGGCTGGCGGTCTGCCGGTAGGTGCGGGTGGTCACGCTCAGCACCACCACGCCTCCGGCGAAGACCACGTTGCCGGCGGCGAACGCGAGGTACGCGGGCCAGCCGGCACCCATCGGCACCAGGAATGCGCCGCCGACCGCCACCAGGCAGGCGACCACCAGGGACCGGGCGGTGCCCCAGCGGCCGGTGATCCACGGCGTCAGGGTGGCCCCGACCAGCGACCCGACGCCCTCGACGGCGAGCAGCACACCGACCAGGGCGGCCGGGGTGTGCAGTTCGCGCACCAGGTAGAGCGGGTAGACCGCCAGTTGCGCCCCGCAGACGAAGTTCACCGCGGTGGCCGTCCACATCGTCGGGCCCATGACCGGGTGGCGGGTGACGTATCGCCAGCCTTCGCCGATCATCGCCCGCACCGGCGGCCAGCGGTCCGGGGCGTCGACCCGCCGGGCGGGCAGCGACCGCAGCAGCACCGCAGAGACCAGGTAGCTGGCCGCGTCGACCAGCACGGCCGGTACCGCGCCGAGCGCCTGCACCGCGAGGCCGCCGAGGGACGGGCCGCTGAGCTGGGTGCCGGCGTGGGTGGCCGAGGTGAGGCTGTTGCGGGAGTGCAGCTGCTCGCGACTGACGATGGCCGGCAGGAACGTGGCGTTGGCGACATCGAAGAGCACGTTGGCGAAGCTGACCACGAGCGCCACGACGACCAGCTGGACGACGGTCAGCCAGCCCCACCACCAGGCGAGCGGGATGGACGCCATGGCGACCGCCCGGGCCAGGTCGGCGCCGACCTGGGCGCCGCGCAGCGGCAGCCGCTGCACCATCACGCCGGCGGGCAGCCCGATCACCAGCCAGGCCACATAGCTCGCGGCGGCGATCAGGCCCATCTCGAACGCGGACGCGTCCAGCACGGTCAACGCGGTGAGCGGGAGCGCCACCGCGCCGACCGCCGACCCCACCTGACTGGTCGTGCCGGCGGTCCACCAGCGCCAGAACACCCTGGCCTCCTGCCCGACGGACATGCCGCCAACCCCCGATCCGAGCCAGTGAGTTCCAATCTGAAACGGACTATAGTCGGGGCGATCGGTCGAGCGGGAGGTGGGATGTGCGGCGAGCGGAGCTCGGGGACGCCGACTGCGGCATCGCCCAGGCCCTGGGTGTGCTCGGTGACTGGTGGACCGTCCTGATCGTCCGGGAGATCGCCGGCGGCACCACCCGGTTCGATGCCCTCCAGCGGGAGCTGGGCGTCAGTCGGCGGGCGCTCACCGAGCGGCTCGGCGGCCTCGTCGAGCACGGGGTGCTGCGCCGGCAGCCGTACTCGGCGCACCCGCCGCGCCACGACTACCTGCTGACCGGCAAGGGGGAGGGGCTGCTGCCGGTGCTGGTCGCCCTGCAGGACTGGGGGACCCGGCACGTGATGGGCGACGGGGCGCTCACCGCCACCGCCCCCGCCGACTCGGCGGAGGCGCGCCGGGTGCGCCACCTGGTCGGCCGGCGGGTGCCGGAGCTGACCCTGCGCCGGCACGACGGCGGGGCGGAGCGACCGGCCGGACCCGGCCGGTGGACCGTCCTCTACCTGTTTCCGGGCGCGTTCGCCCCTGGGGCCCAGGGTCTCCCGCCGAGCTGGGAGGAGATCCCGGGCGCCGTCGGGTGCACGCTCGAGTCCCGCACGTACGCCGACCGGCACGACCGCTTCCGGGCCGCCGGCGCCGAGGTGCGTGGCGTGAGCACCCAGCGCCCGGACCAGCTGGCGGCCTTCGCCGAGCATGCCCGGCTGCCGTACCCGCTGCTGTCCGACGAGGACGGTCGGCTCGCCGCAGGCCTGTTGCTGCCCACCTTCCGGGCCGGCGGGGTGGACCGGTTCAAGCGGCTGACGCTGCTGGTCGACCCGGAGGCCGTGGTCCGGGCAGTGCAGTTCCCGGTGACCGACCCGGCCGGCTCGGTCGACGAGATGCTCACCGAGGTACGCCGCCGGGCGGGCGGCGCCACCGAAGGCGGTGACGGCGCGGGCGGGCATCGCCCGCCGGCCGGTGCCGGGTCGTCGGCCCAGGCATGAGTACCCCGTCGCCGGGTAGGCGGGCTGGGCAGCCGAGAATCCAGCCGGAACGGGGGTGACCCGGGGATGAAGGTACGAAGCTCCCTCCGCGGGCTGAAGCGGAAGGTCAACTCGATCGTGGTACGCCGTCGGGGCAAGCTCTTCGTGATCAACAAGGCTGACCCGAGGCAGAAGGCCCGGCAGGGCTGAGCCGGCCGTGGCGGACAACCTGACCCCGCCGCTCAGCCCCCGTCCGGGTCGGGTGGCCAGGGTGGCTCGCCGACCCCGGTGATGCGAACCCCGCCCCACGGGTCGACCTCGGCCAGCCGGCCGCGGGTGACCCGATCGCCGACGCGTACCGGCACGTCCCGGCGTCCGGCGCGGAGCAGCCGGACCACCTGGGGCTCGGGCTCGATGCGCCCCGCCCAGTGGTAGCGGCCGTCGACCGGCTCCCACCGCCCGGTCACGTGCAGCCGTACGGCGGTGTCCGCGATCCACGCCGGACCGTGGTAGTTCACCGGTCGATCCGTTCGTGCGCGCGGGTCAGCTCGCGGGGCAGGTCGGCGCCGCGCCGCACGCCCTCGATGCCGCTCCACAGCAGGGTGGTCAGGTAGTCGGTGAGCGCGGCCCGGCGGATCGGCTGGCCGTGTGTGGTCCACCAGTCGCCGACCGCCTGCACGAAACCCACCAGGCCGTACGCCCACGGCTCGGCGGGACCGGCGTCGAGCCCGAGTGCGCGCAGCCGGTCGCCGATCACCCGGGCCAGCCCGGCGGCTACCTGGCGGCTGGTGCCGGCGACGACCTGGTGGATGCCGGGGTGGCCGGCCTGGTGCATGAGGAAGCGGTAGAGGGTCGGCTCCGACTCGATGACGCCCAGGTACGCGTCGATGGTCGCCTCGACCAGGGCGCGCTCCTCGCGGACCCGCTCGATGGCGGGTGCGATGGTGTCGACGACGCGGGCGGCCACCACCTCGCTGACGGCGAGCCAGAGCTGCGCCTTGTCGGCGAAGTAGCGGTAGAGGACGGGTTTGGTGACGCCGGCGGTGGCGGCGACCTGGTCCATGTCGACCTGCGGCCCGTACCGGAGCAACGCCTGCACGGCGCCGGCGATCAGCTCCTGCCGCCGCTGCTCGCGATGGCCGGCCCAGCGGTCGCGCCGGCCGGTGCGCGGGCCGGGGGAGGGGTCGGAGGCATTGACATCGGTGGAGGTCGGTCCCATGCTACTACTCGTAACAGTTACCAGAAGTTACGTCAACAGGGAGGCGTCATGGAGGGGACATCGGCCGGGTTCCCGCGCGAGGCGGTCGCCACCCGGTTGCTCACCGCCTCGGTGCGCACCAGCTACGACTCCATTGTGGAGATCGACTGGGCGGCACCCCACCGGCCGGACGCGTACTGGCTGCCGCCGCACCGCAGCAGCCTCTACGGCACGCCGCTCTGGGAGGGGCTCAGCGAAGCGCAGCGGATCGAGCTGACCAAGCACGAGGTGGCCAGCGCGGCCAGCGCCGGGCTGTGGTTCGAGACGATCCTCATGCAGATGCTGATCCGGCACTACTACGACGCCGATCCGACGAGCCGGCACGCCCAGTACGCGCTCACCGAGGTCGCCGACGAGTGCCGGCACTCCATCATGTTCGGTCGGCTCATCGAGGCGACCGGCTGCCCGGTCTACCGCGCCGACCGGATCGACCACCTGCTCGGCCGGTGGCTCAAGGCCACCGCGACCGGACCGCAGATGTACGCCGCCATCCTCATCGCCGAGGAGGTCCTCGACGCGTTCCAGCGGGAGATCATGGCCGACGAGTCGCTGCAGCCGCTGATCCGGATGGTGTCCCGGATCCACGTGGTCGAGGAGGCCCGGCACGTGCGTTTCGCCCGGGACGAGCTGGCCCGCCAGGTCGAGGCCGCCGGCCCGCTCGCGCTCAGCTACGCGCGGCTGGTGATCGGCCGCGCCGCGTACGCCATCACCCGCCGGCTGGTCCACCCGCGCGCGTACGCGGCGGTCGGCATCCCGCCCGCGGTCGGCCGCGCCGCGGCCCGGGCGAACCCGCACTGGCAGGCGACGCTGCGCTGGTCCGCGCAGCGGGTCGCCGACCACCTGGCGGGCCTGGGCCTGCTGTCGGGGCCGGGGCGGTTGCTCTGGATCCGCTCCGGCCTTATCCAGGCGTGACGCCGGCCGGCGGCGCGTACCGGGTCAGCGCCCCCGGCGGCCGCCGTACAGCCGCAGCGCGTTGCAGACGTCGAACACGCCGGGCACGTCCCAGGCCAGCTCACCGGCCGCGCGGCGGGCCTGCGCGTCGGCGACCGTGCCGCCCAGGATCACCACCCGGTTCTGCACGCTGACCGTGATCTGCTGTCGGCGGGTGGTCCAGTCGATGCTCAGCCGCTGTGCCACGAGGGCGGCGAGGCGCACGTCCTCGCGGTCGGGTTCCGGCTCGTCCCCGGCGAACGGGAAGTCGGGGTACGGCCAGGGCGTCACCATGCGGGCTCCTTCTCGTGGGTGCGGGGCGTACGGCTCGCGCCGGCCGGAGGGGCGGGACTCAGCCCCGGTCCGACCGATCCGCTCAGCGCCCGGGTACGGCTGTCGAACACCGGGAACACCCCGTCCAGCCGCATGGTGTGCAACACGGTCAACACGAACCGCGAGGGCGCCACCAGGCACAGCCGGCGGCCGTCCTGCCGGGCGTGCTGCCGGGCGCGGACCAGCAGCCCGAGTCCGGCCGAGTCGATCACCTCGACCTCGGTGAGGTCCACGAGCACCCGATCGCCGAGCGTGACGCTCTCCGCCAGCGCCCGGCGTACCGGGTCGACCAGGTCCGGCTCCCGGGCGGCCGGGGCGTCGCCGACCTCGTCCAGGTAGTCGATGTCGAGGCCGCCGTCGCCGTACTGTCCGCTGCGGACACTGCACCGCGGGCAGTGGTGCGGACCGGAGGCGAAGGGCGAGCCGACCCAGTCGTTGTCGAACACGAGCGTCCAGACCACCTCGGCGTCGGGCAGGGTGCAGCCCGTGCCGGTGACGGCGGCGCCGCAGCCGTCGCAGATGAGGGTCATCAGGTTGTCCGCCGGTACGACCGTCATGGCCCCTCCCGCCGGTCCGCGCCCGGGCGGGTCGGCGGATCGTCACCCGGTCGGCCGGCGGTCAGCACGGCGACGACGACCGCGACGGCGGCGAAGCCGATCTGGACGATCAGCGGCAGGACGGCCAGCTCGCCCGGGCCGGTGTCGACCAGCCCGACCACGATGGCGCCGAGCAGCGCGGCGGCTACCCCGAGCGCGAGGGTCAGCCAGACCGGGGCGGCCTTCCGACCCGGTAGGACCAGGCGGCCCACCGCCCCGACGGCGACTCCGACGATCAGGGCCCCGACGAGCGTGCTGCCGTTCACAGGTCCCTCCCTCGGTGTCTTCCCTGCCGGGAGTCGGGTTCGGCTCCCACTCTGGGCGGCGCTCTTGGCGGTCGTCGCGCGGTTGTATGACAGTTGTGTGACAAAAACCGGGAACGCCTGACACGGTTGGGTGACGTCGTGCCGGCCGGGGATGATGCCGGTATGACGGCCGTACTGGTGATCGAGGACGACGACCGGATCCGGCTCGCGCTGCTGCTCGCCCTCGAGGAGGAGGGCTACGCGGCGTACGGGGTCGCCACCGCCGAGGAAGGGCTGCGGCGGCAGCGGGAGACCCCGGCGGACAACGTGCTGGTCGACCTGATGCTTCCCGGCCTCGACGGCTTCGAGTGCATCCGCCAGCTGCGCCGCGACGACGACGTGCCGATCGTGGTCGTCAGCGCCCGGGACGACACCCACGACATCGTCGCCGCGCTGGAGGCCGGCGCCGACGACTACGTGGTCAAGCCGGTGGCGATCAAGGAATTGTCGGCGCGGCTGCGGGCCCTGCGCCGGCGCGGGCGGGCCGTGGCGGACGCCGTCCCCGCCCAGGTCTTCGGCGACCTGGAGATCAGCGCCGAGGCCGGCGAGGTGCGCCGCGCCGGCCGCCCGGTCGCGGTCACCCGCACCGAGTTCCGGCTGCTGTGCGAGCTGGCCGAGCATGCCGGACGGGTGCTGTCGCGCCAGCAGCTGCTGCGGCGGGTCTGGGGGTACGAGACCGGGGACGAGCGGCTGGTCGACGTGCACGTCGGCCGCCTGCGGCAGAAGATCGAGCCCGACCCGGCCAACCCCCGGCACCTGGTCACCCTCCGGGGCCTCGGCTACAAGCTGCAACGATGACCCGCCTTGGACTGCGTGCCCGGGTCACCGCCGCATTCGCCATCGGCGCGCTGCTGCTGGCCGCCTCGATGGCGCTGTTCTCGTACGACCTGACCCGCCGGTCCCTGCTCGACGAGCGGGAACGCACCGCCGTCCGGGCCGCCTACTACGACGCCGCGGTGGTCCGGACCGGGCTGGACACCGAGAACCCGGACGTCGTGGCGGTGCTCCGCTCCCTGGACACCGGCAGCAGCCGCCGGCCCCTGCTGCACCTGCCCGACGGCTGGTACGCCCGCACCGCCGACATCGGCGCCGGAGCGGTCCCGGTCCAGCTGCAACGCATGGTCGCCGCCGGGCAGCCGGCCGTGCAGCGGATCCGCGTCGACGGCCAGCCGACCCTGCTCGTCGGCGTCCCGCTCCCCGGCGGGGTGGGCTACTACGAGCTGACCTCGCTGCGCGAGGTCGAGGCGACGTTCCAGGTCGTCGGGCTGGCACTGACCGCCGTGGCCATCATGGTCGCCGGAGCCGGCGCCGCACTCGGCTGGTACGCGACGCGGCACAGCGTACGGCCGCTGACCGCGGTCGCCGACGCGGCGGAACGGATCGCCGCCGGCGACTTCACCACCCGGCTGGACCCGACCACCGACCCGGACCTGACCCGGCTCTCCAGCTCGTTCAACCACATGGTCGACCAGCTGGTCCGTCGGATCGAGCGGGACCGCCGGTTCGCTGCCGATGTCAGCCACGAGCTGCGGTCCCCGCTGCAGACCCTGGCCGCCGCCGCCAGCGTGCTGACCCGGCGCGCCGAGCACCAGGACGAGCGCACGGCGACCGCCGCCGGGCTGGTCGCCGACGAGGTGGCCCGGTTCCAACGGCTGGTGGACGACCTGATCCAGCTGGCGCGTACCGAGCAGCCGGCGCATCGTGAGGCGGTCGACATGGCCGCGCTGGCCCGGGAGGTCTGCCGGGCCCGGTCGCTGCCGGAGAGCCTGGTCGAGGTGGCCGAGGACGCGCCGAGCGACTGGCACGTCGACCGGCGGCGGGTCGGGCAGATCCTGCTGAATCTGCTCGACAACGCCGTCCGCTACGGCGGCGGGCCGGTCGCGGTCCGGCTGTCGCTGCGCGACGGTGCGGTCGGCGTGATCGACGTCGACGACGACGGCCCGGGCGTGCCGGCGGCCGACCGGGAAGCGATCTTCGACCGTTTCGTCCGTGGCCGCGCCGCGCACGCCCGCGCCGGGACCGACGGCACCGGCCTCGGGCTCGCCCTGGTGGCACAGCACGCCGCCGCGCACGGCGGGCACGCGGCGGTCGTCGACCGGCACCGGGGTGCCCGGTTCCGGGTCGAGCTGCCGGGGGTACGCGGATGAGGCGGGCCCGCCTGCTGCCGGTGCTGGCCGTCGCCGTGCTTGTCGGCGGGTGCGGGGTGCCGGTCGACGACCAGCCGCGTCCGGTGCAGGCCCCGCCCGGCAGGTTCCCCAGCCCGGCCGGCACGGCCACTGCCGACCCGGACGGGCGGGTGGACGAGACGCTCTGCTTCGTCCGCGACGACCGGCTGGAGGCGGTCACCCGCCGGGTCGACGGGCTGCCGGGCGTGGACGCCCACCTCCAACACCTGCTGGCCGGACCGGACGGCGCGGAGCGGGAACGCGGCCTGGCCAGCGCCCTGCCCGGGACCATCACGGTCGCCGGGGCCACGGCGACCGGCACCGTCGCGACCGTCGACGTCCGGCAGGCAGGCGAGGAGACCGGCCGCAACGACGAGGTCCTCGCCTTCGGGCAGATCGTCTGCACGCTGACCCAGCGCTCCGATGTGGACAGTGTCGCGTTCCAGCGCGACGGGCAACCGCTGGAGGTGCCCCGGGCCGACGGTTCGCTGTCGTCGCTGCCGCTCACCGCCGCCGACTACCGGCCGCTGCTGCGGCGGTGACGGCGGCCCGGGCGCCCAGCTGGCGGTCGGCCGGCAACCCGGTTGATTCCCGTCCCGGCGAGGTGCTTGCATTCCGGCATGGCGAACCCGGCGATCGTGACCGTCGACGACGACCCTGTGGTGTCCCGCGCCGTGGCGCGCGACGTCCGCCGCCGGTACGGCGACCGGTACCGCGTCGTGCGGGCCGGGTCCGGCGCGGAGGCGCTCGACACGTTGCGGGAGATCAAGCTGCGAGGCGAGCAGGTGGCGGTGCTGCTGGCCGACCACCGGATGCCGGCGATGACCGGCATCGAGTTCCTCGAGGCGGCGATGGACCTGTTCCCCGCCGCCCGCCGGGTGCTGCTGACCGCGTACGCCGACACCGAGGCGGCGATCGACGCGATCAATCTGGTCGACCTGGACCACTACCTGCTCAAGCCGTGGCACCCGCCGGAGGAGAAGCTGTATCCGATGCTGGACACCCTTCTCGACGCGTGGTCGGCCAGCCCGGAGGCGGCCACCGCGGAGGTGCGGGTGGTGGGCCACCGCTGGTCGGCGCCGTCCTTCGCGGTGCGGGACTTCCTGGCGCGCAACCTGGTGCCGTTCCGCTGGCTGCTCGCCGACGAGCCGGAGGGCGCCCGGTTGCTCGCGGCCGCCGGGGTGAGCGCGGCGGAGGTCCCGCTCGTCGTCACCACCGAGGGCAAGGCCCTGGTCGCGCCGGCCGAGGCGGAGCTGGCCGGCCTGGTCGGGCTGCGGGTGGCACCGACGGCCGACCTCTACGACCTGGTCATCGTCGGCGGCGGACCGGCGGGGCTGGGTGCGGCCGTCTACGGCGCGTCGGAGGGGCTCCGCACCGTCCTGGTGGAACGGCGGGCGGCCGGCGGGCAGGCCGGGCAGAGCAGCCGGATCGAGAACTACCTGGGCTTCCCGGACGGGGTCTCCGGCGCCCAGCTCGCCGACCGCGCCCGCCGCCAAGCGCTGAAGTTCGGGGCCGAACTGCTGAGCACCCGGGAGGTCGTCGGCCTCGAGGGCGCCGGGGCGGCCCGACTGCTCCGCTTCGGCGACGGCACCAGCCTCGCCGCGCACAGCGTGGTGCTGGCGACCGGGGTCACCTACCGCGTACTCGACGCGCCCGGCCTGGCCGACTTCACCGGTCGCGGCGTCTTCTACGGCTCGACGGCCACCGAGGCGCCGAGCTGCGTCGACCAGGACGTGTACATCGTCGGCGGGGCGAACTCCGCCGGCCAGGCGGCGGTGCACTTCTCCCGGTACGCGTCCCGGGTCCACCTGCTGATCCGCGGCGCCGACCTCACCGCGTCGATGTCGCGGTACCTGATCGACCAGCTCGACCGCATCGACCGGATCACCGTCCATCCCCACACGGTGGTGGCCGGCGGCGCCGGCGACGATCACCTCCAACGGCTGACCCTGCGCGACACCCGGACCGGCGACACCCGCGACGTCGACGCGTCCTGGCTGTTCATCTTCATCGGCGCCGAGCCGCGGACCGACTGGCTGGACGGGGTGGTGGCCCGCGACGGGCGGGGCTTCATCGTGACCGGACCCGACCTGGTGTCGGCGGGCCGGCGTCCACCCGGCTGGACCCTGGACCGCGACCCGTACCACCTGGAGTCGAGCCTGCCGGGCGTCTTCGCGGCCGGTGACGTCCGGGCGGAGTCGGTGAAACGGGTCGCCTCGGCCGTCGGCGAGGGCGCGATGGCAGTGTCACTCGTGCACCGTTACCTGGAGGCGCAATGACCGACCACGGACCGCGGCTCGACGTCGCCGAGCTGCGCACCCTGTTCCTGTTCGAGTCGCTCGACGCCGGACAGCTCGCCTGGCTCGCCGAGCACGGCTGGGTGGAACACCACGCCGCGGGCGAGTTCGCCTACGTCGAGGGCGAGCCGGCCTCCTGCTTCTTCGTGCTGCTCCACGGGTCGGTCGCGCTGAGCACGCGGGTCCAGGGCGACGAGGTGGAGATCAATCGGACCGAACAGCGGGGCGCGTACGGCGGGGCGACGCACGCGTACCTGGGGGACCGGATCCCGCAGGTCTACCGCAACAGCATGCGCGCGCTCACCGACGCCGAGTTCTTCGTGCTGCCGGCCGAGACGATCGCGCACGCCGTGCGGTCCTGGTTCCCGATGGCGATGCACCTGCTGGAGGGGCTCTTCGTCGGGATGCGCAATACCCAGACCGTGGTGGGCGAGCGGGAGCGGCTGCTCGCCCTAGGCGCCCTGTCGGCGGGACTGACCCACGAGCTGAACAACCCGGCTGCGGCGGCGGTCCGTGCGACGTCCGTGCTGCGCGACCGGGTCGCCGGCATGCGGCACAAGCTCGCGATGATCGCCGACGGCCGGCTGGACGGCCGACAGTTGCCCACCCTGGTCGCGTTGCAGGAGGACGCGGTGAAGCGGGCCGCCGACGCGACGCCGTTGGCACCGCTGGCGGCCAGCGACGCCGAGGACGAACTGGCCGACTGGTTGGACGAGCGGGGCGTGGTGGCCGGGTGGGACCTGGCCCCCACCCTGGTGGCCGGCGGCGCCGACCCGGAGTGGCTGGCCCGGGTCGAGGCGGTGGTCGGGACGGGGTACCTGGAGACCGCGGTCCGGTGGCTCACGTACACCATCGACACCGAGCTGCTGATGCGGGAGATCGACGAGGCGGTCGGGCGGATCTCCGGACTGGTCGGTGCCGCCAAGCAGTACTCGCAGCTCGACCGCGCCCCCTATCAGGTGGTGGACGTGCACGAGTTGCTCGACGCCACGCTGGTCATGGTCAAGGCGAAGATCCCGGCCGGGGTGCGCGTGGTGAAGGAGTACGACCGGTCGCTCCCGCCGATCGCCGCGTACGCGGCCGAGCTGAATCAGGTCTGGACCAACCTGATCGACAACGCCCTGGGTGCCATGGGCGCCACTGGCACCCTCGCCATCCGCACCGGGCGGGACGGGAACCAGGTGACGGTCGCGATCAGCGACACCGGTCCGGGCATCCCGGCGGAGGTCCGACCGCGGATCTTCGAGCCGTTCTTCACCACCAAGCCGGTGGGGGAGGGCACCGGGCTCGGCCTCGACATCTCGTACCGGATCGTGGTGAACAAGCACCACGGTGACATCCGGGTGGACAGCCGCCCAGGCGCCACGACGTTCCGGGTGCTACTGCCGGTCGCGCCGGAGTCCGTACGGGCCGGGTCGTGACCGTCGGCCCCGCTCAGGGCCGGGTCTCGCGGGCGGCCCCGACCCGGTCGCGCGGCGGATGTCGAGCAGGTGGTGCTCACCCTCGTGCATGGTGTGCTGCCCGAGCCAGAGCAGCGTCCGGACCTGCCGCTGCGGCCACGGGTAGACGCCGGTGCGGGCGAGCTCCACCGTGCCGAGCGGCGCGAACCGGGCCGCCAGGTCGTCGGCGGCCGCGGTCAGTTCGGCAAGGACCGCCGCCGGCTCCTGCTCGTTGTACCGATCCGCGACGGCGCGTTCGTCGCGGCCCATGGGGACGAACTCCGGTCCGACGACGCGCAGCGCCAGGGCCAGCCGTTCGGCCTGGACGCGGAGCACGTCCCGGACGTGGCAGGTGTACTCCAGCGGCGACCACACGCCCTCGGCCGGTCGCCGGCGCAGCTCCGGAACCGCGCCCAGCGCGGCCGCGTACCGGGCGCCCAGTCCGCGCAGCAGTCCCGGCAGTGCTTCGCCCGCCACGCCGGGGTAGACGAAGTGACACTCGTCGCAGCGGTCCACGGGTGGAGGGTATGCGGTCGTCGCCCGGTGGGGATGCCCTGTACGCCGCCATGGTGTGGTCCGCGTCGCCCTCAGGGCGGGTCGAATGAAGAGAGAATGCAATGATATGGGCGGTATATCCATCGTCCTTTCGGTTGATGCGGCGGCATCTGTTGGTCTAGGGTGACTGGCACGACCGGTGCTGGGAGGCACCCGATCTCCTCAGGACAGGAAGGGCAGCATGACCACGACGACCATCGCGCCGACGACCACCGAGGTGCACCGCGCGGCGGTGACCGGCGAGGAGACCCGCGCCAGCGAGCTGATCGGGGCTCTGGCCGCGCTGCCGGACGGGCACCCGGAGCGGGCTGCGCTGCGCAACCAGGTCATCGAGGCGTGGCTGCCGCTGGCCAACCACCTCGCCGCCCGCTACAGCGGGCGCGGTGAGCCGGCCGGCGACCTGGCCCAGACGGCGGCCCTCGGCCTGATCAAGGCGGTGGACCGGTTCGACGCCTCCCGGGGCGTGGACTTCGCCGGCTTCGCCATCCCGACCATCCTCGGCGAGATCAAGCGGCACTTCCGCGACCGCACCTGGAACATCCGGGTGCCGCGTCGCCTCCAGGAGCTGCGGCTGCGCATCTCCGAGGCGAACAGCACCCTCACCCAGACCCTCAACCGGGCGCCGACCGTCGCCGACATCGCCGCCCACCTCGACCTCACCGAGGAAGAGGTCCTCGAGGGACTGGAAGGCGCCCGCGCCTACAACGCCGTCTCGCTCTCCACCCCGATCGGCGCTGGCGACAGCGCCACCGAGCTGGGCGACACCATCGGCGCCGAGGACAACGAGTACCAGCTGGCGGAGCTGCGCGCCTCGCTCGGCCCGGCGCTGGCCACGCTCGACGAGCGGGAGCAGAAGATCCTCACCCTGCGCTTCTACGGCAACCTGACCCAGAGCGAGATCGCCGCCCGGGTCGGCGTGTCCCAGATGCACGTCTCCCGCCTGCTCGCCCGCGCGCTGACCAAGCTGCGCGGCCAGCTCGCCGAGGCCTGATCCGCCCGGCTCACCGACCCGCGCACCGCCACCGGCTCCCCTCGGTGGCGGTGCGTTGTCAGGTTCGCTCCGGTCGCGGGAACTGGCGAACAGGGGCGTCCGAGGTCCGGGCGCCGGGGCCCAGGTCGACGGTGACGGTGGTGCCGGGGGAGAGCAGCATCGACCGGTCCCGGACGGCCACCCGGACGGGCTGGTCCCCGCCCGGACTCGCCGAGATACGCACCTGCTCGTGGTCGACGTGCAGCATGAGCAACCGGTTCCGGTACCGGACCACGCAGTCGAGCTGGTCGATCCGCTTCGGCAACTGCGGGTTGAGCCGCAGCACGTCGCCGCGCACCTCCAGACCGGTGTAGCAGCGCTGCAGGATGTCCAACGTGCCGGCGGTGGCGCCGAGGTGGATGCCGGCCCGGGTCGAGCTGTGCGCCGGGTCGGCCAGGTCGGTGCCGAGCGCGTCCAGCAACATGTCGAAGGAGCGGCGACGGTCGGTGCGGGCCAGCACCCAGGCGTGCGCGATGCGGCTCAGCGTCGAGCCGTGCGTGGTGCGGTAGAGGTAGTGGTCGACGGTGGCGGGGATCCGCGCCGGGTCGAAGTCGTAGCCCATCTCGGTCACCAGTCCGGTGAGCTCCTCTGCGCTGAACAGGTACAGCAGCATCAGCAGGTCGGCCTGCTTGGAGATCTTGTACCGGTTCGGGTCGTCGCCTTCGGCCTGCAACAGCTGTCCGAGCAGCCGCAGATCGCCGTAGCGCTGCCGGTACCGGTCCCAGTCCAGTTCCGCCAGGTCGCCGTACCCCTCGAACTGCGCGAGGATCCCGTCGGGCAGGAAGGTGAGGCGGAGCCGGCGGGCGATGTGCCGCCACCGTCCGCGCTCCCCGGCCGGAACCTCCGCGGTCCGCCACGGCGCCGCACCCGGGTGCCGGTCCCGGATCGCGCACGCCTCGTCCGCCCGGGCGAGCACCCACGCGACCATCACGTTGAGGTACGCGCAGTTGTCCAGCCCCTGGCCGGCGCGGCCGGGGTAGCCGTCGTGGTACTCGTCGGGCCCCAGCACGCCCCGGATGTCGTAGCGGTCATCCGACGGGTCGTAGGTGGCCAGGCCGGCCCAGAAGCGGGCGGTCTCGACCAGCAGCTCCACCCCACTCTCGGTGAGGAAGGACAGGTCGCCGGTCGTCTCCCAGTACCGCCAGACCGAGTAGGACACCGCGAGGTTGACGTGGTGCTGCCGGCCGGTCCAGTCGTCCTGCCACTCGCCGGTGACGGGGGAGCGGGACCGGGACGGGCTCTCGTCCCGGCCGCTGGTGGCGCTCTGCCAGGGGAACAGGGCTCCGGCCATCCCCGTGGCGGCCGCCTGCCGCCGGGCCGCCGGCAACCGTCGGTACCGGTACTCCAGCAGCGCCCGGGTCAGCTCCGGCAGGCGCAGGTTCAGGTACGGGTAGACGAACAGCTCGTCCCAGAACACGTGCCCGTGGTAGCCCTCGCCGTGCAACCCCCGGGCCGGCACCCCGGCGTCCAGGTCGACCGTGTGTGGCGACAGCGTCTGGAGCAGATGGAAGGTCTGCACGCGTAGCGGCAGCTGCCACACGTGCTCCTCGCCGACGTCGAGCCGGAACCGCGCCCACAACCGGGCCCACGCCGTGACGTGCTCGGCCAGCAGCACGTCGAACGTCCCCGCCCAGCGCAGCTCCGCGCACGCCGCGGTCAGCGGGTCGTGCACCGCCCGGTCCCGTCCGCAGTACACCGCGACCGTCTTGTCCACCGACACTGGCTCCCCGGCCGTCACGTCGACGCCCAGCACCTCGGCCACGTCGTCCGCGCCGCGGACCACGCTGCGGGGGGTGCCGGCGTCGGCGCCGGCGACCTTGGCCGTGGTACGGGCGGCGACCGCGACCTGTTGCCGCGAGCTGGTCGTCAGGGCCGTCAGCCAGAGCGCCGGACCGTCGGCGTCCCCGGCGACGTCGGTGAGGTGCCGGCCGCCGGCCCCGCCCACGTCCGCCGTGGCCGCGTTGACCACCCCGCCGTCGATGCCCGACCTGATCTCCAACCGTCCCGACCAGTTCTCCGCGACGATGCGCGTCCCGAGCGCGGCGAGGTGGGGGTTCGCCATCGACACCAGCCGCCGCTGGCGGAGCCGGGTCCGCCGCAGGTCGCGGTCGACGACCAGGAGCTCCCGGAGGTAGAGGCCGCGACGCAGGTCCAGCAGCCGGTGTTCGTGGACCACCCGCGCGCGGCCCGGCGCGTACCAGTCGCCGCCGGCGGGACGGAAGGTCAACGGCAGCCAGTTCGGCAGGTTGACGATGGTCTCCTCGCCGTCCAGCCGGCCTTTGCCGTCCACCAGCCGGTTGTGGAATCCCGCCAGGTAGCTGCCCGGGTAGTGGACGCCGTCGGCCGCCGCCTCCGGGGCCGCCCCGCGGGTGGCGAGGTAGCCGTTGCCCAGGGTCAACATGGTTTCCCGGGTGCCTTCCCCCGCCGGGTCACCGTCCTGATAGCCGAGCGCCCACGCCGCGGGCAGCTCGCCGGTGCAGAGCTCGCACCCGGGATCCGGGTTCTGCTGATCCGGTCTCACCGCACGACCGCCGGATAGCGGCGTGTCAGTCCGCCGACGATCACAGCGTCGCTCGCGCTCCGGGCGTTTGGCGAGCTTCGCACCAGTAAAGCGTATTGAGGTGTGCGCGCTTCCGGGGCCGGGTGGCACAGATCGGTGGCGAAGTTGACCCCGGCTGGGCGCTGCCGGTCGCGGCATTCGGCCGGATGGACGAGGCGGGACCCTCCGCGTCGTACCTGCTGCACGACGACGGTGAACGGCTCCGTGTCGTGCTCTACCTCAACCATCAGGGCCTGCCGGGGGCCTGAGCCCACCGACTCGCGGCCCCCCGTCCTCCGCCGGCCGTACGGAGGTCGGGAGGCCGGTCAGCTCACCAGGGCGCCGGAGCCGGCGGCGGCACCACCGGCGGACGGTCGTCGCAGGTGATGGTGTTGGGCAGCAGCCAGGGGGCGAGCCACCCGCCGTCGTTGCCGCCGAGGTCGGCGAGGGCGAACTCCGAGCCGGCTGGGGTGAAGTGGAACGAGCCGCAGTTGTTCACCCCGACCGCGCCGACGTTGCGCGCGTCGACGTCGGCGAAGGACGCCGAACCCGCGGTGCGGGCGCTCACCACCGAGGTGCCCGTCCCGTCGACCCGGATGTCGCGGAAGTGCACGTTGCTGATCGAGACCGTGTCCTTCACCGGCCAGTCGCTGACCAGCATGATCGCGTTGTAGGTGTTGTCGAGGAAGGCGTCGCCGACGACCTGGATGTCCGCGTCGATGCTGTGGTCCAGCGCGTAGAACCAGATGGCGCCGAGGCCGATGTTCCAGTTCAGCTCGTAGCTGCCGGCGCGGACGGTGGTGTTGTCCGTGATCCAGAGGTGCCCGGTGAACGGCTCGGCGCCGAACCGCGAGCCGACCTGGATGGCGCTGCCCTCGCGCACCGGGTCGGCGACCAGGTTGCGCCAGATCGTGTTGTCGGTGCCGCCGTACAGGGCGATGCCGTTGGCCAGGACCGGCGACTGCACGGTGTTGTGGTCGAAGGTGTTGTGTGCGTTGCCGGTCTGCTCCGACCACATGGCCAGGCCGTCGTCCCCGGTGTTGCGGACGAAGGTGTGCGAGACGGAGGAGTGGGTGACGCCGGTGTGGAAGTTGACCCCGTCGGCGATCTGGTCGGCGATGACGGTGTTGGTGACCCGCAGGTCGGTCATCGGGCCGTCGAACCACATCCCGACCTTGGTCCGGTGCAGGTAGAGGCCGTCGACGGTGGAGTGGTTCAGCGCCCCGCCGATGGCGTTGACCTGGTCTTTGTCGATCCGCTCCCGGACGTCACCCTCGATGGTGAAGCCGGACAGGTGCACGTCGCTGCTGCCGCCGTCGGCAGCGTCGCGGCCGTAGAAGCCGACGCCGGTGTGCACCGAACCGTCGGGCGCCGGCGTGTCCAGGGCGACCTCGCGGCCCTTGACGACCGTGTACCAACTGCCGGGGCCGGCGATCGTCACGTCGTCGACGATGATGTGCCGGCTCACCCGGTATGTCCCGGGCGGCAGGTAGAGCGTGCGGTGCACCCGGCGGGCGTACGCGACGGCCCGGTCGAACGCGTCGGCGGACTCCCGTCGCCCGGTCGGGTCGGCGCCGAAGGCCAGCACGTTCACCGCGCCGGGCACCACCCGCGGCGGCCCGACGAGCTGGGTGTCCAGCAGGTCGATGACGGTCCAGGCGGCGCCGCTGCCGCTCGGGGCCGTCAGCCGGACCACCTCGCCCGCCTGGTACGTCCGGCCCAGCAACAGGCGCTGCTCGTCATAGAAGTGGTGGGGCCGGAAGGGCTTGACGATGGTCGGTGGCGGGTTGGTGGCGGCCGGCACGCAGGAGCACTCGGTGATCCACCAGTCAGGGTGGAGCAGCCCGGCGTCGGGGTCGTTGGAGAACGGGTACTGGTTGTAGAGCCAGGCGTACTGCGAGGTGAGGGTCATGGTCCGGGTGGGTCCACGGCCGACGGTGACCTGCAGCGGCGCGGTGATGCCGCCGCCGTCGGGGGAGTCGGGGATGCTGTACCGGACGGTTATCGCGTTGGCTGCCGCCGGCAGGGTGAACTCGACGCGCTGGCCGGGGGGTGAGCCGGACGGCCCGGCGGCCGGAGGCTTCGCCAGCGAGGGTGTAGGCGGCGCGGTCCGGACCGATGACGGTGCCCGTCGTCCGGGCGTGTTCGGCCTCCTGCTCGACGAAGTCCACGGTGGCGCCGCGGCCGGCGACCAGCGCCGGGTCGAGTGCGGCCCGGGTCACCGCGGGCGCCGGACCGGTGGGGCCTGGAACACTCGCCGCCGCGGCGCTCCCGGCCGGGACGGTGAGGGCGACGGCGGTGGACACCGCGATGATCCTGGCGATCGGCACGTGCGGGCACCGGCCCGCCGCGCCTTCGTCCACGCTCCGCTGCATCGGACTACCCACTCTCTGGGGGACGGGGGAGACGGTGGTGGCGTCGGCGCGGGTGGGCGCGCCCGCCGGAGGCCCGGACGCCGGCATCCGGCTCCGGGGTGCCTCATGTTATTCCCGTCAATTGTCGATATTCAAGCGGCTCTCTGTCCGCATTTTTCAGAAGTGAATACGCCCGTCCCGGCCGGCCCTCGGCCCGGCCACGGCTGGGGGAGCCGCCAGGTGCTGCCGTGACCGGGCAGTCGACGGTTCATTTCTTGCAAGAAGGCGACGTACGATTGCGGCCGTGACGAAGCGGTTGACGGAGGTGGCCCGCAAGGCGGGCGTCAGTGAGGCGACCGTGAGCCGCGTGCTCAACGGGCGCGGCGGCGTGTCGGAGGCGACCCGGACCGCCGTGCTGACGGCGCTGGACGTGCTGGGCTACGAGCGCCCGACCAAGCTGCGGGGCGAGCGGGCCCGGCTGGTCGGCCTCGTCCTGCCGGAGCTGCAGAACCCGATCTTCCCGGCGCTCGCCGAGGTGGTCACCGGTTCGCTGGCCCAACGGGGGTTCACCCCCGCGCTCTGTGCCCGCACCATCGGCGGCGTGCCCGAGTCCGACTACGTCGAGATGCTTCTCGACCACCAGGTCTCCGGGGTCATCTTCGCCGGTGGGTCGTACGCCCTCGCCGACGCCTCGCACGAGCACTACCGGCGGCTCACCGACCGCGGGCTGCCCGTGGTGCTGGTCAACGCCGGCGTCGACGAGCTCGGGTTCCCCCGGGTGTCCACCGACGACGCGGTCGCCGTCGAGCAGGCGTACGGGCACCTGCGCTCGCTCGGGCACGAGCGGATCGGCATGGTGCTCGGCCCCGAGGGGCACGTGCCGTCCCGGCGCAAGCTGGACGCGATGGTCCAGGTCGCGAGCTGGGCCGACGACACGGAGTACGTCGAGCGGTCCAGCTTCTCCATGGAAGGGGCGCGGGTCGCGGCGACCAAGCTGGTCGAGCGTGGCGCGACCGGCATCATCTGCGCCAGCGATGTGCTGGCCCTGGGCACCATCCGCGCCGCCCGCCGGCTGGGTCGTGCGGTGCCGACCGACGTGTCGGTGGTGGGCTTCGACGACTCCGCGTTCATGACCTGCACCGACCCGCCGTTGACCACGGTGCGGCAGCCGATCGAGATGATGGGGCAGGCCGCGGTGGACCTGCTGGTCACCCAGATCGAGGGGGCCGGCGTGCTGCACGACGAGTTGCTGTTCGAGCCCGAACTGGTGGTACGCGGCTCCACCGCGCCCGCCCCCGGCCGCTGACCCGGGTCCGCGCCGGTCAGGGGTCGGCCGCCGGCCACCGTTTCCGCCGCTGACCATCGCGCCGAACACTGCTGACCATCCGGCCCGGACCGCCTCCCTGGCCGCCGAACAACGCTCCGGCCGTCGACCGCTGCTCGCGGTCGGCGGCCCTTTCGTCGTTGCCGGCGCCGAGCAGCGCCGGCCGGCAGCCCACCGGGTCGGTGAGTATCGGCATCAACAGGGGCGAAAGCCGTACGCCCGCGAAGGTGCATGATCCTGTCTACATCTGACGACTTACAGTCGCATCCTTTCAGCGGACGGTCGGAACCTTGCTGGATCCAGTTCGCCTCGCTACAGTGACCCCACTCACACCTGGCCCCGGTGCAGCGACAGGGGGCAGGTCGCGTGGCGGATGCAGATCAACAGCAGGGCATCCCTGCGGTGGCGATCACCGCAGATCAGCGAAGGCCATGGAGACACCCGTTCCCGAAGGGATGGACAGATGTCCGTACCGCAGTACCGGAAAGCTGCGGCGCTAGCGCTCGTGGCCGGCCTGGGGCTCAGCCTTGCGGCTTGCTCCACGAAGAGCGACGACGCGAAGAGCGATGCCAGCGGCAAGGTCACCATCACCGTCGACTGCCAGCCGGTCGGCGCCCAGAAAGAGCTGTTGAAGAACTGGAACGACGACGTCGCCGAGTTCCAGCGGCAGAACTCGAACATCGTCATCAAGAGCGTCAGCGTCGGCGAGCAGTGCAACAACCCGCCGGACTTCACCGCCCGCCTGGCCGGCGGCACCATGACGGACGTGTTCTACGGCTACATGACCGATCTCCAGCAGGTGCTCGACTCCGGTCAGGCGATGGACGTCACCCAGTACGTCAACAAGGACACCATCGCCACCTGGGAGAGCGTCGACCCGGCGCTCAAGGAGGTCTTCACCGACAACGGCAAGCTCTACGCCGTCCCGGTGAAGAACTACTCGATGGGCCTGGTCTACAACAAGGTCCTCTTCCAGCAGGCCGGGCTCGACGTGAACAACCCGCCGAAGACCTGGGCAGAGGTCCGGGAGGCCGCCAAGAAGATCTCCGCGCTCGGCAACGGCATCGCCGGCTACTCGGAGTACAGCGCCGGCAACACCGGCGGCTGGCACTTCACCTCCCTGCTCTACTCCCAGGGCGGCCAGATCCTCTCCGCGGACGGCAAGAAGGCCGACTTCAACAACCCGATGGGCAAGCAGGTCCTGCAGAACATCAAGGACATGCGCTACGGCGACAACAGCATGGGCTCCCGCCAGCTGCTGCAGTGGGGTGACCTGCTGACCAACGCCGGCGCCGGCAAGGTCGGCATGTTCATCGGCGCGCCGGACGCCACCCAGGCGATCGTCAGCCAGTTCCGGGGCAAGTTCCAGGACTGGGCGATGGCCCCGCTGCCCGGCCAGGACGGCCCGGCGAAGGGGACGCTCGGCGGTGGCGAGGGCTACTTCTTCAAGAAGGGCCTCACCCCCGAGCAGGTCAAGGCCGGCCTGAAGTGGGTCGCGTACCAGAAGCTGACCCCGGGCAAGGGCCAGTTCGACTACGTCCGGGCCAAGCCGCAGAACTACCCGGTGGGCCTGCCCCAGCCGCTCCTGTTCGCCAACGGCAGCGACGCGCAGAAGAAGGAGCTGGAGCTGCGCAAGGCGAACGCGAACGTCGACACCGCGAACTTCGCGCTCTTCGAGGCGACCCCGGTCGCGATCAAGGGTGAGCCGAAGAACGCGCAGGCGATCTACGCGGTGCTCGACGCGGCGATGTCCGCGGTGCTGACGAACCCGAACGCGAACATCGACGCGCTGCTCAAGACGGCTGAGGGCAAGGTCAACCAGCTCCTGGCCGCCGGAAGCTGAGCCGATGGGGTGGGGGCCGGCGCAACCGGCCCCCACCCTCCGCACCGCACCGTCCGGTCACCGATTTCCGCAGGAGTTGCCTTGGCGATCACCACCGCCCCGGGTGCCACCAGAAAACCGGGTCGCCCCGCGCGGCCGTATCCGGTAGGGCCCCGGCGTACCAGCCTCGGCCGCAAGGTACGGGACAGCCTCACCGGGCACGCATTCCTGTTCGGGGCGGTGCTCTGCTTCGCCTTCTTCTCCTGGTACCCGATGATCCGCGGCATCGTCATGAGCTTCCAGCGCACCCGGCGGGGCGAGACCACCTGGGTGGGCTGGGACAACTACGTCCGCATCATCGGCGAGCCCAGCTTCTGGACCGCCTGGAAGAACACGTTCTACTTCACGGTTCTCGCGCTCGTCCTCGGGTACGCGGTGCCGTTCTTCGTGGCGATCCTGCTCAACGAGTTCCGCCACGCCAAGGGGTACCTGCGGATTCTGGTCTACCTGCCGGTGATGCTGCCGCCCGCCTCGGCCCTCTTCCTCTTCAAGTTCTACGCGTACGACCCGAGCGAGGCGGGACTCTTCAACGCGATCCTCAAGACCCTGCACCTGCCGACGTCGGAGTGGATGCAGTCACCCGAGATGACGATGCCGGCGATGGTGCTCGCGTCGACCTGGATGAACATGGGCAGCGCGGTACTGATCTATCTGGCGGCGCTGCAGAACATCCCCGGCGAACTCTACGAAGCGGCCGAACTCGACGGCGCCGGGATCTGGCGGCGGATCGTGCACGTGACCATCCCGCAGACCAGGCTGATCCTCGCGCTCCTGGCGATGCTGCAGATCGTCGCCACCATGCAACTCTTCATCGAGCCGCTGATCCTCGCCAACGGCGCGGGTACGGAGGACTCGGCGACCTCGGTCGCGTACCTCATCTACCAGCACGGATTCTTCCAGAACGACCTGAACGGCGCCGCGGCGCTCGGCGTGATCATGCTCGTGGTGCTGGCCGGCTTCTCCGCCGTCTACGTGCGGCTGACCGCGAAACAGGACTAGGACGGACGACCCATGGCACCGGACTCAGGGACCCGCACCCTCATCTCCCCTGCCCAGCTCAAGCGGGGGCGCGGCAGGGCGATCTACTGGACGCTGCTCGCCGTTGTCGTCGTGGGGTTCACGCTCGTCTTCATCGGGCCGCTCTACTGGATGGTCACCGGCGCGCTCAAGTCCGGCCAGGAGATCGCGCAGACCCCGCCGTCGCTGTATCCGAAGGATCCCGAGGTGCAGAACTACGTCGACGCGTGGACCAACCTGAACCTCGCCAAACTGCTGTTCAACACGTTCTACTACGCGACCGGCGCGGTGCTGTTCCAACTCGTCTTCGATACCGCCGCGGCGTACTCCCTGTCGAAGCTTCGACCGATCTTCGGCAACGTGATCCTCGGCCTGATGCTGGCGACGCTGATGATCCCGGCGATGGTCCTCATCGTCCCGCAGTACGTGACCGTGATCGATCTGCCGATCCTGCACCTCAACCTGCTCGACTCGCCGTTCGCGATCTGGCTGCCCCTGGTCGCGAACGCGTTCAACATCTTCCTGCTGAAACGGTTCTTCGACTCGATCCCGGAGGACCTGATGGCGGCGGCCCTCGTGGACGGGGCGACCCCGCTACGCACGCTCTGGTCGATCATCCTGCCGATGTCGCGCCCCATCCTCGGCGTAGTTTCGATCTTCGCCGTAACGGCGGTCTGGAAGGACTTCCTCTGGCCGAAGCTGGTCATGCCGTCGCCGGAGACCCGGACGGTCAGCGTCGGCATCTACGCCTTCTCCGGCGGTACGCCCATGAACGTGGTGATCGCCGCCTCGGTCATCGCCGCGATCCCGACCGTCATCATCTTTCTGATCTTCCAGCGGAACATCATGTCCGGCCTGACCACTGGCAGCCTGAAGGGATAGCCCTAAGAGGCTGGCGTTGACCATCGCAGCCTTCGGGCGGGCGCGATGAGGGGCGGACCGCGCCGGCGCGCCACCAGCGAGACCTTCCGCGGCGAACAACGACCGTCAGCCCGACACATTCAGGTCCGGCGAGCCCGCCGACGTACCGACGCAGAAAGCAGGTGCTCGTGTCCGCAGCAGACAGTGGTCCGTGGTGGCGTGCAGCGGTGATCTACCAGGTGTACCCGCGTAGCTTCGCCGACGGCAGTGGCGACGGCATCGGCGACATCGGCGGCATCAGGTCCCGGCTGAATTACCTGGCCGCGCTCGGCATCGACGCGATCTGGTTCAGCCCCTGGTACCCCTCCCCGATGGCCGACGCCGGCTACGACGTGGCCGACTACCGCGACATCGACCCGGTCTTCGGCACCCGGGCCGAGGCGGAGGCGCTGATCGCGGAGGCACACGCCCTCGGCATCCGGACGATCGTCGACGTGGTGCCGAACCACTGCTCTGACGCGCACCCCTGGTTCCAGGCGGCACTCGCCGGCGGACCGGACGCGCCCGAGCGGGATCTGTTCTGGTTCCGCCCCGGCCACGGGCCGAACGGCGACCAGCGGCCCACCGACTGGGTCGGCGAGTTCGGCGGCCAGACCTGGACCCGGACCATCAACCCGGACGGCACCCCGGGCGACTGGTACCTGCACCTGTTCGCCCCTGAGCAGCCCGACTTCAACTGGGACCACCCTCGGGTGCGGGCCGAGTTCGAGGACATCCTGCGGTTCTGGTTCGACCGGGGGGTGGACGGCATCCGGATCGACTCGGCCGGGCTGCTGGTCAAGGACGGGATGCTGCCCGAGACCCTGCCGGGCCGGCCGCACCCCTTCCGCGACCTCGACGGGGTGCACGACATCTATCGCGACTGGCGGCGGATCGCCGACGAGTACCCCGGCGACCGGGCGCTGATCGGTGAGGTGTGGCTGCCGGACCGGCAGCGGTTCGCCAACTACCTGCGCCCGGACGAGCTGCACGCGGCGTTCAACTTCGACTTCCTCGGCTGCGCCTGGGACGCCTCCGCGCTGCGCGAGAGCATCGACGGGACGCTGAACGCGCACGCGCCGGTCGGCGCGCCGGCCACCTGGGTGCTCTCCAACCACGACGTCACCCGGCACGTCACCCGCTACGGCCGGACGGACACCACGTTCAGCTTCGCCGCCAAGCGCGAGGGCGTCCCCACCGACCTGGAGCTCGGCACCCGCCGGGCCCGGGCCGCCGCGCTGCTCTCCCTCGCGCTGCCCGGGGCCGCCTACGTCTACCAGGGCGAGGAACTCGGGCTCTGGGAAGTCGAGGACATTCCGTACGAGCTGCGCCAGGACCCGATGTGGGAACGCTCGGGGCGGGTCAACCCGGGGCGGGACGGCTGCCGGGTGCCGCTGCCGTGGACCGGCGACGCCCCGCCGTTCGGGTTCATTCCGGACGGGGTGACGGCCGCACCCTGGCTGCCCCAGCCGACCGACTGGAAGGACCGCACGGTCCGCGCCCAGACCGGCGACCCGCTCTCGATGCTGGAGCTCTACCGGACGGCCATCGCCATCCGCCGGAGCGAACCGGCCCTCGGCGACGGCCCGCTGACCTGGCTGCCCGCCCCCGACCGGGTGCTCGCCTTCGGCCGCGACCCCCGCTTCACCTGCCTGGTGAACCTCTCCGGCGCGGCTGTGCCGCTGCCCGACCACGACCGGCTGCTGCTGGCCAGCGGGCCGCTCGACGACGACCGGCTGCCGCCGGACACCGCCGTCTGGCTGCGCACCCGCTGATCCGTCTGGTGCCGGCGGACCGTCCGGGCCGCCGGCACCCGGCAGCGCCAGGTGTCCCGCCACCATGTCCGCCGGACCCCCCCGGGCTACAGCCCGGCGCAGGGGTTGCCGTCGACGGTGCAGGCGTCGGGGGCCTTGGCGCGTACGTCCGGGTCGCGCACGTCGAACCGGACGGTCGCCGACTCCCCGGCCGGCAGGGCCGCGCCGGTGAAGGTGACCACGTTCCCGGCCTGCTTCCACCCGGCGCCGTTGACGCTGCTGACGGTGGCGCCCGAGGCCAGGGTCACCGTCACTGTCCAGCCCGGCTTCTCGGCGTTGCCGGGGTTGGTGACCACCACCTGGCCCCGGTAGCCGAAGATCCGGTCGGAGACGGTTTCGTAGCGGGCGGTCAGCGCGCCCGCCGGTGACGGGCTGGGGCTCGATGTCGGGGTCGGCGACGCGGTCGGAGTCGGGTTCGGCCTGGCGCTGCTGCGGCTGGCGGCCGGCGTGGCGCGTGACGGGGTGGCGCGGATCGTGCTGTTCCTGGCGCTCGGCATCACCAGCGGCGCCGACTCCGGCAGCGGGTCGGCCATCGTCGGCTCCGGGCGCGCCGCCCACGCGGTCACCCCGCCGGCCAGGACCACGAACGTCAGCGCGCCGATCAGCACGGCCCGTCGCCGTCCGGACCGCGCCCGCATTCCGACGATCGGCAGCTCGGCGGTCAGCCCGGCCTCGGCGCGCCGCAGGTCGATCTGCTGGAACGCCAGCCAGTCCAGGATCGCCGGCAGTCGTACGGCCAGCGCCTGCTGGTGGTGCTCCTCGCGGCGATCACGCTGTGCGGCGTCCCAGTCGCCCTGCTCCAGCGCCTCGTGCACGGACAGCCGGCAGCCGTGGGCGGTGGGCAACAGGGTGACGGTCACCCCGGTCCGCTGCTCACCCTCCCGGCAGCGCAGTACGAGCCGCTCCGGTGTCCGCGACTCGAGCACCTCCACCTCGAGGTCGGCGTCGAAACCGGGCAGCTCCGCCGTGCGCAGCACCAGCCGCTCCGGTGCCGGCGTGGCCTCGGCGAACCACTTCGCGAGCAACGTCCGATCGGTCAGTGCCCGCCAGACAAGACCGCAGGGATGGAACAGCTCGACGTCGGTGTCGATCTCGATCACGCGGAGACTCTACGGGTCGGGGCGTCCCGCCACACGGACGGGCGGTCGTCGCGGGAGACTACTCCGCCGGGCTCTCCTGGCCGTCGTCGTGCCAGCGGGCGCGGAAGGCGGCCTCGTTGGCCTCGTGGGTGACCTTCTCCTCGAACACCGCCCGGCGCAGCGCGTGCCGGGAATCCGCCAGCACCATCAGTTCGGTCGCCACCAGCGCCACGCAGATGGCGGTGAGCAGGCCCAGCGCCGCCAGCGCGGCCAGGTAGCGGGCGACGGGCAGCCCGACCGCCAGTGCCACGAGCACACCGATCCGGGTCCACGTCACGGTGCGCAGCGTGCGCCACTGGAACGCCAGGTCCGCGGCCAGGTAGAGCATCACGCCGCCGAAGAGCAACGGTACGGCCGGCCCCTGCGCCCGCTCGCCCACTCCGCCCGTCGGGTCGGTGGTCATGCGGACCAACTCCTCGGCACCGATGGCGAACAGGATGATGCCGGCGATCATGGGCAGGTAGAGGAAGGCGTACGCGTCGCGGGCCATCGCCACCCGTGGGCCGTTCTGGGCGGCGTGCAGCGCGATCCGGGCGGCCGGACCGATCATGTCGAAGTGCGCCCACCACAGCGCCGCCGTGAACAGGATGCCGAACATGGCCGCTGGGATGGCGGGCCAGGTCACCGGCTTGCCGAGCAGGTTGCCGCCGACGCCGACCGAGATCACCGACTCGCCCAGCGCGATGATGAGGATCAGGTCGTAGCGCTCCGTCCAGTGCTCGGCGGAGGTGATCTCCCAACCCGCCGTGCCGGTCACCAGGCTGCTGCCGTACTGCACGAGGACGACCGCGATCCACAGCCCGTCCCGCAGCCACAGCCCGAGGTCCTGATTCTCGACCGCCGGCGGGAGCAGAGCCGCGACCAGCAGCAACGCCGTCGTGATCACGACCTCGGGGACGAACTCGTACAGCTTGCGGCGGGCCTCCGGACGGCCCCTGGTGGCGTGCGCGTACAGCGCGATGTGCACGGCCCGGATCACCACGTAGCTGACCGTGACCAGGATGGGTCCGGCGGCGCCTTCGTGTAGACCGCCGAAGGTCTGCGGCAGGGCCAGCGCGAACGTGAACAGCGCCGTCATGCCGACCACCATCAGCACCGGGACGAAGCCCTCGCCGAGCCGCAGCCGGCTGGCGACCACGCTGTGCATGATCCAGCACCACCAGAGCACGGCGAGCACCAGCATCGCGTGCAGCAGCTCCCGCCCGGTCACGTTGGCGGCGGTGGCCCGGGTGATGATGAAGAACGACACGACGAAGACGAGGTCGAAGAAGACCTCGAACTTGTCCACCCGGGCGGCCGGCGCGATCGGAACGGCCGGCCCCAGCTTCCCGCGCCGCCCCTCGCCATCCACCGGACGAGTCTCCCAGCGCCGGACCGGGCGCGGGGCGGATTCGCCCTCAGTCGGGCCCGCAGGTCAACAACTCGGGCGGGCGTGACGGTGCAAGCTCGACGCCCGGGCGCCGGCAGTATTGGTGAGGCGAGATCGGGCCGGGATACTAACTGGCCTTCGCCTTGGAATGGGGAAGCTTCCAGTCCGGCCGGACGTAGTGACACGTGTAACCCGCGGGATACCGTTCCAGGTAGTCCTGGTGTTCAGGTTCAGCTTCCCAGAAGGGCCCGGCGGCGCTCACCTCCGTGACCACCTTGCCGGGCCACAGACCGGAGGCGTCGACGTCGGCGATCGTCTCTTCCGCTACCTGCCGTTGCTGGTCGTCCTCGTAGAAGATGGCCGACCGGTAGCTGGTTCCTACATCGTTGCCTTGACGATTCTTCGTGGTGGGGTCGTGAACCTGGAAGAAGAACTCGAGCAGCTCTCTGTAGGACAGTTTATCGGGGTCGAAAACGATCTCGATGGCCTCGGCGTGGGAACCGTGGTTCTGGTAGGTCGCGTTCGGCACGTCACCACCGGTGTATCCGACCCGGGTGGTGACCACGCCGGCGCGCTTGCGGATGAGGTCTTGCATTCCCCAGAAGCAGCCGCCGGCCAGGACGGCCTTCTCAGTCTTGTCGGTCATTGTCGCTCCCCGTCTAGTGGTCGAACAACCTGCGGTACTCGCCGTAGCCTTCCTTCTCGAGGTCCTCGTGCCGAATGAACCGAAGTGCCGCCGAGTTCATGCAGTAACGCAGCCCGCCCGCCTCTGGTGGACCATCGTCAAACACATGGCCCAGGTGACTGTCGCCGTGCGCCGACCGGACCTCGGTGCGGACCATTCCGAGGCTCGAGTCCGGGATTTCAACCACGTTCTCCCGTTCGATCGGCCTGGTGAAAGTCGGCCAGCCGGTACCGCTGTCGTATTTGTTGATCGAAGCGAACAGGGGTTCACCGGACACGATGTCGACGTAGATGCCCGGCTCCTTGTTGTCCCAGTAGGCGTTGTCGAAGGCTGGTTCTGTCAGGGACTCCTGGGTGACTCGGTATTGCTCCGGCGAGAGCCGAGAAACTGCGTCGGGGTTCTTGCGATACTCACGTAACACAGTTGGTCCTCCGGGATAGGTGGTCGACCAGGTCCGGTCGAACGCGTACCCGACCTGCGGTTGACTAACCACCATCTCAGCGGCTGGGGGAACCGGTCGCGCGCTGTCCCTGCTGCTGTCTGGGCCATCCGCGGTCACGCCCGACGGTCTCCGTCGCGCCGAGGCTTCGCCCTGGCGATCTCCCCCCCGGATGGGCAGCCAGTAGAAGGGAATGAATGCGGCGATCACCGCCACGCCAAGAGGGGGAAGCAGGGCGCCCAGCAGGGTTCCGACGGCGATCCAGGTAAGGGCGAGCCGGAAGCGCCGGCTGATGGCTCTTGCGCCGGCGGAATCGAGGGTAGCCACGAGCAGCCGGTGGTGACGACGTGCGTACTCCCAGATGGCGTTGAAAAGGATGGCTGCCAGTTCGAACGCGAACCCGTGGAAGACGACGGCGACGCGCTGCCCATGTCCGTCACGGAACGCGTCGGCCAGCACGGCGGCGGCGAACGGCAGGAACGCAATGTCCATCAGCAGCACGGTGTTCAGGAACAGCACCACCCGGTCGGCGGTACGGATCTGGTCGAACATGACGTGATGATTGGCCCACACCTGCCCGATCAACATGAAGGTGACGACGTAAGCCAGGTAGGACGGCCAGAGCGAGGCGAGGCCGTGGATCAGATGCCGGGTGTCCTGCGGCGGGCGGATCTCCAGGACGAGCAGCGTGACGGCGATGGCGATGACCGCATCGCTGAGCGCGACGACCCGCGAAGGATCGCGCTCCATTCCGAACGGCGTTGACCTTCCTGGTCCGCGAACTGGTTCTGTCACCGTCCAAGCGTCAGGCACCCGGGGCCGGTGCACGCGAAGCCGAGCGGCGTGTCATCCAACGACGCCAGCCCTGACGTCCAGGAGGGCGGTTCGCTGGCGGTGGGTCCCTACACTCGCGTCATGATCGAGCCCCAGCTTTCGTGCCCGCTCTGTCGAGGCACCGAGTTCCAGCAGGAGACGGCACGTCAGGACAGTAGGTGGGGGTCACCAGCCATCGCATGACCTTGATGATCTGTCGTCGTTGCCGGTACGTGTTGCACTTCTATGACCGGCACAGCATTTTCGACTTCGACTGACAGCATCCCACGGACCACGGGCTCAACTGCCCAGCCGCTCGCGGGCGAGGAACTTCGGCACCACCATCCGCCAAGCCTCGGTGACGAGCTCGGTCATCTGCTCGTGGTCGAGGCGGTCGAGGTGGCAGCACACCCAGTGGAACCGCAGGTCCGAGGGGCGGGGGAGGAAGAACAGCTCCGGCTCGGCGGCGATCAGGCCGTCCCGCTGCTCCTTCGGGTAGCCGAAGCCCATGGTCCGCTCGTCGCGGGAGAAGGCGACGTAGACGATCCGGCCGACCCGGAACTTGATCCGGTCGTGGATCAGGTGCTCGGTGGTGCGGGGGAGCGTCCGGGCGAGGGCGCGGACGTCGTCGACGGTGACCACGGAACCGACCGTAACCGGCCCCTCCGACAGTCAGCGCGGCGCGGCCCGCAGGGCGCGCTCGGACGACGCGTACGCGGCGCGGGCGATCAACTCGTGCCCGCGGGCGTTGGGGTGGTCGCCGTCGTCGGCGAGCAGGTCGGTCGGGTCGGCCTCCCCGGTCGGCCCGCGAAACGCCGGGTACGTCGCCACGTAGATCGCCCCGCTGCGCCGCGCCGCTGCCCGCAGCGCGTCATTCACGTACGCGGTGGCTGCGTCCGCCTCGGCCAGTCCGTCCGGGTCGGTGCTGTCCCGGGCGGCCTGCCCGTCCCGGCTGACGTTCCAGTAGCCGAGCACCAGCACCAGCACCGGCAGCGGCCCGCCGTGCAGGTCGCGTAGCGCGGCGACCGCGGCTGCCACGTTCTCGCCCACCTGCTCGGCGGTGGCCCGGTACGCCGCCTCGCCGGAGCGGTCCTCGACCAGCGGCACCATGTCGTTGGCGCCGGACATGATCAGTACCGCGTCGACCTGCCGCAGCGCATGGCGGGCGGCGGACGACCGGAGCTGCCCGTCCAGGTCCGCCGAGGTGGACCCGCCGAGCGCGAGGTTCACCGAGGTGGTGGCAGGCGTGATCATCCGCGCGTACAGGTCGGGGAAGGGAATGCAGCCGCACGCCGCGCCGGCGGGCACCGAGTCGCCGAGCGCGACGACGGTGCTGGTGGGGGATCCGGTGGCGGTGGCCGGTCCGAGCGGGGAGGCCACGGTGAGGATGAGGGCCGTCCCGGACGCGGCCAGGCCGACGGCTCTCGCCGCCCTGGTCACGCGTGGTCGGGCCATCCCCGCCATTCTGCACCCGCGGTGAGCGCGGCCCGGAGGGTGTCGACCAGTGGGCGGTCGGGGTGTTCGATCCAGTGCTGGACGGCGATGCGCAGCGTGGCCAGGAAGGTCGCGGCCAGGATTCGGGCGCGCAGCGCCGCGTCCGGCCCGGTGAGGCGGCGGGCGAGTTCGCCGGCCAGCTCCCGTTCGATCGCGGTGTAGGCGGCGACCTGGTGTGCGAGCAGCCCCGGGTGACCGTGCAGCCGGCGGCGTCGGGTCAGCCAGGACATGGCGAGGTCGTCGTACACCTCGGCGGCCAGGTGCAGGGCGGCCTGGCACAGCGCGGTCCACGGCGGCTCGTCGGCGGGCCGGTCGTGGAGCAGGTCGAGCATCCGGCGCAGCCGCAGGGTGTCGCCGTGGAAGAGGGCCTCCTCCTTGCTGGAGAAGTAGTTGGAGAAGGTCCGGCGGGAGACGTTGGCGGCGTCGGCGATGGCCTCGACGGTGATCCGCTCCGGTCCCTGCTCGGCGGCGAGGCGCAGGGCCGCCTCGTGCAAGGCCAGGAGGGTGGCCGCCTTCTTGCGTTCCCGCAGCCCGGTCGTCTCCCGCATGCCACCAGCATACGTGATCCGTTTCTCAATGAGCAAAGTTGCGCAGTGCGCAAGATTCGTTGATGATTGCTTGGGGCAACCAACGCTGGCCTGGAGGACGATCGTGGACACCGCCACCCGCGAACTCGGCACACGGCTGTACGACCTGCTGACCGGCGTACGGCTGCTCAAACAGCGTCGCGCCCACCACCGGCCGGCCGTCCCGCCCGGGCTGTTCGGCATGCTCCGGCACATCGACCGCTGCGCCGCCGGCTGCCACGCCCGGGAACTGGCCGACCGCACCCGGCTCGATCCGTCCACGGTCAGCCGGGCCGTCGCCGCCCTCGTGGCGGACGGCCTGGTGGCGCGGCACGCCGACCCGTCCGACCGGCGGGCCAGCCACCTCACTCTCACCGAGGCGGGCCGGGCCGCCCTGACCGACACCCAGGACTGGTACGGCCTCGTGCTCGCCCGGGCGCTCGTCGACTGGACCCCCGGCGAGGTGGCGGCGCTGGCCGCCGCGCTCGGCCGGTTCATCCGCGACCTCGAGGTCGCCCTCGCACACCACGACAACCTGGAGGACGCGCGATGAGCGCAACCACCGCAACGGCCGAAGCCGCGCCCATGGGCCGGCGCCGGACGCTCGAAGCACTCAGCGGCCTGCTGCTGGTGCTCTTCGTCGCGATGCTCAGCGGCACGGTGGTCTCGACCGCCCTGCCGAAGATCATCGGAGCCCTGAACGGCTCGCAGATGCAGTACACCTGGGTGGTCACCGCCACCCTGCTCACGGCGACGGCGACCACCCCGATCTGGGGCAAGCTGGCCGACCTGTTCAACAAGAAGCTCCTGATCCAGGTCGCCATCGTGGTCTTCCTGGTCGGCTCGGTGGTCGCCGGGTTCGCCCAGAGCGCCGGTCAGCTCATCGCCGCCCGCGCGTTCCAGGGAATCGGCGTCGGCGGACTGCAGGCGCTGGTCCAGGTCGCCATCGCGGCCATGATCTCGCCGCGGGAGCGCGGCCGCTACAACGGCTACCTCGGCGGTGTCATGGCCCTGGCCACGGTCGGCGGCCCGCTGCTCGGCGGCCTCATCGTCGACACCTCGTGGCTCGGCTGGCGCTGGTGCTTCTTCGTCGGCGTACCGGTCGCCGTGGTGGCGCTGATCCTGCTGCAGGTCACCCTGAACCTGCCCACCGTGCGCCGGGAGAATGTCAAAATCGACTACCTGGGCGCGACCCTGATCGCGGCCGGCGTCAGCGTGCTGCTGATCTGGATCTCCTTCGTCGACAACTCCTTCGCCTGGCTCTCCTGGCAGACCGCGGCGATGGTCGGCGGCTCGCTGCTCCTGCTCGCCCTGGCTGTCCGGGTCGAGTCCCGGGCGGCCGAGCCGGTCGTCCCGCTGGGCATCATCCGCGAGCGCACCACCGCCCTGGCCATCCTCGGCAGCCTCGCGGTCGGCATGGCCATGTTCGGCGGCGCCGTCTTCCTCGGCCAGTACTTCCAGATCGGCCGCGGCTACAGCCCCACCGAGGCGGGTCTGCTCACCATCCCGATGATGGCCGGTGTGCTGCTGTCGTCGATCGTCGCCGGCCGCCTGATCACCGCCACCGGGAAGATCAAGCCGTACATCGTCGCCGGATCGATCATCCTGGTCGCCGGGTTCGCCCTACTCGGCACCATCGACCACGAGACGTCGCTGGTCCTGGTCGGCGCGGCCATGTTCGTCGTCGGGGTCGGCGTCGGCATGACCATGCAGAACCTCGTGCTCGCGGTGCAGAACACCGTCGCGCTCAAGGACATCGGCGCGGCCAGCTCCAGCGTCGCGTTCTTCCGCTCCCTCGGCGGCACCATCGGCGTCTCCGTGCTCGGCGCCGTGCTGGCCCGCCGGGTCACCGACCGGATCACGCACGACCTCGCCGCCGCCGGGTTCCCCACCTCCGGTGGGGGAGGCAGCAGCAGCCTGAACCTGGCCGCCCTGCCGGCGCCGGTGCAGCACATCGTCCGCGCCGCGTACGGCGACGCCACCGGGCACATCTTCCTCATCTCGGCGGCCATCGCGGTGGTCGGCATCATCGCCGCACTGCTGCTCAAGCCGGTCACGCTGCGGTCCAGCCTGGACCTGCCGGACACCGCCCGCTCGGTCGCCGTGGCGGCCGACGCGGTGGACGGAGCGCCCGCCTTCGACGAGGTCACCGTCGACTCCGGGACGAAGGATCCGGTACGCCGCTGACGCCGGAGCGTCATCCCAGGGCCGTCGCCGTCACCGGCGGCGGCCCTGGCCCTGCCCGCGCGGGCCGGTGCCCGCCGGCCGTGACCGAATCGAGGACCTGTGGACACGACGGAGGCCGCGTCCCCCCGGGCAGCCGCCAACCAGCGGCCGGCCGGGGCGGTACGCCGGGCGGCGCGCGAGCTCGCGCTCGTCGCCGCGCTGTTCCTGGCGTACAAGGCGGGTAGGGTCGTCGCGGCCGGCCGGGCGTCCACCGCGCTGGCCGACGGGGAGCGGGTGTGGCGGCTGGAGCGCCTGCTCCACCTGCCCAGCGAAGCCGCCTTCCAGCAGCCGCTGCTCGCCCACGACCTGCTGGTCCGGCTGGCCAACTGCTACTACGCCTGGGTGCACTTCCCCGCCACGGCCATCTGCCTGGTGTGGCTGTACGTGCGCCACCCGGTGCACTACCGCTGGATCCGCCGGGCACTCGCCGCGCTCACCGCCGCGGCGTTGGCCCTGCACGTCCTCGTCCCGCTCGCCCCGCCGCGGATGACCGGGCTGACCGGCCTGGTGGACACCGGCAGCCGGTACGGCCCCGCCGTCTACGGATCACCCGAGGTCGACACGCTGAGCAACCAGTATGCCGCGATGCCGTCCCTGCACGTCGGTTGGGCGCTGGCCGTCGCCGTCGCGCTCATCGTGGTCACCTCCGGGCGGCTGCGGTGGCTGTGGCTGGCCCACCCGCTCGTCACCCTGCTGGTGGTCGTCACCACCGGCAACCACTACTGGCTCGACGCCATCGTCGCCACCGTCCTCCTCGTCCTGATCCTGACCGTCCTACCCCGACCTCTCGCCATCCGCCGGCCGCCCGTCGTACCGGCACCGGCCGGGCGGGTCCGCCCGCACCTGGTCGGTAAGCGGCGCTACGAGCAGCGTCGCCCCCCGCGTCCCCGCCGCCCGCCGAGCCGGGCGAGCTCCGTGGGCGGCGGTCGACGGTGAGGATCTGCTCCGCGAACCCCTCGGCATGACGGAAGAATGAGCCAGCTCGGTGGACACCCGCTGCCCCTCGGTCAGCCGGCGACGGACCGGGCGATCAGCAGGGCCCAGCCGAGGCAGCCGAGCGCCGCGGTGTTCAGCACGGCCCGCACCACGTTCCAGCGCACCCAGGTGCCTTCGAACATCGCCCGCAGCTCGCCCGGGTCCGCCAGCTTGGCGCCGGCCGCGAGACGGTCGTTGAGCGGCACGTTCACCGCGGCCGTCACCGCGAGCACCAGGCCGTAGAGCACCAGGGCGGCGACCAGCCAGGGCAGCGGCGCGCGTCGGTCGGCGGGCAGGTGCAGCAGTACGGCCGCCATTGTGCAGACCAGGGCGCCGCCGAAGCAGAGCGCGAACCAGCCGTTCAGGATGGCCGCGTTGATGGCGCGCATGCTGGTCACGAAGGAGCTGTCGTCGACCCGGGACAGTCCCGGCAGCACCGCGTACGCGAAGCCGGCGAACAGCCCCGCCATCAGACCCGTGGTCACCGTCGCCAGCAGCAGGCTGACCGTGCGCAGTGCGTTCACCGGGCACCGCCCCGGCCGTTCATTTCGATCATGTGCCCATTCCAGCGCGGGACCGCCCGGGCGGGCCATGGTCAGGACGCCCCGGACCATACGCGTGCGTCTAGGCTCACCGGATGGACGTCCTCGCCGACGTGCTCCGGGGACTGCGGGCCCGCGACGCCTTCCTGCTGCGTACCGTGATGGACCCGCCCTGGTCGATCCGCGTCTGCGACGCCGCCCCGCTGAGCGTCACCACGGTGGTCCGCGGCACCGCGTGGGTGGTGCCCGACGCCGGCGAGCCGGTGCCGCTGCACCCCGGGGACGTCGCTGTGCTGCGCGGGCCCGACCCGTACACCATGGCCGACCACCCGGACACGCCGCCGCAGGTGGTGATCCACCCGGGCCAGCGCTGCACCACCCTCGGCGGGCAGGACCTCACCGACTCCATGACCCTCGGGCTGCGGACCTGGGGCACCCGGCCGGACGCCGCAGCGGCCCTGCTCACCGGCACGTACGACAGCAGCGGTGCGGTGGGCGCCGGCCTGCTCGCGGCCCTGCCGCCCCTGCTGGTGCTCGCCGCCGCCGACGCCGAGCTGCCGGTCGTCGCCCTGCTCGCGGCGGAGCTGCACCGGCCGGAGCCCGGGCAGGAGGTGGTGCTGGACCGCCTGCTCGACCTGCTCGTCATCGCGGTGCTGCGCACCTGGTTCGCCGGTCCCGGCGCGGAGCCGCCCGGTTGGTACCGCGCGTACGCCGACCCGGTGGTGGGCGTCGCGGTGCGGTTGATCCAGGGTGATCCCGCCCACTCCTGGACGGTGGCGGGACTCGCCGCCGCCACCGGCGTCTCCCGGGCCGCCTTCGCCCGCCGCTTCACGGCGCTGGTCGGTGAGCCGCCGATGGCCTTCGTCACCGGCTGGCGTCTCGCGGTCGCCGCTGACCTGCTGCGGGACACCGACCTGACCCTCACGACGGTGGCGCGCCGGGTCGGCTACGGCAGCCCGTTCGCGCTCAGCGCCGCCTTCAAACGGCTGCGCGGAGTCAGCCCGCGCGACTACCGCGCAACGGCCTGAACCCCTCCCACGCAGGCACCGAGTCCGGTAATCCCCAGGCCGACTGTCGGGGGCAGTGACTAGTCTTCCTGCGGGCGTCACTCAGCGTGCGTCCACCACCCGCGCCTTGGCGGTGCCGCCACCACCCCAGCCGGATCGAAGTTCAGGAGACTTTTTGTGACCCAGCAACCTGTCGCGACATCAGACAAGCTCGACGCCGCGGTGCTCAAGGTGGCGGGCGTCGTCGTTCTCGGCGCGATCATGTCGATCCTCGACGTGACGGTCGTCAGCGTCGCGCTGCCGACGTTCCAGACGGAGTTCGGCGCCTCGTACGCCCGGGTGGCGTGGACGATGACCGGCTACACCCTCGCCCTGGCGACGGTGATTCCCCTCACCGGGTGGGCCGCGGACCGGTTCGGCACCAAACGGCTCTACATGGCCGCGTTGGCCCTGTTCACCATTGGGTCCGCGCTGTGCGCCACCGCGGACAGCATCACCGAGTTGATCGCCTACCGGGTCCTGCAGGGGCTCGGCGGTGGCATGCTCATGCCGCTCGGCATGACGATCATGACCCGGGCCGCCGGCCCGCACCGGATCGGCCGGCTGATGGCCGTGCTCGGCATCCCGATGCTGCTCGGCCCGATCGGCGGCCCGATCCTCGGCGGCTGGCTGATCGACACGGCCAGCTGGCACTGGATCTTCCTGATCAACCTGCCGATCGGCGCCATCGCGCTCGTCTACACGATGCTGGCCCTGCCGAAGGACAATCCCGAGCCGTCGGAGTCGTTCGACTTCCTCGGGATGCTGATGCTCTCGCCGGGCCTGGCCCTGTTCCTCTACGGCGTCTCGTCGCTGCCCGAGGCCGGCACGATCGCCGAGACCAAGGTGTGGCTGCCCATGCTGGTCGGCGCCGCGCTGGTGGTGGGCTTCGTGCTCTACTCGTTCAAGCCCAAGCACCCGCTGGTGGACCTGCGGCTGTTCGCCAACCGCCGCCTGACCATCGCCTCGGTCACCCTGTTCGTGTTCATCATCGCGTTCATGGGCGCCGGTCTGCTGTTCCCGAGCTACTTCCTGCAGATCCGCGGTGAGTCGACGCTGACCGCCGGCCTGCTGATGGCGCCGCAGGGCATCGGCGCCATGCTCACCATGCCGGTCGCCGGCATGCTCGCCGACCGGGTGCCGATCGGTCGGACGGTGCCGTTCGCGCTGGTGTTCATCGCCGCCGGTTTCTTCGGCTTCACCCAGGTCGACCCGCACACCTCGTACTGGCTGCTCTGCGGTTCGCTGTTCGTGATGGGCCTGGGGATGGGCGCCACGATGATGCCGATCATGACGTCGGCGCTGAAGACTCTGCACGCCCAGGAGGTGGCCCGGGGTTCCACGCTGGTCAACATCCTCCAGCAGATCGGCGGTTCGGTCGGCGCCGCCATGATGTCGGTGATCCTCACCAGCGAGCTGAACGGCTCACAGCCCATCCCGGGAGTGACGGACCCGAGCGGCAAGCCGGTCACCGAGGCGTACCTGGCCATCGCCACGCAGCAGCGCCCGGAGCTCACCCAGCAGTTCCCGGTGCCGCCGTCGCTGATCGAGCGGGGGCTGGACTTCGCGGCCCACTCGTTCGGCACCACCTTCTGGGTGGGCTTCGCGCTGGTGCTGCTCACGTTTATCCCGGCGGCGTTCCTGCCCCGCCGGAGTGAGCCGTCGCAGCTGCCCGACGACCAGCAGGGCGAGCAGCTGCCGGTGCCCGTCGGCATGCACTGACCCGCCGGCCGGGCCGCCGGGCACATCCTGGCGGCCCGACCCCCGGCGGGGCAGCGTCGACACCCCGGAGCTGGCATCCTCGCTGCCATGCATGAGACCGCTCAACTGGCCGGGTTCGTCGCCGCGCACGGCATCTGGTGCGTCTCCGACGGCGAGACGCTGACGCCGCTGCTCGGTTACGAGCAGCCCGACGGCAGCCGGGGCATGGAACGCTTCGTCGCCGACGACCTCGCCGACGGCGCGCGAGCCGGCCAGCACGCGCTGCGGAGCAACCAGCACGGCGCGGACCGGGCCGTGCTGGTGGTCGACGGCTACCTTCACCTGGACACGGGTCGGACCGACGCCCTGATCGTCGAGGCCGTCGACCATGCCGGTGGCCGGTCGCTGACCCTCGCCGTCCCGTACCGTCCGCGGCAGAGCCCGGCCGGCTTCGCCGTGTACCGGCCCAAGTTCATCGAGGTCGCCGACGTCGCGGAGCTGGACCAGCGGGCCGTGGCCGAGGCCTTCTTCGCCGGGGTCGAGTCGCACGAGCAGGCGGCGGCCGTCTGGAACGACCACCTCGACCAGAGCCTCTGAGCCGCCTTCCACCGGCGTGCCCACTCGCCGCCGGTGCGGCCGGTGATCGACCCCGGCCGCACCGGCCGCCAGCTCGGGGGCGTTTGCGTCCGGCCGTGGCGGGTACCGGCGCGGGGTCGAGCGGACGGAAGGTGGCGGGCGATGAAGGCGGATCGGCTGAGTGACGTGGTGGTCGGCGCGGCCGGCGCGGCCGCTGGAACGGTCGTCGACCCCCGTCAGGGACTCGCCCGGCTCCGGGCGGCGCTCACCGCCCGCACCCTCGCCACGGTGGCGGCGGGCCTGGTCGCCGGCTTCCTCCTGGCCCGCTCCCGCCGCCGGGCCTGACCCGGCGGTTGGCACCGGGGCACTGCTGCGACACCGGGCTGGGCGCTCTGCACCGGGTCACGACGCTGTCGCACTACGCCCGGCCGTAGCCGCTTCGGATGGGCCGCGCCACCCGGATCCGACCCCGCCCTGGTGAGCGGGCACCGCGCGACCGGGCCGACCGAGGTAGTGGCACCGGTGCGCCGTCGTCTGCTGCCGGAAATCCCGCTGGATCGTGATGTTTGCCGGCAAACGGCACGGGTAGCTGCCAAACCACCGGGACGCGCCGGCGGGCGTCCGGGACGGGCGGCGACCGTCCGCTCCCGCCGTTGCCCGCACGGGCCTGCCACGGGTGGCCGGCCCGTGCACCCGCCGTCGACGCACGTTGCGGCACCAGCGGGGTCGAGGACGCGGAACTCCAGATCGGGAGGCGTGACGTGCAGGAGATCGTGGGCGAGACCCTGGCCCGGCGACTGGTGGAATGGGGCGTCGACACCGTCTTCGGACTGCCCGGCGACGGCATCAACGGCCTGATGGAGGGCTTCCGCCGGCAGCGGGAGAAGCTGAACTTCGTCCTGGTGCACCACGAGGAGGCGGCCGCCTTCATGGCCACCGGGTACGCCAAGGCCACCGGGCGGATCGGCGTCTGCGCCGCCACCTCCGGTCCCGGGGCCATCCACCTGCTCAACGGCCTGTACGACGCCAAGCTCGACCACGTGCCGGTGCTGGCCATCACCGGCATGCAGGAGACCTCCGTGGTCGGCGCGCACTACCAGCAGGAGGTGCACACCGAGCTGCTGTACCAGGACGTGGCCGAGGCCTACAACGTGATGGTCACCAACCCTCAGCAGGTGCCGGGGGTGCTCGACATCGCCATCCGGCACGCCCTGGCCCGGCGCAGCGTCGCGCACCTGACCTTCCCGAACGACGTGCAGGTCGCCGCGGCGGGGGAGGACCCGTACCGGCACGTCAGCCCGGGGGAGCCACCGATGAGCAGCCCGGTGGTGTCGCAGCCGGCCGTGCCGGCGGAGCAGGCCGACCTGGCGCGGGCCGCCGAGGTGCTCAACGCCGGCCGGAAGATCGCCATGCTGGTCGGCGTCGGCGCCCGGCACGCCCGCGACGAGGTCATCGCCGTGGCGGAGAAGCTGGGCAGCCCGATCGTCAAGACGCTGCCCGCCAAGATGGTGGTCCCCGACGACCACCCACTCACCACCGGCGGGCTCGGCCTGCTCGGCACCCGGCCGAGCGAGGAGCTGATGGAGGAGTGCGACACCCTGCTGATGGTGGGCACCTCCTTCCCGTACGGGAAGTACCTGCCGTCGCCGGGGCAGGCCCGGGTGGTGCAGATCGACATCGACGCCAGCCTGATCGGCATGCGGCTGCCGGTGCACGCCGCGGTCACCGCCGACGCGAAGGTCGCGTTGCGGCAGCTCCTGCCCCTGCTCCAGGGCGGCGACCGGTCCTTCCTGACGAAGTACCAGCGCGAGCGGGACGCCTGGCGGTCCGACATGATCGCCCTGCAGGACCCGTCCCGGAACCCGATCGCGCCGCAGTACCTGATGAGCTGCGTCGACGAGGCGGCGAGCTCCGACGCGATCCTCACCTGCGACTCCGGCACCATCGCCACCTGGGCGGCCCGGCACTGGACCATCCGCGGCGGGCGGGAGTTCTACCTGTCCGGCAACCTGGCCACCATGGCGCCGGGCCTGCCGTACGCGGTCGCCATGCAGCACGCCTACCCGGGGCGGCAGGTGATCGCGTTCGTCGGGGACGGCGGGTTCGCCATGCTGATGGCTGAGTTCCTCACCGCCGTCCGGCACGAGCTGCCGATCAAGGTCGTGGTCAACAACAACAACTCGTTCGGGCAGATCCTCTGGGAGCAGATCGTCCTCGGCTATCCCGAGTACGCGGTGCGGCACCGGCAGCCGGAGGCGGACTTCGCCGCCTGGGCGCGCGCCTGCGGCGGGCACGGCGCGAAGGTCAGCGACCCCAGGGCGCTGCCCGGGGCGATCCGCGAGGCGCTGGCCCACCCGGGCCCGGCCCTGGTCGACTGCGACGTCAACCCCAACGAGCCGCCGATGCCCGGCAAGGTCAAGTACGACCAGGCGAAACATTTCACCGAGGCGTTCCTGCGCGGCCAGCCCAACAAGATGGCCACCCTCGCCACCGTCGCCCGCGACAAGATCAACGAGCTGCGGTCATGAGCCGCCGGATCAGCGGCACGGCTGCCAGGAGGGCACCGAGCGCCGGCGTCGAGCCCCTGCCCGACCCCGTCCTGCGAGCGCCCGCACCGGCCCACGACGTCGATCTGGCCGCCGTCGCCGCCGACCTGCGCGCCGAGGTCGACGGGGAGGTCCGGTTCGACGCCGGGTCGCGGGCGGCGTACGCCACCGGCGGTTCCAACTACCGGCAGGTGCCGCTCGGCCTGGTGGTGCCCCGCACGGTCGAGGCGGCCGTGGCCGCCGTCGCCACCTGCCGGCGGCACGGCGTGCCCGTGCTCTCCCGCGGCGGCGGCACCAGCCTGGGCGGCCAGGTCACCAACGTGGCGGTGACCATCGACTGGTCGAAGTACTGCAACCGGCTGCTGGAGGTCGACCGCCGGGCGCGGACCTGCCTGGTCGAGCCGGGCATCGTGCTCGACACGCTGAACGAGTTGCTGGCGCCGGACCGGCTGGAGTTCGGTCCGCGCCCCTCCACCCACAGCCACTGCACCATCGGCGGGATGATCGGCAACAACTCGTGCGGCTCGTCCGCGCAGCACAGCGGCAAGACGGCCGACAACGTCGTCGAGTTGGAGGTGCTGCTCTATGACGGCACCCGGATGTGGGTGGGGGAGACCACCGACGCGCAGTACGCCGAGATCCAACGTCGGGGCGGCCGCCAGGCCGAGATCTACCGCCAGCTGCGCACGCTGCGGGACGAGTACCTGACCGAGATCCGCACCCGGTACCCGCGCATCCCCCGCCGGGTGTCCGGCTACAACCTCGACAGCCTGCTGCCGGAGCAGAGCTTCCACGTCGCGCAGGCCCTCGTGGGCTCCGAGGGCACCCTGGTCACCGTGCTGCGGGCCCGGCTGAAGCTGCTGCCGGTGGTGCGCGCCAAGTCGATGGTGCTCCTGTCCTACCCGGACATCGCGGCGGCGGGTGACGAGGTACCGCGGATCCTGCCGCACCACCCGATCGCGCTCGAGGGCCTCGACGACAAACTGATCAACTTCGTGAAGCGCAAGCACCTGCACCCGGAGGCGCTGCACAAGCTGCCCGACGGTGGCGGCTGGCTGATGGTGCAGCTGGGCGCCGACACCATCGAGGAGGCGGAGGCCGCCGCCGCGCGCCTGGTCGACGCCCTGTGCCGCGACGGCGGGCCGGGCGTGCACCGGTTCGACGACGAGGCCGACGAGGAGCAGATGTGGGCGGTCCGTGAGGCGGGGCTCGGCGCCACCGCCCGCGTGCCGGGCGAGCCGGACACCTGGGAGGGCTGGGAGGACTCCGCGGTCCCCCCAGAACGGCTGGGCGACTACCTGCGGGACCTGGACCGCCTCTTCCAGGAGTACGGCTTCGGTCAGGCGTCGCTGTACGGGCACTTCGGGCAGGGTTGCGTCCACACCCGGATCCCGTTCGAGCTGAGGACGGCGGACGGGATCCGCCAGTTCCGCTCGTTCCTCGAGCGTGCCGCCGACCTGGTGGTCTCGTACGATGGCTCCTTCTCCGGCGAGCACGGCGACGGGCAGGCCCGCGCCGAACTGCTCGTTAAGATGTTCGGCCCCCGGGTGATCCGCGCGTTCGGCCAGCTCAAGGCGGTCTTCGACCCGGACGACCGGATGAACCCCGGCAAGGTCGTCGCGCCCTACCCGCTGGACAGCTACCTGCGGCTCGGCGTGGACTTCAACCACGGCGACGTGGACACGCAGTTCCGCTACCCCGACGACTCCGGCAGCTTCAGCCGGGCCGTGCTGCGCTGCGTGGGCGTCGGTCAGTGCCGCCAGGAGCACGGCGGGGTGATGTGCCCGTCGTACATGGTCACGCGGGAGGAGGAGCACTCCACCCGGGGCCGGGCGAGGCTGCTCTTCGAGATGCTCGACGGGACCGCGCGGGGTGGCACCATCGGCGACGGCTGGCGCTCCACCGAGGTCCGCGACGCCCTCGACCTCTGCCTGGGCTGCAAGGGCTGCAAGGCGGACTGCCCGGTCAACGTGGACATGGCCACCTACAAGGCCGAGTTCCTGTCCCACCACTACGCGGGCCGGCTGCGCCCGCGGGCACACTACTCGATGGGTTGGCTGCCGGTGGCGGCCGCCGTGGCCGGACTCGCGCCCGGCGTGGTGAACGCGCTGGCGCAGGCCCCCGGACTGGGCCGGGTGGCCAAGGCGGCCGCCGGCATCGAGCAGCGCCGCGACATTCCCGTCTTCGCCCCGGAGTCGTTCCAGCGCTGGTTCGCCCGCCGGACCCCCGGCGGGGACGGGGCGCGGGGCGAGGTGCTGCTCTGGCCGGACACCTTCACCAACCACTTCCAGCCCGGCATCCCCCAGGCCGCGGTCGAGGTGCTGGAGGCGGCCGGCTGGCGGGTCCGCGTCCCCGAGCAGCCGGTGTGCTGCGGGTTGAGCTGGATCTCCACCGGCCAGCTCGGCGTCGCCAAGCGGGTGCTGCGGCGGACCGTGGAGGTGCTGCGCCCGCACCTGCGGGCCGGCACCCGGGTGGTCGGCCTGGAACCGAGCTGCACGGCGGTGTTCCGCAGCGACGCCCACGAGCTGTTCCCCGCCGACGAGGACGTCACCAAGCTGCGGCAGCAGACCGTGACGCTGGCCGAGCTGCTGCACGAACACAGCCCCGGCTGGCGGCCGCCGTCCCTGCCGGCGCACGCCCTGATCCAGACCCACTGCCACCAGCACGCCATCCTTGGCACCACCGCCGACCAGGCGGTACTCGCCGACGCTGGGGTACGCGCCGACTTCCTGGACTCCGGCTGCTGCGGGCTGGCCGGCAACTTCGGCTTCGAGCAGGGGCACTACGAGGTCTCCGAGGCGTGCGCCGAGCGGGTGCTGCTGCCCGCCGTCCGCGACGCCGCCGACACCGACGTCATCCTCGCCGACGGCTTCAGCTGCCGTACCCAGGTGGCCCACAGCGCCGCCGACGGCCGCCAGGCGATCCACTTGGCCGAGCTGCTCCGCGCCGGCATGCACGGCGCGGCCGTGCCGCCCCGCCCCGAGCAGGCGTGGACCCACCGGCCGGCCCGGCCACCGCAGGCGGTCCGCTGGGCCACCGCCGGGCTGGCCGGCCTGGCCGCGGTGGCCCCGGTGGCCGTGCTCGCCGCGCTCGCCGCCCGCCGGTGGAAGCGGTGACGAGGTGCGGCTGACCGCCGCCGCGTACCGGGTGCCGACCGACGCCCCCGAGGGCGACGGCACCCTCGCCTGGGACGCCACCACGATGGTGCTGGTCCGGGCCGAGGCCGACGGGCACACCGGCCTCGGCTGGACCTACGGCCCCCCGGCCGTCGCGCCGGCGGTGAGCGACCTGCTCGCCCCGGCGGTGACCGACCTGGACCCGGACGACGTGCCGGCCGCCTGGACGGCCATGCGCCGGCAGCTGCGCAACGCCGGCCGACCCGGCGTGGCCGGGCTGGCGCTCTCCGCCGCCGACTGCGCGGTGTGGGACCTCAAGGCCCGCCGGCACGGCCTGCCGCTGGCCCGGCTGCTCGGCACCGTCCGCCATCAGGTCCCGGTGTACGGCAGCGGCGGCTTCACCACCTACGACGCCGACCGCCAGCACCGCCAGCTCGCCGGCTGGGTGCACGAGCAGGGCATCCCGCGTGTGAAGATCAAGATCGGGGAGTCCTGTGGCACCCAGGCGCCCCGCGACCTGGCCCGGATGGCCGCCGCCCGGCGCACCATCGGCGACGACGCCGAGCTGTACGTGGACGCCAACGGCGGGTACCAGCGCAAGCAGGCCGTCCGGGTGATCCGGGCCGCCGCCGACCTCGACGTCCGTTGGTACGAGGAGCCGGTCAGCTCCGACGACCTGGCCGGCCTCGGCCTGGTCCGCGACCAGGTCCTGCCCGACGTGGCAGCCGGTGAGTACGGCTTCGACCTCGTCTACTTCCACCGGATGGCCCCGTACGTCGACTGCCTCCAGATCGACGTCACCCGTTGCGGCGGGATCACCGAGTTTCTGCGGGCCGCGGCGGTGGCCGCCGCCGCCGGCCTGGAGGTGTCCGGGCACTGCGCGCCGCACCAGCACCTGGCGGTGGCCGCCGCCACCCCGAACCTGCGGCACGTCGAGTGGTTCCACGACCACGTCCGGATCGAGTCGATGTTCTTCGACGGGACGGTGCCGGCCACCGGCGGCGCCGCCGCCGTCCCGCTCGACCGGCCCGGCAACGGGCTGGACCTGCGGGCCGCCGAGGCGGACCGGTACCGGATCGGCTGAGAGCGAGGGGTACGGATGGACGCGACCACGGCGGTGCCCGTGTGGCACACCAGCGCACTGGCTCGGCTGGTGTGGGGCGGCACCCTGACCCTCGTACCCGGGCGGGTGCTGCGCCGGCTGGGCCAGCCGAGTGGGCTCGCCGTGGAGACGCTGCGGGTGCTCGGGGTCCGACACCTGGTCCAGGCGGTCGTGACACTGCGCCGGCCGACCCCCGCCGTGCTCACCGTCGGTGCCGCGGCCGACGGACTGCACGCGCTGAGCGCGGTGGCCCTCGCGGCCGTCGACCGGCGGCAGCGGCGCGTGGCGCTGCTCGACAGCGCGATCGCCGGCGGCTGGAGCGTGCTGGACCTGCGAGCCGCCCGGCGTCCACGCCGCTGGACGGCCGGGAGAGGAGGCCCACGATGAGAGCGCGCGAGGTGCGCCACCAGACCGGACGGGTGCTGGTGGTGGTCTGCGACAAGGGGGAGGAGGCCGTCACCGCCGTCGGCGCGGCGCTGCGCGAGCAGGGGTTCCGCGCCGCCCGGGTGACCGCCGTGGGCGGGTTCGCCGAGGCGGAGGTCGGCTGGTTCGACCGTGACACCGGCGACTACCGGCGTATCCCGGTGGCCGAGCAGGTCGAGGTGCTCTCGCTGCTCGGTGACGTCGCCGAGCGCGACGGCGATCCGGTCCTGCACGTGCACGCGGTGCTGGGCCGCTCGGACGGTGGCACCGTCGGCGGGCACCTTTTGCGCGGGCAGGTCTGGCCGACGCTGGAGGTGATCATCTCGGAGGTGGCGCCGGAGCTGGCCAAACAGGTCGACCCGGAGACCGGCCTGGCGCTGATCTCGGGCTCCTAAGGACCGCATCTGCCGAGGAGTCCGGTCGAGCCGGCCCGAGTAGCCCGCCCAATAGGGGGTACGTCGGACAGGACAGACGACCTCGGGAGGGGAGAGATGGGCCGGAACCGACGGAACGCACAGGTGGCCGTTGTCACCGGCGCGAGCGCCGGGGTCGGCCGGGCCACCGCTCGACTGCTCGCCCGACGTGGCATCGCCATCGCCCTGCTGGCTCGGGGCCGCACCGGACTCGACGCCGTCGCCGACGAGGTCCGCGCGGCCGGCAGCCAGGCCCTGCCCGTCGAGGTGGACATGGCCGAACACGACCAGGTCGTCGCCGCCGGGCAGCGGATCGAGGACGAACTCGGGCCGATCGACCTGTGGATCAACAACGCCTTCAGCTCCGTCTTCGCGCCGTTCCAGCAGACCCGGCCGGAGGAGTTCTGGCGGGCCACGCAGGTCACCTACCTCGGTTACGTGCACGGCACCCGGGTGGCGCTGCACCACATGACGGCGCGCGACCGGGGGACGATCGTGCAGGTCGGCTCGGCCCTGGCCTACCGGGGCATCCCGTTGCAGGCCGCGTACTGCGGCGCCAAGCACGCCGTCGTCGGGTTCACCGAGTCGCTGCGCTGCGAGCTGATGCACGACGGCAGCAACGTGAAGGTGACCATGGTGCATCTGCCCGCGCTCAACACCCCCCAGTTCGACTGGGTGGTGTCCCGGCTGCCCCGGCACGCCCAGCCGGTGCCGCCGATCTACGAGCCGGTCGTCGCCGCCCGGGCCATCGTGGCCGCCGCCGACCGGCCCGGCCGCCGCGAGTACTGGGTGGGCGCCGCCACCGCCTTGACCATCCTCGGCAACCGCATCGCGCCCGGCCTGGTCGACCGCTACCTCGCCCGCACCTGCTACGACTCCCAACAGACCGACCAGCCGGCCGACCCGCAGCGGCCCACCAACCTGTGGGAGCCGGCCGACGGGCCGGGCGGCCGGGACTACGGCGAGCGCGGCGACTTCACCGGCCGGTCGCACGACCACAGCGCCCAGGCCTGGCTGTCCCGGCACCGCCTGGTCACCGCCGCCGGCCTCACCGCGGCCGCGATCGGCGCGCTGGCCTGGCGCCGCCGCTGACCGCAGCTCCCACGTCGCCCCCACGACGTCGGGACTCTCGTGCACTCATAGGTACTGCCGGATCCGATCCCAGGTGCTCGGCGGATCCAGCCGTACGCCGGTGCGTAGCGGGGTGACGACGCGGGCGCCGTTGCCGGCGACCGCACTGATCCGGCCGTGTTCGGCCCCGGCCGGCAGCTGTGCGGGTACGGCCGGGATGTCGACGTCCAGCCGTACCGGCATGCCGGGCCAGCCCACCACGGTCAGGTCCTGCGCGGCGCTGATCGTTGTGCCGGTGCGGAGCGGCCCCCGCACGGTGGCGACCTGATCGCCGGCCCGGACGACCCGGTGCACCGCGATCGCGGCGGCGGCAGCGCGGAGCAGCGGACGGGTCGCCCGGAACACCCGGTCCAGCTGCACCGGGGTGTTGGCGCCGGGCTGCCCCAGGACCGCGCCGACGATGGTCATTTTGCGGCCACCCACCTTGACGACGGCGGCGAAGACCAGGCAGCCGCCGGCCTCGTCGGTGGACCCGGTCTTGATTCCCACGACGCCGTCGCGGCCGACCAGGGAGTTGTAGTTCCGCACGGTGCCGGCCACCGGCAGGGTGGCCTTCTTCTGCGCCACGATCTCCGCGAACGCCGGCAGCTTCATCGCCTTGCGAGCCAGGATCACCTGGTCGACCGCGGTGCTCACGGTGCCCGGATCGTATCCGGACGGATCGGTGTAGTGGGTGTTGGTCATGCCGAGCGCGGCGGCGGTGTCGTTCATCTTGGCGACGAACGCCTCGATGCTGCCGGCGTCCCAGGCGGCGAGGATCCGCGCCATGTTGTTGGCTGACGGGAGCAGCACCGCCTGCAGCGCCTGGCGCTCGGTGAAGACCGCGCCCGTGACGACCGGCACGAGGGACTCGCCGCGTGCCTGCTCCGCGGGGTACGCGGCGGCCTGTTCCGCGCTGACGGTGAGCTTCGGTCCCTGCTCGCCCCGGTCCAGGGGGTGCTCGGTCAGGATGACGTACGCCGTCATCACCTTGGTCACGCTCGCGATCGGCACCGGCTTGCTTCCGCCCGACCTGCCGAGCGAGCCCACCCCCTCGACCGAGAGGGCGGCCTGCCCGGACTCTGGCCACGGCACAGCCGGGACCTTGCCGGGAATGATCGTCGACGCCGCCAGCGTCCGGGTGACGGTCGGCGCGGGCAGCGGGCGAACCAGCGTCTCGATCGCGACCAGCGCCGTTCCGGCCAGGAGCAGGGCCAGCAGCCCGCTGATCAGCGCCCGCGCGCCCCGTGCGCGACGGCGGCTCCGCGGCGGTGGCGCGACCGGCGCAATCACCTGGGTCGTCGCGGAGTCGAGCATGCCAGTACCTCCCCGTTTGGCGCGCCGGTCCGTTTCCCGCGCCCCGTCATGCGGCAGCCTCACGGTCGCTACCGGCGCGAACGCTACGCTGCTCGGTCGCGCCAACGACCGGGTACCCGGCCGGCGGTCGCTGCCCGGCAGCCGCGCTGGCACGCCGGATCGCGAGGGTCTCCCGGATGCGCCGGCGCGCGGCCCGCCATTGCTGCTCGGTGCTGCGTGGTGATACCGCGAGTTGCCCTCGTATTCGTGCAAGCATGCCGGCACGGTATGGATACAGGTGTGAAGAACCGACGAAGAAGTGATGAGGCCGCCGTGCGAGCGCCCATCGCACGGCTTCTGCACCTCAGCTTCACCGGTTCTTCATCCGGTCACCGTTTGATTCGTCCCTGCCGGCGGCCGGACTGGCACGAGGCGGTTCGGGTCCGCCCGGCCGAGTCCCCCGGAGCCTTGCCCGGCGGACCCGGTCCAGCCGGTCGCCGGCACGTCACCCAGGATAGGGAGTCATGAGCGCGCGGATCCTGGTCGCCGAGGACGACCCCAAGCAGGCCAATCTCATCCGGGTATACCTTGAGCGCGACGGGCACAGCGTGCTGCTGGTGGGCGACGGTCGGGCAGCGCTGGACCAGTGCCGGACCCGCCGGCCAGATCTGGTGGTCCTCGACGTGATGATGCCGGTCGTCGACGGTCTCGACGTGTGCCGGATCCTGCGCGCCGAGTCAGCGATCCCGATCCTGCTCCTGACCGCCCGCACCACCGAGGACGACGTGCTCTTGGGCCTCGACATCGGCGCCGACGACTACATCACCAAGCCGTACAGCCCGCGGGAGCTGACCGCACGGGTGCGGGCGCTGCTGCGCCGAGCCGGCGCCGTGAGCGCGGGGAATCAGACGGTGTTGCGGGTGGGCGACCTGGAGATCGACGCGGGGCGGTTCGAGGTCCGGGTGGCCGGACGGCCGGTCAACCTGACCGCGAAGGAGTTCGGCATTCTCGAGGTGCTCGCCGGTGAGCCAGGGCGCGCGTTCACTCGGACGCAGATCATCGACCGGGCGTTCGGCTTCGACCGCTATGTGCTGGAACGCACGGTGGACGCGCATGTGATGAACCTGCGCCGCAAGATCGAAGCCGATGCTGCCGAGCCGCGGTACGTGCAGACCGTGTTCGGCCGCGGCTACCGGCTGGCCGACCCGACAACGGCGTCCGAGGGCTCGTCGGCATGAGTTTCCGGATCCGGGTGCTCGGGCTGGTCATGCTGGTCGCGGTCAGCGCGACGGCCGCGACTGCCTGGCTGACTCTCCGCGAGGCGTCGCAGCAGATCACCGCCTCCGCCACCGCCGACCGCGCACAGGTCGAGGACGTCACCGCACGGCTCACCGAGTACGGAGCGCGGCACGGCACCTGGGAAGGCGTCGTGGGTCTCGTCAGCAACTTGCGCGCCCGGACCGGGCACCGGATCCAGCTGGTCGCCGAGTCGGGCACGGTGATCGTGGACACGGATCAGCTGGACGGGCGTACCGCCCGGCCGCTGGGCGACACCACCTCCTTCGTCAACCCCAGGCCGCTGCTCGACCTGTCACGGCAGCCGGCAGCCGACCGGGCGGCCATCACCGTCAAGGCGATCGCCAGTTACCGGTCCGGGGTGCTGTTCGCGGCCTGCCTCACCCGCAACGGGGTCGACGTGGCCGCGGCGCCCGGCGGTCTGGGGCTGCCGGTCTTCGCCGCACACCCCGGCGAACGTCCGGATGCCGACGCACTGATCGCCGAGTGTGTCCAGACGAGGGCCGAACAGGGCCGCGACCGGAGGGCCGACCTCACCCGAGTGGCCGTCTGCACCGACCAGGATCCCGGCGAACCCACCGATGCCTGCCTGGCCCAAGCCTTCACCGACCAGATCAGCGACGTGGCGCCGGTGCCGGCGCGGGTCTACCTCGGTGCCCGCGACAACCCGGCGTCCCCGCTGGCCGCGGGGCCGCTGGTCGCCGCCGCGGCGGGTGTGGCGGCAGTGGCCGTCGCCGGCACCGTGCTGCTCAGTCGCCGGGTGCTGCGCCCGATCGGCACGCTCACCGCCGCCTCGCGGCGACTTGGGCAGGGCGACCTCGGCGGGCGCGTCCCGGTGATCGGCAACGACGAACTCGCCGAGCTGGCCCGCTCCTTCAACCGGATGGCTGAATCGTTGCAGCGCGGGGAAGAGCGCCAGCGCCGGCTGGTGGCAGACGTGGCGCACGAGTTGCGGACCCCGTTGGCGAACCTGCGTGGCTATCTCGAGGCGCTCAAGGACGGTGTGATCACGCCGGACGCGGAACTGTTCGCCTCACTGCACGAGGAGGCGGTGCTGCAGCAACGCGTCGTCGACGACCTGCAGGATCTGGCGCTGGCCGAGGCGGGGAAGCTCGCGTACCACCGCGCCGCCGTCGATCTGGCCGAGTTGCTGGAGACCTGCCGCACGGCGCATCTGGCGGTCGCCGAAGCCGCCGCTGTCGCCTTGACCGTTCAGGCCGAGCCGGTCCAGGTGCGGGCCGACCCGGACCGGCTGCGCCAGGTGATCGGAAACCTCATCACCAACGCGCTGCGCGCGACACCGGCCGGCGGGAGCGTGACGCTCAGCGCCAGCCAGGCCAGCGACAGCGCGGTCGTCCTGGTCGCCGACACGGGCTCGGGGATCGCGTCGGATGCGCTGCCGCACGTGTTCGACCGGTTCTGGCGGGCCGACTCGGCGCGCGGCCGGCGCAACGGCGGCAGTGGCCTGGGTCTGGCCATCGCCAAACAGATCGTGGCCGACCATGGCGGGACGATCACCGCGACCAGCCAGCTGGGCGCGGGCTCGACCTTCGCCATCACCCTGCCCGCGCCCGTGGACCACCAGCGACGACCTTCCCGGGCGGACAGCTCCCCGATCGGTGGGCAGGTCCCGGTGCCGTAGTTGGCACAGACCAGGTGCGCGTTCCACTCGGCCGGCACTCCGCGGCTCAAGACCATGGAAGGAGCCGGTCAGAGCCAGGGCAGCGGGTTCACGGGCCGGCCGCCGAGCCGCACCTCGAAATGCAGGTGCGGACCCGTGGCGGCGCCGGTGGAGCCGACGAGGCCGATCACCTGCCCGGCGCGGACCCGCTGACCGGGCGACACCAGCAGGCGGGACTGGTGGCCGTAGCAGGTGGACAGCCGCTGACCCTCCGCCCGGCCGTGGTCGACGCACGTGTAGTTGCCGTAGCCGCCGTACCAGCCGGCCCGGCTGACCCGGCCGTCCATCGCCGCGACGATCGGGGTGCCCGCGGGGGCGGCGAGGTCCACGCCCGGATGCAGCTGCCAGACGTGGTAGTAGGGGTCGAACCGGACACCGAACCTGCTGGTGAGCCGTCCCGCCAGCGGCCGGCCCAGCCGGCCTCCGCCACGAGTGGTGGCCTCGCTGGCCGGCGCCGGGAGCGTCGCGGCGCGAGCCCGGCGGTCGATCTCCTGCCGGATCGTGGTCTCGTCCCGCTGCCGGCGGGCGAGTTCGGCCTGGCCGGAGGTGATCGCGGCGGACAGGGCGGCGGCGCGACCGGTGGGCGTGTCCACCAGGTCCGCGGTGTCCGCCACGGCGATGGGCGGTGCGCCGGCCGGGTCCCCGCCCGCCGTCAGCGTGGTCAGCAGCTGCAGCACCGGGTCCGGTTCGCGCTGCACCCGGGCCAGGTCGTCGCGGGTGCGGGCGAGGATGTTCTGCAGGTACTGGATCCGGTGCTGGACGTCGGTCAGTGCGGCGACCTGCCGGGCCTGGGGGGTGACGGCGGCGTCCACCGGCGGTTGCGGGTACAGGTCGGCACCCGGGTCGGCGGCGATGATCGTCGCGACGGCGTCCTGGTTGATCGTCGGGCCGCCGGGGGAGCCCGGGGCGGTGGACCGGGGCGCGTCGGGGGTCGACGGGGTGCTGGGGCGGGACGCGCCGTGCGAGCCGGTCGGCGTGGGCGAGGGGCGCGTCACGATTGGCGGCTTGAGCGACGAGGGCTTGACGGGAGGCAGCGTGATCGACGGCGGCTTCACCGGCGGCGGCGAGCCGGGCAGCGACAGGCTGGGCAGGGGAAGCGGCCCGGTCGGCCCGGCCCTCGCGCGGTCCGCCCCGGCCGGCAGGATCAGCGACGTCACCGTCAGGGCCGCCGCTCCAGCGGCCGCCACCAGCGTCACCCGCCGCCTCGCGTGGTTCATGCCGCAGCCTCCCGCGCCGATCCCGTCAGTTCTACATCGGAACTCGTCGCCTCGACGCAACAGTCGGTGGGATCGCGGCGGTCAGGCGGCACCCGGCCTTCTGCGCCGACGTGCCAGCAGCGCCACGCCGACCGCGAGGGCGCCAGCCACCAGCACCGCCACGGCCGGGGCCGCCATTGACCGCCGGTGCGGCGGTTCGCTCGTCGCCGCGGCTTCGGTTTGACCCGGTGGCTCCGCGATCGTCGGGTCCGCCCCGGGGATCAGGTACGCGTTGCTGGCGACCTGGGCGTTGTCGCTGGGGAGCTCGGTGGCGGTGAGGGTGACCCGGTTGCGGACCAGCGCGCCGCGCGGCTCGTCCGGGCTGATGCGGCCGGTGATCGTGACGCGGGGCGCCGCCCCGCCGGCGGCCAGCCGCACGTCACCCAGGTCGCAGACCACGGTGCGGGCGGACACGGTGCACTGGCCGGGTTCGGCGCGGGCGATGACGCTGTCCAGGTCGGCCGTGGTGGTGAAGGTGATCGACGCCGCGGTCAACGTCGCCATACCGGAGATCGTGACGGTGTGCGTGACCTGCTGCCCGGGCAGCGCGCCGAACGGGGCCGTGGTCAACACCGGTGTCGCGTCGACCGGAAGCGCCGGTGCCGGTGTCGGGGCGATCAACATCGCGGCGGCGGTCATGCTCACCATCGGCCCGGCAACCGACTCCCACATGCCCACACTGTAGGCCCACCGCCTGGGGTTCGCTGGGCACTGCCGGAGAGCGCGCTCCCACGGCCTTCATCGACGCTTCGCCTGAGCGGGTGGTGGCACCCGGAGCGCGTCACGGTACCCGGCCCCGCCCGCTCGGATCCGCCATTTGCCGGACATTCCGCTCCCCGGTCGACCACAGTGGTGGCGTGGCTGAGGAGCGGGCGTGACCGGACTGCGTACGGACCTGTACGAGCTGCGGATGGCGGCCAGCTACCTGCGCCGCGACATGACCGAACCCGCCACGTTCAGCCTCTTCGTCCGCCGCCTGCCGCACCGGCGAGGCTTCCTGGTCGCGGCCGGCCTGGCCGAGGTGTTGGCCTTCCTGGAGAGCTTCGCGTTCGACGACGACGAGCTGGGCTACCTGCGCGACGTCGTCGGGCTGGACCAGCCCACCCTCGACACGCTCGCCGGGCTGCGGTTCACCGGCGACGTGTGGGCCGTACCGGAGGGGCGGGTGGTCTTCGCCGACGAGCCGTTGCTGGAGGTGACCGCCCCCGTCGCGGAGGCGCAGCTGGTGGAGACCGGGGTGCTGAACCTGATCACCTTTCACACCACGGTGGCCAGCAAGGCCGCCCGCTGCCGGCTCGCCGCAAGCGACGCGCAGCTGATCGACTTCGCGTTCCGTCGCACGCACGGCATCGAAGCGGGGGCCGGCGTGGCGCGGGCGTCGGCCATCGCCGGCTTCGCCGCGACCAGCCACGTCGAGGCCGCCCGGCGGTACGGGCTCACCCCGTCGGGGACGATGGCCCACTCTTACGTCGAGGCGTTCCCGACGAGCGGTCGGCCTTCCGCGCGTTCGCCGCCGACTTCCCGACGAACCCGATCTTTCTTGTCGACACCTACGACACGCCCGCCGGAGTGCGGGCCGCCGTCGACGTCATCACCGAACTCGAGCTGACCGGTTCGGTGGCCGTGCGGCTCGACTCCGGAGACCTGGCGACCCTGGCCCGGCAGGCCCGCGCGATCCTGGACGAGGCCGGGCTGCGGCAGGCCAAGATCGTGGCCAGCGGCAGCCTCGACGAGGACATCATCGCGGCGCTGGTCGCCCAGGGCGCACCGATCGACGGGTACGGCGTGGGCACCAAGATGGGCGTCTCCTACGACGCGCCGTCGCTGGACAGCGCCTACAAACTCGTCGCCTACGGCGACCGGCCCGTGCTGAAGCTGTCGCCCGGCAAGGCGACCCTGCCCGGCCCCAAGCAGGTCTTCCGTGCGCCCACCGGCGCCGAGGGGGATGTGGTGGGGTTGCGCGACGAGCCGCCCCCGACGGATCGCGAGCGGTTGCTGGTGCCGGTCATGCGCGGCGGCCGGCGCCTCGACAGCGCCGATCCCGCCGGCGCGGTGCGAGCCGCGCGTCGCCGGTTCGACGCCGACCTCGCCTGGCTGCCGGAGGGGGCCCAGCGGTTGGCCGATCCGACGCCGCTCACCGTCACGGTCAGCCCGTCGCTGGCGGCGCTGCATGACCGGGTGAGGGCGCAACTGGACCACAGTGCCACCTACTGACGATCGTGATCGTTGTGTACCATCTGGTACATGGATTATGCGGAGACGATCACCACCACGGCGGGTCTCGATCCCTCCTGGGCGGCACTGGAGAACGTGACGACCTATCCCGAGTGGACGGCCTCGATGTCGACGGTGGAACCGCTCGACGGCCCAGCGCTGCAACTCGGCAACCGGTTCCGAGTCCGGCAGCCCGGCCTGCCGCCGGTGGTGTGGCGGGTCTGCGAGGTGAAGCACGGCGCGTCCTTCGCCTGGGACTCACACGCACCCGGGGTGCACACGGTCGCCCACCACCGGGTCGACCGTCAGCCGGACGGGACGACCCGGATCAGCATCGGCATCCGGCAGACCGGCGCCCTTGCCTGGCTGGTCGCGCTGCTGACCGCCGCACGGACCCGACGGTACCTGCGGATGGAGGCGGCCGGGCTGAAGGCGGCCGCCGAGGCGGGTGCCGCCGCGGCGGCGGGCGACGGCGCGGCGTCCACCGGTGGCCGCTGACGCCCGCGAGGCGCTGCTCGACCGGTGCGTCAGCTTCTTGAAGGAAGGCGGGTTCAGCCAGCTCAGCCTCCGCGAGATCGCCTCCGGTACGGGCACCAGCCACCGCATGCTCATCTACCACTTCGGCAGCCGGGAAGGCCTTCTCGCGGAGGTCGTCCGGCGGATCGAGACCGAGCAGCGGGCCGCGCTCGCCGCGCTCGCCACGGAGAGCGATGATCCGGTCGAGGTGAGCCGACGCTACTGGCGGCGCCTGGCCGACCCGGAGCTGGCTCCGGCGGAACGGCTGTTCTTCGAGATCTACGCGCACGCGCTGTTCGGTCGATCCTGGACCGAGACGTTCCGCGCCTCGGTCATCGCCGCGTGGGTGGGACCCGTCGAGGAGATGTTCGGCCAACTCGGGTTCGACCCGACCGAAGCCCCCCAACGGGCCCGGTTGGCCCTCGCCGCGACCCGCGGCCTACTGCTGGACCTGCTGATCACCGGTGACCACGAGATTGTCGACCTCGCCGCCGACCTGTTCGCGCGGCTCATCACCGCACCGCCCCCGCCGAAAGCATGAGCCGCGGTCAGCACACCTCGGTATCGTCAAGCCCAGCGGCGGGCAGCAACCCGGTCAAGGCCAGGGGGCGCGATGGACGCGGTCGAGGTGTTGGTGGTCGGGGCGGGGCCGACCGGACTCGCCATGGCGGGGCAGTTGGCCGCGTTCGGTGTGCGCACCCGCGTGGTCGACCGGGCGTTGGATCGGGTGCACGAGTCGCGTGCGCTGGCTGTCCAGCCGCGCACCCTGGAGGTCCTCGCCGGTCTCGGCGTGACCGACGAGTTGGTCTCCCGGGGGAACCCGGCGGTGCACCTGTGCCTGCACACGCGGGGCCGGCAGCGGATGGTGCCACTGTTCGACCTCGGTCTGCGCGACACCGCGTACCCGTATCTGCTGTTGCTGTCGCAGGCCGAGACCGAACGGATCCTTGGCGGGCACCTGACGGCGGCAGGGATCACCATCGAGCGCGGTGTCGAGTTGGTCGGGCTGGACCGCGTCGGCGACGGGGCGGTGGCGATGCTGCGGCGTCCGGACGGCCGTACAGAACGGGTGCCAGCCCGGTATGTGGTGGGCTGCGACGGCGCGCACAGCACGGTCCGGCACCTGGCCGGGATCGGGTTCGAGGGGGCAGCGTACCCGCAGACGTTCGTCCTGGCCGACCTCGAGGCCGACGGCGTGGACGTCGGCGCCGCGCACGCGTTCCTCTCCGAGCAGGGGATGTTCCTCCTCTTCCCGCTCGGCCACCCGGCCACCTGGAGGGTGCTGGCCATGCGGCCACGCACCGACCAGACCGCGCCGGACGCCCCGGTCACCCTCGACCTGGTGCAGGCCCTCGCCGATCGCTACACCGGCGCGACGGTACGGCTGCGCGACCCGGTCTGGATGACCACCTTCCGGCTGCACCACCGCGCCGCCACCCGCTACCGGTCCGGGCCGATGTTTTTGGCCGGCGACGCCGCGCACATCCACAGCCCGGCCGGGGGGCAGGGCATGAACACCGGCATCCAGGACGCGGTCAACCTCGGGTGGAAGCTCGCCCGCGCGCTGCAAGGGCACTCCGACCCGCTGCTGCTGGACAGCTACGAGGCCGAGCGGGCGCCGGTCGGCCGGATGGTGCTGCGCTTCACCGACCGGGCGTTCACCGTCGCCACCGCCACCAATCCGCTCGTACGCTTCGCCCGTTCCCGGCTCGCCCCCGCGCTGCTTCCCGTCGTGCTCGCTCCGAGGTTCGTCCGGTCCATCGCCTTCCGAATGGTGTCTGAGCTGAGCATCGGTTACCGGGACAGCCCGCTGTCGGTGGAGGGCCCAGGCGCCCCGCGCAAGGGTCCGCGACCTGGCGACCGGCTGCCCGACACCCCACTGTGGTCCGATGGGGACGGTCCGACCCTGCACCAGCTCACCGGCGAGCCCGGATGGCATGTGCTGCTGTGCGGGCCACCGGGCGCTTGGCCGGCGGCCGCGACCACCGCACTCGATCGGTACGGGATAACGGTGCACAGGCTGACCACACCCGACGTCGGGGCGGGACGCACCCCCGTACCGGCGCTGCGTCGACTCGGTGTCACCAGCGGAGCCGCAGCCCTGTACCTCGTTCGCCCGGACGGGCACGTCGGATACCGGGCCGGCGGCGGCGAGATGAGCGGGCTGCTGGCCTACCTCCACCGGTGGCTCGGTCCGCGATGATCAGGCGCACGCCGACCGCGCCGCTGACCGGCCCGGCGTCCCCGGCGGGTCGGCAACCGCTACAGCGGGTGCCGGACCCAGACGTTGGGCTCGACGTAGACGGCGTGATCGTGCGCCACGTCGCAGAGCACCGGCACCAGCGCGCCCGGCACGTGCACCGGTCCGCTGGCGTCGAACGGCAGCCCGGTCCAGCGGCGCCAGTCGGCGAGCGTGCCGCTGATGACCATCGACCGGGGCGCCACCCGCTCGATGCGCCCACCGGCGCGGACATGCACCCGCAGCCACGGGTCGACCGGCAGGCCGTCCTCGCGGACCTGTGCCGCGTACTCGGTCATCGGCAGGTCGGGCCGGGTGTGCTTGCCGTTGGGGCGGACCGGCGCGACGAGGGTGTCGAAGCCGCGCTTCGCGGCGGCTGCCCGCATCGCGGCGAGCATCAGCCCCGAAAGCCCCGTTCCCCGTTGGTCCGGTCGGATGCAGATCTCCAACGCCGACACCATGGTCGGGGCGGCCCCGGTGAGCCGGTCGATGGTCGACCGCTGGATCATCCGGTCCCAGCCACCGTCGGGAAGCTCGGCCTCCGTCCAGCGCACCGGCACGGCATACGCCCGGGCGACGGCACGCTCCGGCTCGGCGGGGTCGACGGCGGCGAACACGAACTCGGGGTAGAGGTCGTCGGCGACGTTGTAGTACACCCCGCCCATCGGGTCCCAGCGCATGAACTCTGGCCACGCCGCGTCGAAGTCGTCGTTGCTCAGTAACGGGGCGAGTTCGGGGCGGTCCGCCAGGCTCACGATGTCGATGGTCACGGCGGAGACCGTAGAGGCGTCGGCCCCCCCCCGCACGTCATATTCGCGCGACCACCCGTCGCGTGACGCCCTGCCGGTGGAGCTGCCACATCGGTGTTCAGAGCAGGCCGCGCACCGCCCGGAGGGCCGCGTCGACATCCGCCTCGCTGTTCGCGATGGTCGCCCCGAATCGCAGGTGGGAGGGGTTGTACGGCGTGCTGCTGGCGATCACGCCGGCGGCGGTCAGCCGGCCCACCGCCTCACCCACCGGTACATCGGGTACGGCGCAGCAGACGATGCCGGCGGAGAGTTCGGCCGAGCGTGGGGTGACCAGCCGCAGCCCCCGCATGCCGGCCAGGCCCTCCTTGAGCCGGTCGGCCAGCTCGCGGGTCCGCGCCGCGACCCGCTCCGGACCGATCCGCCGGTGGAACTCGAACGCCTCGGCCAGCGCCCACCGGTGCTCGAAGCTGTGGTAGCCGCCCGGCGTGTGCGCGGGCCCCCCAGCGCTCGCCGCCCCGCCCATGCCGCCGAACAACCAGCGGCCGATGCTGGGCCCGTCGAAGGTGGGGATCACCGGCGTCAGCCGACCCCACGCCCGCTCACTGCCCCAGACCAGTCCCGTGCCACGCGGCCCGAGCAGCCACTTGTGGCAGCCGGAGACCAGGACGTCGCAGCCGAGCTGAGCCGGCGTCACCGCCTCGGCGCCGAAGCCGTGCACCCCGTCGACGCAGATCAGTGCCTCCGGGCTGCGGGTGCGAACCGCCTCGGCCAGCTGCCGGACCGGCAGCTTCACCCCGGTGCTGGAGTGCACCCAGGTGAGCGCGACGACCCGGGTTCGGCTGGTGACCGCCCCCGCCAGGTTGCCGACCATCTCGTCGACGGTGGTCGCCGCCGCGTCCCGGTAGAGGCGTACCCGACGAACGGTCGTCCCGTCCCGCTCGGCGCGCAGCCGCAACGACTCGTGCGTGGCGTAGAAGTCGTGCTCGGTGGTCAGCACCTCGTCGCCGGGCCGCAGCCGTACCGCGGTGTAGAGCAGGCCGAGGCCCATCGTGGTCGAGTCGGTCAGGGCGATCTGCTCCGGGCGGGTGTCGAGGCGGCTGGCCGCCGCCGCGAGCACGGCGTCGTCGAGCCGTTTCTCGTTGGCGCCCAGGTAGCCCATCGCGTCCCGGTCGAGCCCGTCCCGGTGCGCGGCGATGGCGGCGCGGACCGGCGCGGGGTGGGCCGCGAAGACGAAGGTGGCCAGGTGCGCCCGGTCGGGGTCGAGCGCGAACTGGGCCCGCACACTCTCCCAACTCGCCGGGTCGAAGGCCGGTGCGCTCGCCGGGTCACCGGCGGCGGATCCCCGCCGGTCCGGCTCGCAGCCGGTAGCCAGGCCGGTCATGCCGGCTGCCGCGGTCACGCCGAGCAGACTCCGTCGCGTGAACAACATGTCACTCATCGTCCGCCGTCAACGTCACGGACAGGTCACCCGACGCGGGTTGCTTCGGCGACATACGCTGCGGCGGGTGAGCGCGCCCTCCCGCATCCTGATCTACGGGGTGTACGGCGCCGGCAAGTCCACTCTCGCGGCACGGCTGGCCGAGCGCCTGGGGATGCCGTGGTATCCGGTCGACGACCTGCTCTGGCAGCCCGGCTGGGTCGAGGTGCCGGTCGCGCTGCAGCGCAGCCGGATCGAGCAGATCTGCCGGCGGGACCGCTGGATCCTCGACGGGGCGTACCACGGGTGGCGGGACGTACCGCTGGCCCGCGCCGACCTGGTGGTCGGCCTGGACTACCCGCGGTGGTGCTCGTTCGGGCGGCTGCTGCGCCGCACCGCGCGCCGGCTGGTGACGCGGGAGGAGATCTGCAACGGCAACCGCGAGTCGCTGGGCAGCGTGCTGTCCCGGGACTCGATCCTGGTCTGGCACGTCGCCGCGTTCGGCCGGGCCCGGCGGCGGATGCGGGCCTGGCAGACCGACCCGTCGGGGCCGCTGGTGCTGCTGTTCCGGTCGCCGGCCGCCCTGGACCGGTGGCTGGCCGGGCTGCCCCGCCGGTCGGATTCATGACCGACGTTCCGGAACTGGGCACCGGGTCTCCCATGACCCGCCGTCAGCAAGTACTCTCCCGGCGGAGGGGAACGGGATGATCAGTCGGCGAAAGTTGATCGGTACCGGCCTGGGTGTCACGGCCGGCCTGGTGACGGCAGGGTGCAGCGATGGCTCGTCGTCCGGAGCCGCGTGGTCCCAGCCGGGTCTGGCGGCGGCGAGTGCGCCGCCGAGCGAGGTACGAGTGACCGTTACGCCGGCCGCCGACACGAAGAAGGTGTCGCCGGTCGAGCAGGTCGTCGTGGCGGTGGAGGGCGGCACGCTCAAGGACGTGTCTGTGGCGGCCGGGGGCAAGACCGTCGCCGGCGAGGTGGGCAGCGACGACCGCACGTGGCAGTCGACCGGCAAGCTGGCCTATGGCCGGACCTACACGGTCACCGTGTCCGTGGCTGACGCCGCCGGCGCGCTGACCCAGCACAAGAGCAGTTTCAGCACCGTCAAGCCGTCCGGGGTCGCCTCCGTCACGTTCCAGGCCAACGCGCTGACCGCCCTGCGGGCCGGCGGCACGTACGGGGTCGGCCAGCCGGTCATGGTCAACTTCAGCCGGCCCGTCAAGAACCGCGACGAGGCCGAGAAGGCGATGCTGGTGGAGACCACGCCGGCCGTCGAGGGACGGTGGCGCTGGATCGACGGGCAGAACGCCCACTGGCGGCCGGCGAAGTACTGGACGCCGGGCACGAAGATCTCGGTGAAGGTCAACCTCTTCGGCCAGGACCTCGGCAAGGGCGTCTACGGCGGCGCCAACGCCGGCACGAACTTCACCATCGGCCCGTCCCGCATCGCCATCGCCGACGCGAGGACCCACCGGATGAAGGTCTACATCGACGGGAGGATGGTGCGGGACTGCCCGATCAGCATGGGCAAGGGTGGCACCACCACGGGCGCGAACGGGGAGGTCATCAGCTACTGGACGCGTTCCGGCCCGCACGTGGTGATGACCCGCGAGCCCTCGCACCGGATGACCTCGGCCAGCTACGGGGTCGTCGATCCCAAGGACCCCAACTTCTACGACGAGGTCATCAAGCTCTGTCTGCGGATCTCGTACTCGGGCGAGTTCGTCCACCTGGCCGACTGGAACATCGGCCAGCAGGGCAACCAGAACACCTCGCACGGCTGCATCAACGTCGGGCCGGCCGACGCCCGCTGGTTCTACGAGACGTTCCGGCTCGGTGACGTGGTCGACGTCCGCAACACCCCTCGATCGATGGCACTCACCGACGGGGTGGGCGACTGGACCGTGCCGTGGAACAAGTGGTGATCGGAGGCTGCCACCGCGCGGCCCGGCGAGCCATCTCCGGGTAGGCCGCCGGCCGGTCGTCGCCCGCGGCTGGCGGCGCCGTCAGATGGTGGCCCGGCGGACGGCCAGCAGGGCGATGTCGTCCGCGGGATGTTCGGCGTCGAGGGTCGCCATGATGGTGTCGCACACGGTCTCGACGGGAGCCACCGGGATCGCGGCCGTGAGACGGGCGACGCCGGAGTCGAACAGTTCGCCGCGGCGTTCGACGAGTCCGTCGGTGTAGGCGACGAGGACCGCGCCGGGCGGGAAGTCGACCGTGGTGGTGTGCCGCTCGGGGCTTCTGCGGCCGGTGCCGAGCGGTGGGTCGATGTGCGCGGCAAGCACGGTCGCCGGCCGGCCGGGCGCGGCCAGCACCGGGCAGGGGTGCCCGGCCAGGGAGAGGTGGATGCGGGAGCCGTCGGGGGAGATCAGCGCGTACAAGGCGGTGGTCAGGCTGCCGGCCTCGAAGTGGACGACCTTCCGGTCGAGCAGGGTGAGGGCTTCCGCCGGTTCCTCGCAGACGAGGGCGTACGCGCGCAGGGCACTGCGGATCCGCCCCATCACCACCGCCGACCGCAGCCCGTGGCCCGACACGTCACCCATGACCACGCCCAGCCAACCGGAGGGGAGGGTGAAGACGTCGTACCAGTCGCCGCCGACCCCGGCGGCATGACCCGGCACGTACCGGCCGGCCATCTCCAGATTCGGTACGTGCGGGAACTCGGCGGGGATCAGGCTCCGTTGCAGCGCCAGGGCAGCGGTGTGGTCCAGGGTGCTCTCACGCACCCGGCTGGCCAGCCCGACATGGTTGGCGACCAGTTCCAGCAGGCGGACCTCGTCGGCGGTGAACCGGCGCGGGGTGAGGGAACCGACGTGCAGCACGCCGACGAGGTGACCCCTCGTCATGATCGGGACGCCCAGCAGGGATCGGACACCGGTTTGCAGCAGGATGGGATTGACGACCTTGTCCGGGGTGACGTCCTCGATGATCACCGGTTGCTCGGTCGCCGCGATGCGGCCGGCGAACCCCCGCCCGATCGAGACGCGGAACCCGTGCCGGACCTCCTCCTCCAGCCCTTTGGCGGCGGTGGCGACCAGGTGCCGGGCGTGAACGTCGAGCAGGAGGATGGCGGCGGTGTCGACCTGGAGCAGGTCGCGGACCCGGTCGAGGACCTCGTCGAAGAGGTCGGCGGCGTCGAGGCGGGACAGCGTGGCGTCGGTCATCGCCTCGATGCGGCGCAACCGCTGCTCGTCCTGGTGACTCTCCGCGCGAACCACCCCCCGGATCCTAGTTGCATGACCGCAATTTCCACCCCATTGCACCCCTGCTCAACGCCCGGGACAGGTCGCTTCCTCCCGGCTCGAGCACCACGTCTTCGTACATCCGCGACGATCCAGCGCCGTCACGAGAAGCGGCCGCGATAAACGCTCAGGGTATATACGCGGAGTATACGCTCGGGGTATGGTCACGGGCATGAGTGTGCCGTTGACCCTCCTCGGCCTGCTGGAGCGCGAGCCCAGTCATGGCTACGACCTCAAACGCGACTACGACACCTTCTTCAGCCGCGGCAAGCCGCTGCCGTTCGGGCAGGTATATGCGACGCTGGGCCGCCTGGCCCGGGACGGCAAGATCGTCATCGGCGAGGTGGAGCCGGGCGTCGGCCCGGACCGCAAGCGGTACGTCATCACCGAGCGCGGCGCGACCGAGGTGGACGACTGGCTGGCCGAGCCGGTGGAGGCCGAACCCAACCTGCAGACGGTGCTGTTCACGAAGGTGGTGCTGGCGCTGATGTTGGACCGGCCCGCCGCGGAATACCTCGACGCCCAGCGCGCCACGCACCTGCGGCGGATGACGGAGCTGACCGCGATCAAGCGCGACGGCAACCTGGTGGACACGCTGCTGGCCGACCATGGCCTGTTCCATCTTGAGGCCGACCTGCACTGGATCGACACCACGATCGCCCGGCTGGACGCGCTCCGCACGGTGGTGCGGCGATGACGGCCATCGAAGCGCGTGCCGTCGCCTTGTCCTTCGGCAGCACACCGGCGCTGCGGGGCGCCAGCCTCTCGGTGGACCCGGGCGAGATCGTCGCCGTGATGGGCCCGAGCGGCTCCGGCAAGTCCACCTTGCTGCACTGCCTGGCCGGCATCCTGGTGCCCGACGCGGGCGAGATCCGCCTCGACGGCCGCCGCGTCGACACGATGAGCGAGCAGCAGCGCAGCGTGCTGCGCCGGGATCGATTCGGGTTCGTGTTCCAGTTCGGACAGCTCGTACCCGAGTTGACCGCGGAGGAGAACGTCGCGTTGCCCTTGCTGCTCGGCGGAGTCCGCCGCACGGCCGCGCTTCGGGAGGCGCGGCCGTGGTTCGAACGGCTCGGCCTGGCCGGGCTGGAGGGGCGCCGTTCCGGTGAGCTGTCCGGCGGCCAAGCGCAGCGGGTGGCGCTCGCCCGCGGCCTCGTCGCCCGGCCCAGCGTGCTGTTCGCCGACGAGCCGACCGGCGCACTCGACTCCCTCACCGGCGAGCAGGTCATGGACCTCCTCGTCGTCTGCGCCCGCGAGCAGGACACCACGGTCGTGCTCGTCACCCACGAGGCCCGCGTCGCCGCGTACGCCGACCGGCAGGTCATCGTGCGTGACGGCAAGGTGAACGCGTTGGTGCACTCATGATCCGATTCGGTCTGCGGCTGTCCCTGTCCGGTGGCCGGGAGGCGGCCATCCGGCTCGTCATCATCGCCGGCGCGGTGGCGCTCGGCGTCGGCATGCTCCTGACCACGCTCGCCGGCATGAACGCGGTCGGTAAGCAGAACACGCGGTACGCGTGGCTCAACACCGGCACCGCCCCGGCCGCGGCCGGGGCGTCAGCCGATCCGATGTGGTGGCTGCTCCGGGAGGACCATTACCACGGCCAATCCATCGGCCGGGTCGAGGTCGCGCCGCTGGGCCCGGACGCTCCGGTGCCACCGGGCATCCCGCACCTGCCCGGGCCGGGGGAGTACTACGTCTCGCCCGCCCTCGGCAAGCTGCTGCGCGCCACCCCGGCCGAGCAACTCGCTGACCGCTTCCCCGGCCATGAGATCGGCACGGTCGGGCGGGCGGCGCTGCCCTCTCCCGAGTCGCTGCTGATCGTCATCGGCCGGGCCCCGGCCGACCTGGAACACCTGGGGGCGCGGCAGATCACGCAGATCATGACCACCTCCCCGAGCGACTGCAGTCACGGCTGCTACGTCGGGATCAGGCACGACGGCATGACAATCGTGCTGTCCGTCGTCGCGGCCGCGCTGCTCTTCCCGGTGCTCATCTTCATCGGCACCGCGACCCGGCTGGCCGCGACCCGCCGGGAGCAGCGCTTCGCCGCGATGCGGCTGGTCGGCGCCACGCCACGGCAGATCTCTCTTATCTCGGCCGTGGAGTCCGCGATCGCCGCGACAGCGGGTACCGCCGTCGGGTTCGGGCTGTTCTTCGCCTTCCGGCCGGGCCTCGCGGCGATCCCGTTCACCGGCGACCCGTTCTTCACCGCCGACCTGTCGCTCACCGTCGTCGACATCCTGGCGGTCGCGCTCGGCATCCCGCTCGGCGCCGTCGTGGCTGCCGCGCTGGCGCTGCGCCGGGTGCAGATCTCCCCGCTGGGCGTGAGCCGGCGCGTCACCCCGAAACCGCCGCGCGCCTGGCGGCTCATCCCCCTAGCTGCCGGGCTCGCCGAGCTGACCTGGTTCATCGGCCGGCGCCCCGAGACGACCAACGGCCAGATCACCGCGTACATCTCGGGGTTTGTGCTGATCCTGGTCGGGTTGGTGATGGCCGGGCCCTGGCTGACCATCGCCGGCGCGCGGGTCCTCGCGGGGCGGGCCAGCCGACCCGCGACGCTCATCGCCGGGCGGCGGCTGTCGGACAACCCGCAGGCGGGGTTCCGGTCGGTGAGTGGGCTGATCGTGGCCCTGTTCGTGACCAGCGTGGCGACCGGCACGATCACCACGTTCGTCGCCAACCGCGGCGCACCGCGCACCGACTCGGTGGCCGCCACCTCACTGTCGAAAACGTTCTGGCCCGAGGAAGGACCGGCACCGACCGCCGACCAGATTCCGTCCGGACTCAGCGCGATCCCCGGCGTGCGCAGCGTAACGGTGGTGCACGCCAACTCCGGGCGTAAACTCGGCGTCGGCGGGCAGCGCGGCGACGCGCGCGACTGGCCGGGCCTGGTCACCTGCGCCGAGCTGGACCGTCTCAAGCTGTTCGGCAACTGCCCGGCCGGCGGGCAGGTCGCGGTCGTACCCTCCGACCTCATCGGCATGCGGGCGTTCGACCTGACCAATGACACGTACGTCTGGGGCGCCGCCGTCGGCGTCGTCGCCGCGGACGTTGACCGGCAGCCGGTCCTGTCGGTGGTCGTCGACACGACCAGCCGGTCGGCGTTCGAACAGGCCCGCACGATGCTGATCAACGCGTTCCCGCAAGGGCGCTTCCCGAGCAGCGTGGGGGAGTGGGAGTCGAACAACGCGCAGCAGCTGATCCAGTTCCAGCAACTGGCCAACGTGATCATGCTGGCCAGCCTGCCGATCGCGGGATGCAGCCTGGCGGTGAGCGTGGCTGGCGGGCTCAGCGACCGGAAGCGGCCGTTCAGCATGCTCCGGCTCACCGGAGTGCAGCTACGGACCCTGCGCCGCGTGGTCGCGCTGGAGACCGTCGTGCCGCTCCTGGTCGTCTCGGCGGTCGCGATCGGGATGGGATTCCTGGCCTCGTACCTGTTCCTGCGGGCGCAGCTGGACTACACGCTGCTCCCGCCGGACGGGTCGTTCTACCTCATGGTCGGCGGCGGCCTGGCGGTATCGCTGGGCATCATCGCTTCGACGCTGCCGCTGCTGCGGCGGATCACCGGTCCGGAGACGGCCCGGAACGAGTGAGGTCCCGGCCAACCCGTGCATGGGCCTGGCCAAAGCTCACCGGAGGTCCGGCGCGCCGGACGCCCGCCGGGACCTCCGGTGAGCTGCGGGCCGATCGGAGGCCGGTGCGATCAACGGCCGTGGCTGGGCTCCCACATGATTGCCGCCTGCCCTGCTTGAGCTTGGCTGACGCCGCACGGCAGACTGGTTGCATGACTCGAGGCATCGCCCTGGTCCGGCGACCCAGCGGGCGGCTGGCCGAAGGGCTGGTGACCCACATCGAACGCAGCGACGTGGACGTCGCACAGGCCCGGCGTCAGCACGAGGCGTACCGGGCCGCGCTCGCCGAAGCCGGCTGGCAGGTGCGCGAGGTCGCTCCCGCCGACCACTGTCCCGACTCGGTGTTCATCGAGGACACCGTGGTGGTCTGCGAGGGCCTGGCGGTGATCACCCGACCGGGCGCGCCGCAGCGCCGCCCGGAGATCCCCGGCACGGAGAAGGCGGTACGCGAGGCCGGGCTGGAAGTCGTGCGCATCGAGGCTCCCGGGACGCTGGACGGCGGCGACGTGCTGCAGGTCGGCACCACCGTGTACGTGGGCCGAGGCGGCCGCACCAACGGTGCGGGCGTGGCCCAGTTGCGTGCCCACCTGGCGACCCGCGGGCGCAGCGTGATCCCGGTCCCGCTGCGCGACGTGCTGCATCTCAAGTCGGCCGTGACCGCGCTGCCCGACGGCACCCTCGTCGCGCTGCCGGAACTGCTCGACGTGACCGCGCTCCGGCAGCCGGTGCGCGCGGTCGACGAGGAGGCCGGCTGCCACGTCGTACCGCTCGGCGATGACCTCGTGCTGCTGGCCGCGTCGGCGCCGCGCACCGCGGCGCTCGTGGCGGACCTCGGCTTCATGCCGGTCGTCGTCGACATCGGCGAGTACGAGAAGCTTGAGGGCTGCGTCACCTGCCTGAGCGTGCTGATCCCCAGGGGCTAGCCCACGCCCCAGCCGGACTCGGGAGCCGGTGATCAGGCGGCCGGAGCCTGTCGCAGGGCGTCCGCGAGCGACTCGGCGTTCTTCTTGTCCACCCGGGGGAAGGTGAGAGCCACGCCGTCGCCCGGAGCGCCGAACGCGAGGCGCAGCAGGCTCACCACACCCATCTTGGCCTCGGCCAGCGAGACCTGTTCACGGGGCACCTCACCCAGGACCTTCTTTCCGGGGCCGCCCAGAAACGTCTGCGGCAGGAAGATCAGTCGACGGTTGGTGAGCACGACGAACTGCTTACGGGTCGACGCCAGTGCCGCCCCCAACAACGCTCCGCCACCCTCAAGGACCATCGCCTGGCTGACGACCGTCCCGAGTCGACCGGACGAGAACTTCCCGACCATGGCCCGCGTCGCCACGACCGGTTGCTCACCGGACTGCAGGATCGGCGTCACCTGCTCGAACGCACGGGTCTGAAGCTTCTGCTGCATCGCGTTCTCCGTTCCGTGGCCGTGAGTCGTGCCGATGCTAATGACTCGAAGGTCCAGTTAGCCTCCGACGATCGGCCGACATCAGGCGAAAGAACTGGAGACGCTGAGCGGCTTGTCAGGTCAGAAGGTTTGCCACGCCATCCGCGAACGCGTCCGGAGCCTCTTGCGGAACGTTGTGTCCCACCCCCGACAGGAGCCGGTGCTCATAAGGCCCCGTGAAGTGGTCGCGGTCCTCCGCCGCGCTCGGCCCAGCGACGCCGTCCGCACCGCTGTCGAGCACGATCGTGGGCGCGGTGATGGGAGGCCCTTGCGCGATGAATAGAGGGTGAAGGCATGGCGCGGACGGTGGGGGTCGAATGTCCGCAGCCGGCCGTGCCATCCGGCGCAGATGAGCGAGCGGATCGGCCCGAACGGGACGCGCGTCAGTTGGTCGGGTCGCGCTCGGCGTCGGGGAGGGTGGGGGCGTCGGTGGGGTAGAGGCCGGCGACGAAGCCGTACACCTGGTCGCCGGCCCGGGGGATCTGCGCGAACTGGCGGGCGAGCTCCTGGACCTGCGCCCAGAAGTTCCGCACCTCCTCGATCGGGATGCGGGCGTGCACGAGGGTGCACCGCAGCTCGTCCGCGGCGTGCGCCGCGGCGGACTCGGCGGCCGCCTCCGCGAGACCGTTGATGGCCGTCACGACCTGCTTGTCCTCGGGTCGGTGGAGCACCCCGACGTAGAGGGTGCGGGCGACCCGGCCGTAGTAGCGCTCCTCGATCGCCCGTACCCGTCGGGTGCGCACCACGCGGAGGAGGCCGGCGTCGACGAGCAGGTTCACGTGGTAGGCGACGCTGCTCTTGGGGCGGTCGACCGCCTGCGCCATCTCGGTGACCGTGGCGGCCCGCTCGAGGAGCAGCTCCAGGAGGGTGGCGCGCAGCGGGTCGGCCAGCGCGCGGAGCTGCTCGGGTGCGGCGACCACGAGCATCTCGTCGAGGTCGTAGTCCGGGATCTGCTCATTGACCGACATTTCTCGACCGTTCAAAAATTCTGGATCATTCGATCACTGTGGTCCGATGACAGGAGTGTAGAGATGGCCGAGGTCGTGCTGTTCCACCACATCCAGGGACTGACCGATGGCGTGCGCGCGTTCGCGGAGCACTTGCGCGCCGGCGGGCACACCGTGCACACGCCGGACCTGTTCGACGGCGAGCGCCCGGCGACCGTCGACGAGGGCTTCGCCCTGACCAAGCGCATCGGGGACGAGGCGCTCAACGGGCGTGCCGACCGGGCCGCGGCCGACCTGCCCGAGGGTCTGGTCTATGCCGGTTTCTCGTGGGGCGCCGCCACGGCGCAGCGGCTCGCCCAGACCCGGCCCGGCGCCGGCGGCGCCCTGCTCTACGAGGCCTGCCTCCCGGTCACCGGCGAGTGGGCCATCGGACCGTGGCCCGACCGCGTCCCGGTGCAGATCCACGGCATGGACAAGGACCCGTTCTTCGCACTGGAGGGCGACATCGATTCCGCCCGCGAGCTGGTCAAGATTGTCGGATCCGACCGGGCCGAGCTGTTCGTCTACCCGGGCGACCGGCACCTGTTCACCGACAGCTCGCTGCCGTCCTACGACGCGGAAGCGACCGCGCTGGTGGTGCAGCGCTCGCGGGACTTCCTCGACCGGGTGGGCTGACTCAGTTTGGCGACCTGCGGATATCCGCTAGGGCCTGTCTCAAACTCCGGCTTATTTGATCTTGTGGCAAGATCGCCGGATGCTGCGACTCACCGATTTCATCATCGACTGCCCGGACACGATGGCGCTGGCAGCCTTCTATTCAGACGTGACGGGTCGCCCGGTCAAGGAGGGCAGCCACGGCAACTGGGCCGGTATCCGGTTCGGCGAGATCGAGCTGGCCTTCATCCGGGTGGAGGACTACCGCGCCCCGCAGTGGCCCGACAGCGAGCACCCCAAGCAGTTCCATCTCGACTTCGAAGTCGACGACATCGAGGCCGAACAGAGCCGCGTCCTGGCCCTCGGCGCGACCCTGCAGCAGGACTCCATCGGCCCCGACGGCTACGGCTGGCGCGTCTACACCGACCCCGTCGGCCACCCGTTCTGCCTCTGCCACAACAAGGGTGTCACTTGGACCGACCAGGGCCCCATCTGGCCCAAGAGCGAGTAGCGCTGCCGTCCGCACGAGCTAGGCAGCGTCTCGAAGTCGGGTGCGGCGTGTCGGTGATCGATAGTTAGCGAGGTCTCCGGTAGGAGGGTTCATCGACCAAGAAGAACCTGAATACCGGAGACCTCGTGGCCACCATAGCGGTGACGAGGCGGCACGACCTGACCGACGCCCAGTGGATGGTGTTGGAGTCGCTGCTGCCTGCGGATAAGCGGCCGGGACGGCCGTCGCAGTGGAGCAAGCGGCAGCTCATTGACGGCATCCGGTGGCGGGTGCGGGTCGGTGCGCCGTGGCGGGACGTGCCGGCGTGTTACGGCTCCTGGCAGGCGATCTACGTCACCGCCATCAACGAGTGGCTACACGCACTTCGAGACACTGCCTAGCCGTCGATCCGGGTGATGTTGCGGATCTTGTTGGAAGCGTCGAGCGCAGCCACCTTGTACGCCTCAGCCAGGGTGGGGTAGTTGAACACCGTGTCGACCAGGTATTCGACGTTACCTCCGCAGCCCATCACCGCCTGTCCGATATGGACGATCTCGGTGGCGCCGGTCCCGAACACGTGCACGCCGAGGAGCCGGCCGTCGTCCGGCGACACGAGCAGCTTCAGCATGCCGTAGGAGTCCCCGACGATCTGGCCGCGGGCCAGCTCGCGGTAGCGCGCGATGCCCACCTCGAACGGCGTCGAGGTGTCGGTCAGCTCCTCCTCGGTCTTTCCGACAAAGCTGATCTCCGGAATCGTGTAGATGCCGATCGGCTGCAGCTCGTTCATTCCGCGGACGGGCTCGCCGCAGGCGTGCTGCGCGGCCAATCGGCCCTGCTCCATCGAGGTGGACGCCAGCGCCGGGAAGCCGATCACGTCACCGACCGCGTAGATGTTGTCCACCGCGGTGCGGTAGTTCGCGTCGACCTCGATCCGGCCGCGCCTGTCCGCCTCCAGCCCGGCCGCTTCCAGGGCCAGGTCGTCGGTCTGGCCCTGGCGGCCGGCCGAGTACATGACGGTGTCCGCGACGATCTTCTTGCCGCTCTTCAGGATGCACAGCGCCGCGGTCTGGTGCTTCTCCACCGCGGCGACCTCCTCGCCGAAGCGGAACGTCACGGACAGGTCGCGCAGGTGGTACTTGAGCGATTCGACGACCTCCTCGTCGCAGAACTCGAGCATCCGGTCGCGGCGTTCCACCACGGTCACCTTGGTGCCGAGCGCGGCGAACATGGATGCGTACTCCATGCCGATCACGCCGGCGCCGACCACGACCATGCTGCGGGGCACGGCCTGGAGGTTGATGACGCCGTCGGAGTCCACGATGGTCCGGTCGTCGAAGTCGACGCTGTCCGGACGGGCCGGCCGCGTACCCGCGGCAATAATGATCTTGTCGAAGGTGACCTTGGACTCGCGTCCGGAGCCACCGTCGACCCAGACCGCGTGCGGGTCCGCGAACCGTCCGGTGCCGGTGATCATTGCGACCCGGTTGCGGGCCAGCTGATTACGGATGACGTCCGTCTGCCGGCTGATCACGTGCTGGGTCCGGGCGGCCAGGTCGCTGACCGTGATCTCCTCCTTGACCCGGTAGCTGCTGCCGTACAGATCCCGCTGGCTCAGGCCGGTCAGGTAGAGCACGGCCTCGCGCAGCGTCTTGGACGGGACGGTGCCGGTGTTGATGCACACCCCACCGATCATGTCGCGCCGGTCCACGATGCCGACCCGCTTGCCGAGCTTGGCCGCGGCGATCGCGGCCTTCTGACCGCTGGGCCCAGAGCCCAGCACCAACAGGTCGTAGTCATACACAACCGTCAGCGTCGCAAGATGTCGCGGCCGGCGCCAGGTCTGCTGCCCACCGGGCTCTCCAGAAGCCGCGTCATCGGGCTACTCACCCTCGCCTGTCTCCTGCCGCCGATGCTGCTCCCGCCACCGCTCGTCAACGCCTTCTCCGCCGGCGCTCAGGGTGGGGTGGGAGCCTCTCGTGGGTGGCGGTGGGCCCGTCGAGCGATCGCGACGAGCAGCAGGACCATGGCGGCGACGCCCGAGGCCGCGAGCGGGGGAACGCGGGTCAGGGGTGCCGTGGGCAGGAGCAGCGCCACGACGCCGGCCGGGCGGGGAGCCGAGACGCGGGCGTAGACCACGTATTCGAGGATGGAACGGCCGACCAGGAATATCGCGACCCCTCCGGTGATGACCATCGACCAGGCCAGGGGCGTGTCTCGGGCAGGGTGCTTCTCGACCAGGTCGTGTCCGATGCTGGTGGTGACGATGCCGAAGATCATGGTCGGGTGGGCGGCGCCGGCGAGCCGCCCGGTTCGGGCGGGATCGGAGGCCCGGGTCACTGCCTGAGCGACCAGTTGGCCGGCGAGGTGGAAGTAGATGCGCCACAGCAGGACGGTGGTCAGGAAAGCCACCACCAGCGCCATGATTCGGTACGGGCTGGCGGGCACCTCGGTGAAGGCGATTCCGATGCCCAGAGCATCAACGGGTGCCTGCCGAGCCTGGGCACAGGCCAGCCGCGCCAGGCTGCGACGTACTCCACGAGCACCGCCACCGCCCACAGCGCGGCGCGGGTCGCGCCGTGACCGGACGCGCCGAGGAGCCAGGGCACCGCGGTGATCGCGTACCAGCAGAACGCCCGCAGGTAGTCGGACCGCACCTCGGGTACGTGCGTGAGAAGGGTGATCACCAGCGTCCGGCCGGCCTGCAGGACGATGTAGGTCAGCGCGAAGGCCAGCGCCCTTCCGTCGAAGGCGGAATGCACGCTGGTGCCGAAGACGAGCACACCGAACACGCTGCCGATGACGGCGACCTGCACCACCGGCCGACGCGGGTCGAACCGTGCGGTGATGTAGGTGGTCAGGGTCCACACCCGCATCAGGGGCAGAAACAGCGGCAATGTGTGTCCGAGCGCGATCAATGCCTGTTCCGGCTCGGCCCGGATCAGACGTCGAACGCCTGTGCGACGAGCCGGCTCAGGATGAACACCATGGCGAGGTCGGAGAACAACTCCACGAACGTCGCCTGGTCGACCGCACCGTGGCGCAGCAGGAAGCTGCCCCGCCGACTGGGCGGCTCGCCCGCGCCCTCCCTCACCACCGCACAGGTAATCCCCGAACGCGACGGCGGAAACCTCGCGCGGCGAATCGGTTCGGCGATCGGACCCAGCAGGGACCTGGGTGTCGGGCCGCTCGTTAGGCTCGCGGCCATGGGAGATCCATTTCGGGTACGCATCACCGTCCGCGGTTACGAGCTCGACACCCAGGGACACCTGAACCAGGCCGTGTACCTCCAGTACAGCGAGCACGCCCGGTGGGAGTGCCTGCGCGCCGCCGGGATCTCGCAGGACCGGCTCATCGGCAGCGGTGTGGGACCGGTCGCCCTGGAGGTCACCGTCCGGTACCTGCGGGAGCTGCGTGGTGGCGACGAGGTGGACGTGACCTGCGAGTTCCGCTGGGGTGAGGGTAAGACGTTCCAGATCGTTCAGCACCTCACCCGCTCGGACGGCACCGATGTCGCCACGGTGACCGGGGTCGGTGGCCTGCTCGACCTGTCCGCCCGGCGGTTGGTGCCCGACCCGCGCGAGCGGTTCCGGGAACTGGCCAGCGACCCTGAGCCGCTGAACCTCTGACCGTGCCCTACCTCAGCCGGCACGTGCCGTCGGTGAGCGCCCGGCCGTCGGTCAGCGTCTGGCTGGCCGAGCAGGTCGGCGAGGACAAGGTGGTGGAGATGGCGCAGCGGCTGCTGCCCGGTGGCGACCGCCCCGCCATTGGCCGCGAGGAGCACCGGGGCGCCGTCCCGGACGCTTCCGTGCCCGCCCGTCCCGGCGCAGCCGCCGTGGTCGTCCCGGGTGAAGGACGTCCCGGCGCCGAGCACCACCGCGCCGGTGACCACGAAGTTCTCCGCGGCCGGTCGGTGCGGCGCGGCGGCGGTGTGCGGTCCCCGGGCTCCCAGGAAGGACGGGATGGCGAGCCCGAGCCCGGCGGCGCCGCCCGCCCACATCCAGACGTGGTTCCGTCGGGTCGGGACCGGGTCTGACAGCTGCATGCGGAATCCCGGTCGACTCAATCCCGCCAGCGCCCGTGCGACGGTCAGGGAAGTGTCGTCGAAGATCGTTTATTTCCGCAACCCGGTGATCAGGACGTCGTAGAGCGGGCGCCCAGGGCCGTCTTCCCGCTGCTGGCCTGGGCCAGCGTCGTCGCGGTGCGGGTCCTGCGCGTGCACCGGCCGGCTTCTATCCTGGGCCGATGATGCTGGAGTTCACGGGCGAGATGTGGTTCTGGAGGGGGCCCGCGCCGTGGCACTTCGTCACCGTCCCGGACGAGCAGTGCGGTGCACTGGAGGCGGCGTCCGGGCTGGTGACCTACGGCTGGGGCATGATCCCGGTGACGGCGCGGATCGGTGACACCGGCTGGCAGACGTCGTTGTGGCCGAAGGACGGCCGGTACATCGTGCCGGTGAAGGCGGCGGTGCGGAAGGCCGAAGGGCTCGACGTCGGCGACCCGGTGACGGTCCGCCTGACCGTCGACGCCTGACCCGCTGCTCAGCGCCGTGGTGCCGGCGTCCGGGCGGGTCGGGTCAGGGCTTGCGGGCGATCGCCGCGTACATGGCCGCCTGCGCCACCGGTGGCCGCTGCTCCGGGGCGTCGTCCGGCTGCCACTCCGTCACCGGGCTGATGCTCGGCTCGACGAACTCCAGGCCGTCGAAGAACGCGCCGAACTCGTCCCGGTTCCGGAACGCCATGTCGATCTGGCTGGCCTTGGTTGCTGGCGCCGCGGTCACCGCGAGGTCCTGGGGCACCATGTCGAGGGTCGCGTGGGAGATCACCAGGTAGCTGCCCGACGGCAGCGCCTCCACCAGCCGCCGCGTGATCGCGTACGGGTCGTCGGCGTCGGTGAGGAAGTGCAGGATCGCCACCAGCATCAGCCCGACCGGCCGGCCGAAGTCGATCGTGGCCCGGACGTCGGGGTGGGCGAGGATGCGCTCCGGTTCCCGCAGGTCCGCGTCGACGTAGGCGGTGGCGCCTTCCGGTGTGCTGGTCAGCAGGGCGCGCGCGTGCGCGAGCACGATCGGGTCGTTGTCGACGTACGCGACCCGCGCGTCGGGGGCGATCCCCTGGGCGACCTCGTGCATGTTCGGGCTGGTCGGGATGCCGGTGCCGATGTCGAGGAACTGCCGGATGCCGGCCGGGCCGGCGAGGTAGCGGGTGGCCCGGTGCATGAACCGACGGTTCTCGATCACCGTGGTCCGGATCGCCGGATAGGCGGCGGCGATCGCGTCGCCGGACTTCCGGTCGGCGGCGAAGTTGTCCTTGCCGCCGAGCCAGTAGTCGTAGCGACGGGCGGCGTGCGGCACGGACGGGTCGATCCGTGACGACGGCTGCTCCGGCACAGGGCGTACGCCTGACGTCGTGTTCGCCATCGCGACCTCCGGGTCCATTGTGGGCACGTGGGGCCGATCCTAGCGGTAGAGCCGCAAGCGCGCTGTGCCCTGTCGGGCACGGGGCTGCCCGGCTCGATTGGGCAGACCGACTCGGGGGCGGGGCTTCGAACGGGTCGCGCGATTGGTCCGCCGTGGCGGACGGACGACGTTCATCGGCGATCAGTTCGGGTAGGCGGGGCGAATGGCCGAGCTGCTCGAGGACGGCGACATCTACTTCCTCTACCGACCCCGCGTTCAGGAGGAGCACGTCGACTCCCTGGACGAGGTGCAGCGGCTGCTGGTCGTGATGCACCCCTGGCACGGGCGGCATCTCCGGCTCCTTGTCGTAGGGCGCAAGCGTATGCCCGACATCAGCGAGCATGACCGCTTCTGGGCGTTTGTCGACGAGGTGGTGGACCGGCCCGAGCAGTTGCACAAGACCCTGCAGGCGCGCCGGTACCGGACGGGGACGCGCGGCGAGCGGGAGCAGCCGCCGGCCCGACCGGCGGCCGAGGGGGCGTACGTGCTCGCCAGGCACGACGACCACACCCATCTCGCGTACGAACTCGAACTTCCGACGCGTCCCGGCGAAGCGCAGCGGGGTCTGTCCATAGAGCCGGAGGCAAGCTACATCGTCACGGTGAAGAATCCCCAGGCGCCCTCGCCGCCCGGAGTCGGCCTCGGTGCGGCCCGAAAGGTCAGACTGCCCGCCAAGCTGCAGGGACAGTTCCACGGCCGCCGGTTCGCCCCGCTCGACCCGCCCGACTTCCTCGACCATCCCGGCACCGAGCTCGTGCTCATCGGGGCGGCTCACGACGCCTCCGAGGAGTTGCGGATCGACCTGGATGCGGAGGTTGAGCGGGCGGAGCGGAGCACGATCTTCGGGGACCTGCGGATCGGGCGCCGGGAGCGCCCCGTCGCTCCGCTCTTCACCGGGGAATGGGCCTGAGCCTCAGACCCGGCGGTGGTTGTTGCCGCCAACCCGCTGGATGAGGTGCTCCACCCACCGCTCGAACTTGCTGCTTCCCCCGCCGAGCAGGCCGCCCAGTTCCTCCTCGGTCACGCCCCCTCGCGCGGCGAGCGACTCGACCAGCGTGCGTAGCCGTCGATGGTCGTCGTCGTCCGACGCTGCGGCGGAACCACCCATGCCCAGGTGGCGGTGCAGGTCCTGGAGGATGTCCATCATCTGCGGCAGCGTCTCGATGATCTGCGACAGGCCGGTCTCGCGTGGGCTGGACGAGCCGCGCAGCTCCTGCAGGGTCAGGGCGACTGACATCGGGGTGACGATGTCAGCCTCGCTGCCGATCGCGTCGATCGCCCGGCCCAGTTGTTCTTTGGCGGCGTGCACGCTGTCGAGGTCGGTGTGGTCGACCAGGATCGTCCGCATCCCCTGCACGTCGAAGGGGAGTTGCTGGTCTTTTGCCATCAACTGCACGAACGGTTTGCGCAGCGCGTGCCGCACGGCCAGTTCGTAGAAGACGTTGGCGTTCTGGTCGGTGAGGTCGGCGATGACGAGGTCGTTCTGGATGATGCGGTCCAGCACCTGTGAGGTGATGAGCCCGGCGCGTTCGATCTCGTCGCCTCGGACGGCGACGTAGCCGCGTTCGGCCACCACCGGGCGGATGACGAAGTTGAGGATCTGGTCGCTGCGTCGGCGGGTCTCGGAGCCGTCGGGGCCGATCGGCGCGATGACGAAGCATTCCCGAGGTGTTGCCTGATGGTTACCCTCCCCCATGGAGTCAGCGTAGTGGAGATCAGGCAAGCGGCTGTCAACCGGTTGGTGCCTGCTGTCGGTCCCAGCGGGCTCGGTGCGCGGTCAGGAGTCGAGCGGCTTCGGCCGCCGCGTCGGTGGTCGTCGGCTCAAGGGCCCATCGCCGCAGAACCTGGGCCATGCCGTCGACCAGGTGCCGACCCACCGGGGTCAACCGTCGCTGCGCGCCCAGGACCAGAAGGCTGTCACCGACGGCGCCGGTCCACCGCGCGGCCTCGACCTCGGCGTGGTGTCGTTGCGCCCGGCTGCCGGCCGCCTGAGCCTGTTGGCGCCAGAAGCGGGCCACCCCGAGGTGGGCGTACGTTCCGTGCAGCAGGCCTTCCAGCGGGCGAGGATCGGTGCGCCACGGTGCGTAGAACAACTCCGCGGGCCCCGGCTCGACCAGCGTGAACATGTCCGTCAAGGCGGCCAGCTTGAGGTGTTGGATCTCGTGCGCCAGGGTGGCCGCCCCGGACCGGGAGTCCGGTGGTATCGACATTGCCACCGATCCGAAGGCGTGGTGGAAGGTGCCACTGCGGGCGCCGGTCCGCGGGGCGGCGATCGGCATCAGCACGCGCAGGGCCACGGATACCTCCTCGGCGACCGGCCGGTGACTGTCGACCAGGATTCGCCATGCCCCGTCGAGCCGGTGTCGCCACCGGTGATCGGTGCCGGGGCCGTCGGCCCGGATGCCGGGGACGTGCTGCCACCCGGGGGTGTCCACCAGCAGTGACAGCGGCAGCCCGCGGTGCCTGAGCTCCATCCGAGGGGCGGGCAGCCATCGCCGGCCGGCCGACCGGACGTCGCCGATGTCGACCCGCTCGCCCGCGCAGCGCACCTGCACCCGGCCGCCGACGCACCGCACCCGCGCCCGAGTCGCGTCCGCCGGGACGACCACGGTGCCGAGACCGGGCAGGTCCAGCCGGCCCGGCGCGCCGGGGGAGAGCGGCACGTCGAGGTCGGCGTCGATGCCGGAGCCGACAGCCGCGACCACCGCCACGGCCGCGAGAAGCCCCGGGTACGTCGCGGGGTGGCCGCCTCGCCGCAGGAGCGACGCGGTACCGAACGCCCACGCGGCGACCGGAGGGTGGCCCAGTGCCGCCGCGCGTACCTGCGGTCGGGTCCGCGCCAGGACGTCGTACGCGGCCTCGACCGCTGTCAGGTCCGGGTGTCCGGCCTCGCGGAGCAGCAGCATCAGGGCCCGTACGAGCAGGAGGGTCTTGCTGTGTTGTGCGGACCGCAGGCGGGAGATGGCGTCCGCGCTGCCGCGGCCGGCGGCGAGTTCGTCGAGGACCCGTCGCGGCAGGAGGTGGTGGGCGGGTGTCATGGCGTGCCCGCCCGCAACGCGGCGACGTCGCGCTGCACGGCGCGGTGGATGTGGCCGATCAGTCGGTAGAGGTCGGCGCAGTAGACCGACGGGTTGTCGAACCCGGTGCTGGCGCGGTACCGGTGGGTGCGCAGCCCACCGCCGCACACCCGGTGCCGGTCGCAGGCGCGGCACGCCGCGCACAACCCGGCCGCGCCGGCTTGCTGCGCCCGTACGGTCGGCAGCCCGAGCGCGGCGTCGAAGGAGTGCCGGGCGACGTGCAACCCGGTGCGGGCCGACGCGGGGTAGGTGGCGGCGAGGGTGTCGTCCATCTCGATCGTCCCGTCGGTCTGGACCACGACCACGGCGACGGGGCTGGTGCCCACTCCGGCCAGGCGGGACGTACCGCCGAGCAGCACCTGGATGATTTCGTCGAAGAAGCGGATCCGGGTGCGCTGCCCGGGCGTGTGGTACCACTCGTCGAAGACGGCCATCAGCCACTGCGCGTACGGCCCCGGCCGGGAGTCGGGTGGGCGGCCCGGCGGGGGATTGCTCCAGGTGCCGTGCGGCAGGAGGAAGTCGAGCGCCGGCGGCTGGTGCGCCAGCAGGCTCCGGTAGGTGGTGATCGGGTCGTTGCCCAGGTCGACCGTGCACAGCAGACCGTGGAACAGGTGCGGGAACCCCGTGGTCAGCCGACGCAGCGCCGTCTCGACCCGGGTGTGACTGCCGCGGCCGTCCGGGCCCCGCCGGTGCCGGTCGTGCGCGGCGCGGTCACCGTCGAGGCTGACGCTTATCCGCACGCCGAGCCGGTCGAACAGGCGCAGGAACGCCTCGTCCAGCCGCACGGCGTTGGTCTGCACGGTCATCCGCACCGGCACCGGCGCGGCCGCCTGTCGGATCGCCGCGACGGCCGCCTCGAGGCGGGTGGCCCCGGCCAGCAGGGGTTCCCCGCCGTGCAGGACGACGTCGACCCTGTTGAGTCGGTGCGTGTGAGCGTGTTCGCCGATCCGGTGCGCGGTCCAGTCGAGCACTCGCTGGGACATGGCCCGTGGTTGGCTACGCCAGCGTTGGTCGGCCATCGTGTAGACGTAGCAGTGGTCGCAGGCCAGGTCGCATCGGCTGTGCAGTTTGAGCACGAACTGTCGGAACGCGACGGTCGACGTCGCGGGGCTCGGCGCACGAAGAGCCGGCTGGTGGCCGTGATCCGGTCCGGGCATCAGCCGCTCCGCCGTCAGGTGAGCGGCCGGTGCGGCCGCCGAGGGGGGACAACCAGCATACATCGATGTACAACGCTTGGCTGGTGCTCGCTGGGCTGTTCAGTTCTCCCGCGCCCGACGGCGCAGCGCACCGCGGCGTGCCGGTGATGCAGGCCACCGCTGATGCAGCGCGCCGTTATCATGAACGCACGCAGCGGATCTGGCCACCGGTCGATATCCGACTTCGTGGCGGCAGCACCCGTGGCGACAGAAGAAGACAGGCGGTGATCGGGGGATGGACGCGGGGGAGGAGATGTTGCGCTCCGATCTGATCGATCTCACCGATGTGGATCCGGCGGCGCTCGACGCGCTGCCCAGCGGGGTGCTCGTGGCCGCGCTGCGCCGGCTGGAACGCCGCAGCGCAGACCCCGGTGACCAGTATGCGGGCTTCGAAAGCGCCCTCGATGACGACGACTGACCCCGCCGGCGGCTCCGCCACCGTCGCGGGGGTCCCGCACCACCGCCCACCGAGCGGCGCGCCCGTGCGCGCCGGCGGCGACGACACGTCGGGCACCTGCACCATCGTGTCCTTCGTGTCACCCACCAACGGCACCGGGCGCAGCAGCGCCGTGGCCAACATCGCCTGGATCCTCGCCGGCAACGGCAAACGGGTCCTGGCGGTCGACTGGTGCGCCAGGACTCCGCGGGTCTACGACTACCTCCGCTCCTTTCAGGTGGACGCCGCCCCGGCCGCCAGCGTGCTCGGCCCGGAACTGGCCACCCTGATCACTCCTCACCCGGACGGGCAGTCGCACCGTGCCCCCGCGCTGATCTCCCCGACCGCGCCGCACCAGGGCACCCTCTATCGGTACGCGATGCCCGGGTCGAGCTTCGGGTTCGCGATGGTCGGCGTCGGCGCCGACGCCGAGACCCGGCCCGAGGGCGACGCGGTGCGGGTACGGCAACTGCTGCTTCACGCGGGATACGACTACGTCCTCATCGACACCCCGGTGGACCTCACCCTGCCCGGCATCACCCACACCGCGGTGCTCAGCGACGTCGCGGTGGTCGGCATGCCACCCCGGCGACAGGCCATGCACCAGGCCGCCGAACTCGCGGCCGAGCTGCAGCGGCGCGCCACCGGCGGCATCCGGATCCTCGCCGCGCCGACGCTGCGCGACGTCAACCACCCCTGGTACGGCGAAGCCCGCGACACGGCCCGCCGCGCCTTCGCCGCCCTGCTCGACGAGTCCGCCCGGGAACCCGGACCGTCGGTCGTGGAGATTCTCGAGGTGCCCGAGCAGACGTACGACACGTACGACGACGTGCTGGCCGTGCTGGCCGACCCGCCCGACGACGACACCAGCCTGCTGGCTGCCTACGAGCGGATGGCGTCGTGGATCACCCACGGCAGCGTCGAGCGCGCGGCGGCCGTCCCGGACCGGATCCGCCGCCGCTACCGCCGCGGTGTCCTGCTGGAGCGGGCGGGGAGCGCCGACGACATCGTCGTGCTGTACGACCCGGCCGACCGGCCCTGGGTGGACTGGCTCGGCGGACAGCTGCGCCGCGCCAGCGTCCAGGTCCATCCCCGCGCTCTGCGGCCCGGGACGCCACCCACCGTGGCCGTGGGCGCCACCGTGCTGGCCGTCGTCTCCCCGGACGTCGGGCGGGCGATCGGCGCCGCGCTGTCGGCCGACACCGACGATGCCGAGGTCCTTGCCGTCCTGGTCCCCGGGCGCGACACGGTCCAGAAGATCGACCCACGCAGGATCATCGACCTACGGGACGCCGATTCTGCCCGGGCACAGTCGCTGCTGCTGAGCCGGCTCGGCCTGCTCGCCCCCGCCCAGCCCGCCACCGACCTGCGCACCGCGCCGCGCTACCCGGCCGAGCCGGACCGTCGGCTGCGTAGCAACCTGCCGCCCCGCAACCCATCCTTCGTCGGCCGGGGGGAATACCTGGAACGGTTGCGCGACCGGCTGAGCGCGGACGGCAGCCCGGTGACGCTCACCGGCGGCGCCGGAGTCGGAAAGAGCGAGCTCGCCCGGGAATTCGCCCACCGCTTCGCCTACGACTACGACGTGGTCTGGTGGATCCCCGCCCAGGACCGGGAAACGGTCCAGACCAGCCTCGGTGAGCTGGCCGACGAGATCAACGCCGTGGACGGCACCGGCGCGGCAGAGGCCGCCCTGACCGCCCTGTCGACCCGCGGCGGCATCTCCCGGTGGCTGCTGATCTACGACAACGCCGACAACGCCGACGTGCTGGACCGGCTCCAACCCCGAGACGGCACCGGGCACGTCCTGATCACCTCACGCGACGACGGCTCCGCCGACCTGCCCTCGCCGCTGGAAGTCGCCGCGTTCACCGGCGACGAGAGCATCGCCATGCTGCGGCGGGTACTGGGCATCAGCACCGACGACGCGCGAACGATCGCGGCCGCACTGGAGCATCTGCCGCTGGCCCTGCGGCTGGCCACCGCCTGGATCCGCGAGCGCACCCGCGCCTTCGAACGCGACGGCGTACCCAACCTCGAAGCGGTCAGCCGCAGCGTCACCGAGCTGCTCGACCAGCTGCACCAGCGCAGCGACCAGGACGAGGACGAACGGATCCCCGGGTCACACACCTCCACCGTCGCCCGGGTCCTGGACATCACCCTGACCACACTCGAACGGGCCGAGTTCGGGTTGCTGGCCATCCGGCTGGCCGAACTTGCCGCGTTCCTCTCCCCCGAAGGCATCGGCCTGCCGCTGCTGCGCTCGGCGTCGATGCTGACCCAGCTGGCCGCCGCGGCAGACACCGACGCCGAGGAGCTGCTCCTCAACGCTCAAGAGATCGACCTCGTCCTGACCGTCGGCGCGCGCTTCGGCCTGTACGACGTCGACTGGGGACGCGGTGCCGCGCTGCGGATGCACCGCGCCATCCAGGTCCTGCTCCGGGAGGCGATCCCCACCCCACAACGGCACGAGCGCCACCGCCAGGTCCTGCACGGCCTCGCCGGATACGCGCCCACCGACCCGGAAGCCGACGACCGCCGCTACACCGACATCTTCGACGAACTGCAACGACACCTCGTACCCTCCGGCGCGCTGGCGGCGGACCACCGCCTCGTCCGCCACTGGGTGGTCAAGCAGATGCGCTACCTGTACCTGACCAACGACAGCGACGCATGGCAATCCGCTCTGCAGCTGGCCCGGCAGACGTGCGAGCGGTGGACCGCCAGCGGTGAGCTCGACCAGCTGACCATGCGCCTGCTCGTGCAGACCGCGAACCTGCACCGGGCGCTCGGCCAGTACGCCGAGGCCCTGCGCCTGGACGAGAAGGTGCTGGGCGAGCAACGCCGCCGCTACGGCCTGCGGCACTTCCGCACGCTGATCGCCGGCCGGGGCCGCGGCGGGGACCTGCGTGGCCTCGGCCGCTTCGACGACGCCCTGGTCGAGGACCAGGCCACGTTCGTCGGATTCCGGAAGGTGGTCGGCGACGACCACCCCAACACCCGGATGGCGGTCAACAACCTCGCGTTGTCCTTCCTGCTCACCGGCGACGCGCGGGAGGCGCTGCGGTTGGCCCGCCAGGAACTCGACCGCCGAATGTCCCTGTTCGGGCCCGAGGACCCGCGTGCCTGGCGGGCGGCGTGCGTGGTCGGCACGCTCGAGCGGGAGGTCGGCGCATACGACCTGTCGCTGGCCACCCTGCGCGAGGCGCTGGAACGGATCCACCAACTGCCGACCGCCAGCCCGCTCGAAGAGTTGCGCGTCAACCGCACCCTCGCCGTCACCGAGCGGCGCCTCGGCCTCACCGTCGCGGCCAAGAACCGCAGCACCGGGACCTACCGCGGTTACCGCAGCCACCTCGGCGAGGACCACCCGCTCACCCGGGCGAGCCTGTTGAGCATGGCCGTGGACTACTACCGGGCCGGCGACGCCGGAATCGCCGTCGAACACGCCATGCGCTGCCTGCGCGGCTACGAGCGCCAACTCGAGGCCGGACACCCGTTCACCGCGGCCTGCTCGGTGAACCTCGGACTGTTCCTGCGGGGCGTCGGCGAGTACGACCAGGCCGTCCGCGAGGGGGAACGCGGCCTGCGCGCCCTGCGGACCCGACTCGGTGACGTGCATCCCTGGACCCTGGCGGCGGTCAACGCCCAGGCCGGCCACCTGGCCGTGCGGGGAGACCTGGACGACGCCGTGCGCATCCAGGAGGAAGCACACCTGAACTGCGTGCACTACCTCGGGCGCCACCACCCGCGCAGCGTCGATGCCGCCGCCAACCTCGCCGCGATCCGCGCATTGCGCGACGGCGCCGTCGACGCCGCCCCCTCCGCCCTGACCGACACCGACATCGACGTGCCGGAGAGCTGAGGAGGACGAGGTGACGGAGCCGCAGCTGCTCGACGCTCTGCACGAGGAGTCTGCCGAGCAGGACGTCCCAGGGTTCCGCAAGAAGCGGGACCTGTGCCGCGACATGCTGCTCGGCGGCAGCGGCGTCTACCACGTCGCGCACTACACCTCCGGCGTGCTCGACTTCGCCGTGGACCTGCTGGCCCACGAGTCGGCCCCGCCGGCGGTCGACGGCGCCGATCTGCGGCAGCGCCGCGACATCCACCGCCGCGTCGGCGCGCAGATCGTGTACCGGGCGACCGAACTCAACCGGCGGCTGTGGGAACTGCAGAGCGGCGCGTTGATCCGGTTGGTCGCCCAGACCGGTGACGGCCTCGTCTTCTGCAATTCCGTCGTCGGCAGCGAGCACGTGGTGGGCTTCGGTGCGGTGCCGGGGACCACCAGTGCCGGCGCACCGGCCGACCCCGCGCAGGTCAGCGTGATCGACCGCGCCGCCTCCGGGCTCGCCACCGAGCTGCGTCGGCTGATGCGGCAACGCTCACAGAATCCTGGCGGCTGGCTGACCGCCGAGACGCCCCCGGAGCCGCGGACGCCCGCCGACGACACGGTCCAGCCCCACTTGAGCGGGTCAACGGGTCCGGGCGGCATCTTCGCCGCGGCGCTGCGACCGGCCGGGCTGCACTACCTCAGCCACCACCGGACGGGCGAGCAGGTGGCGGCAGTCGACATCCTGGCGCATCCGGAGCTGGCGCCATTCTTCAACCGGGGCATCACCGTGGCCGACCGCCGCAGCCGCTACCGGCGCCTCGCCGCCGACCTTTCCCTGCTGGTGCTGCAGGTCAGCCGGGACCTGCGCCGGGCCGTCACCGGCGACGTCGCCCGCCTGGTGCTCGACGTGGAGATGGGAGCGGTCTACTACACCCGACTCTCCGCGGACGACTATCTGTTCGGGGTCACCCTCGACCAGGACTCGGTCAGCCAGGCCGATCACGCGCTGTGGACCGTGGGCCGCCAGCTTGTCGAGCCCACCGCCTGACATCGATTCCCGGACCGTCCGTCCTGCGTTAGGTTCCCCGTGTATCAATCCGCGTCGCACTCGCCTGTAGGACGGTGGTAACCCCTGGCACGATCAGCGGCCGTGGTCGCCGCCGGACTGGCCGGTCTGCTGCTGGCCTGGGGCGGCCACCTCCACGGGCTGGAGAACTCACCGAGCTACCTGCTGCTCGCGGCGACCCTGCTGGCGGTCGGGCTGGTGGGCAGTACCCGCGACATCAGCTTCGCCGATGTCCGCGCGCACCTGTCCACCGTGCTGCTCGCCGTCACGGTCGGAGTCATCGTCAAAGCGGCGCTCATCGCCGCCGTCATGTTCCTGGCCTTCGACGATCCGGCGGTGCTGGTCCTCGGCGTGGCCGTGGCGCAGATCGACCCCCTGGCCGTGGCCGCCATGAGCCGCCCGGACCGTATCTCGCCCCGCGCCCGCGCGATCCTGTCGATCTGGGCGTCCTTCGATGATCCGGTGACCGTTCTGCTCACCGTCTACTTCTCCGCGTTCGCTCTGCAGCTGCGCGGTGACGTCGCCGGAACCGCACCCGGCATGCTCGGCCACGATCCCGTCGACCTTCTCCTCGGCCTTGCCGCCAACCTCGCCTTCGCCGCCGCCGCCTGGCTGCTGTGGCACGTCCTGCAAGTCGCCGGCCTCCGCCCGGACGCACCCGTCACCCCTCGTCGGCGCGCCGCTGTGCGCTGGACCGCCGTCGCCCTGCTGATCCTGCTCGTGCTGGTCGCCGCCTGGCAGTTCCTCATGCTCGGCCTCGCGATCGCCGGGCTCTTCTTCCGACCACGCCTGGGCCCCGTCGTCGGCCGGTCCACGCAGGCGGCCTACCTCATCGCCACCTTCCTGCTCGGCATGCTGCTCGTGCAGGGCGTCCGGGTGCTCCAAGGAGTGGTCCTCGGCCTGGCCGCGGTCGCCGCCCACATGCTGGTGTCCCTACCCCTGTCCCGCGGCCTGCCGGCGGTCGATCGGCGCTATCTCGCCTCGGGGCAGCAGAACGGACTGACGGCGGTGATCCTCGCCCTGGTGCTCCAGCGCGACTTTCCCGGCACGGTCGGGGTCGTCGCCACCGCGATCGTCGTGATCAACTCTGTGCACGCACTCGCCACCGCGCTGCTCGACCGGCGCAGACCACCCGGACACTCCGACAGGCCACTGCCGGCCGACCCGGTCGCGCTTCCCCGGATGCGGGAGAACCCTTCGGGTTCGCTCGACGCGGAACGGTAGCGGCTGGCGGCTCCGCCGCGCCGTAGATCAGCCTTCCAGCATCAGCTGCCGGACCCGCCCGCTCAACCCGTCGAACAGCGCCCGCGCCGCCAACCAGCTCGGTGACCGGTCCGCGGACTCGGCCGCACCGTCGCCCTCACCCAGGTCGCCGAGTACATCGAGCTGGAACAACGGCAGGTACTCGGCAAGCCCGTCGTAGGTCTCGCAGAGTCGGTCCAACCGTTCCAGGTCCGTGGCCTGCGGATCACGGCGATGACTGTCGTACCACTGTTCGACGCCGTCGCGGAACGCCTCGATCAGCCGCCGCAACACCATCGACGTCCCCAACGCCCGCTGCACATCCCGCGAGCGCAACCGTGCCCGCAGCGGCGCCCCCGCCTCAGCGGGCATCGCAGGTCGCGGTGGAGCGAAAGCGTCGCGAAGCTGCCGGTCGACGCCGGTGAGCTGATCCAGCGCCCCCACCGCCTCGACGAACACCCGGGCCACCCGGCCCGGCAGCGCCGGCGCCCCCACGGTCGCCGGTCCAGCGGCCGCGGCGCCGGCAACCAGCCCCGACCCGCCGAGGTCGAGCTCACCCCGCAGCTCGTCCAGCTGATACGACAACCGCTCGATGGACCGCTGGGTGTTGCTCTGCTGGCGATGGATCCGCTCGACCCGCTGGCGCACCGACGTCAGCGCATCCGCCCCGACCACCTGTTCCAGGCGACGCATCGAGGCCTTGACGCTGCCGGACAGATCCTCGGCGAACGTCTGCGGGTCGTAGACGATCGGCTCCACGCTGAACGTCGCGGCCAGCTCCGCCGCCAGCTCTGCGGGCAGATGCCCGACGACGACCAGGATCACCTCACTGTCGGTGACCGTCGCCCGGATCGCCACCGCCCGCCGGTGGAGCTCGTCGACCTCCTCGGACTTGAGCACCGATTCCGACAACAGCACGCCACAGCCGGCATCCTGATCGTCCAGCGGTATCCAGAAGTCGACCGGCAGGTCCCGCATCGACCCGAGAAGATGATCCCGTTGATACGACCAGCCGTCCTGGGTCAGCACCCGCCGCACGCCCGCGGCGACGTCCTGCCGGCTGGCCAGGTCGAACTGGACCCGTACCGCCTCACGCACCATCACGTGGGTGACCGCCGTGCCGGCCTGCGCCGCATCCTGATAGAGGTGGTGGCACAGCCGGATCACCCGCCGCGGCACCCCATCGGCCAGGTTGGTCAGGTAGTCGACCGTCTCCGCCGTGAACGGCGCCAGCCGCGCCTGCCCGAACGCCCGGAGCTGGCTCTGCCGGACGAACTCCTCGACGTCCTGCGCGGTGAGCGCGGACATCCGCACGATCGGCCCGATCCGCTGCCGCACGTCCGGGGTCAGCATGTGCAGCAGGTCAGGCAGCCCGGCGAGCACCAGGAGCGCTCCTGCCGACGCGAAGGCCTCGATCAGCCGCGCCAGCCGCCCCATCGTCTCGTTCCCGGGCCGTCCCGCCAGGATCTTGTCCAGCTCGTCGAGAACCAGGACGAAACGATCGCGCCGGCGCCCGTGCAGCAGGGCGAGTACGGCCATCGTCTCGACCGCGGCGGCCTCCACATCCGTCCGCGCCGTCACGCCGGCGGCGGTCAGAGCCGGCCCCGGCGGGTAGCCCATCAACCAGTCCCAGGCCACCACCTCGGTGGCCGGGTCCAGCAACATCGTCAGCGCCGTGCTGAACGACGGGTCAGTGCTGACGTCGGCCAGCTCCTCGCGTAGCCGGTCGGCAAGGGCGGCGGCCGCCGGATCGCCGCCGCGCCCCGTCCGCTCCTGCGCCACGAGGTCGCGTACCGTCTCGCGGGACAACCGGCCGAGGAACTGACGGCTCAGCGACACGAACGTGTCGGCCGGCGCATCGAGATAGATCGCCCCACCAGACCCGCCGGACGCACGCGCACGGGCCAGCAGTTCCACCGCGAGGTGAGTCTTGCCGGTGCCGTAGTCGCCCACCACGGTGACCGTCCCACCATCACCCGTCCGGAGGTAGTCCTCCAGGTACGCGACCGCGTCATGGATGGCCGCCGTGACCACGGTTGTCGGGTCCGCGCCGTCCTCGCTCACCCGCGCGACGGCTGTCGGCGAGAACGGATTGACCGCACCGGCCGCCGGTGGAGTCGCGTGTGCGTCCATCTCCCTGATCCTCCGGTAGCTCCGGTATGGGCGCCAGGCACTCCGGTACCGGAGGCCGGCTCCCGCGCGTGTGCCACCTCCGGCCCGTCTTCAGATGGTAGCCGTCCGTAGCGACCGCAGCGGACCCTCACCGACCACCAGATCGGGCTCACCTGCGAAAAGAGTCGTTCGGACAGGTGCGGCGGAACCAGCCCGATCGACTGTGTCCAATACGATAAGGCTCATGGTCGCAACCTGGTGGCCGCGACGCCGAACCGTGATCCCCGGCCTGGTCCGCCCCTACCGCCACCGCCCACCCGGCATGAGGGCGGCTCGATGACGGAGCCAGGTGCCGGCTCCTCCCGACCCACCGAATGGTGGTTGCGAGCCGTATTCGCAGTAGTCGGCATCGTCGCACTCGTCCTCGGACACATCGGCTTCGACCGTCTGCTGCTGACCCGCCCGGACACCGCCCACGACCCCTACGACGTGATCTACTACGACCTGCAACTGTTCGTCCTCGGTGCCGAGCCGTTCCAGCAGGCCGGCCACTACCCGTGGCAGCTCCAGGTCGCCCGCTTCGCCGCCCCGCTGTTCACCCTGCTCGCCGTCGCCGAGGCCGGCCGGCTCCTGCTGGCCGCCGAGATCCGTCGCATCCGCGCCCGACGATCCCGTGACCATGTCCTGGTCTGCGGCGACTCGCAGTTCGCCCACATGCTTGCCGACCGGCTCTTCACCGACGGCGAACGAGTGGTCGTCGTGCGCTCCACCCCGTTCGGGCCGCTGGAATACCGCCAGCGCCGATATCTCGGCGTCATCGGCGACCCGACCAGCCCCGAGGTACTGCGCGGCGCCGGCCTGCCGCGCGCACACACCATCTATGCCTGCACCGACGACGACGACCGCAATCACGCCATCGCCAACACGGCCAGCCGGCTCATCCAGGACCGACGACGACCGCCCCGCGTCTACGTCCAGGTCCACGACCCCGAGATGTGCCTGTCGCTACAGGCCAGACGCCTCGCCGCCGCGGGATCCAGCCGGCTGCGACTCGACTACTTCCACGTCGACGACGTCGCCGCACGCGCACTGCACCGACACCATCCACTGCCCACCACGCCCCGCCGCCCGACAAGCGTCCTCATCGCCGGCACCGGCACATTCCGCCGTGCCCTGCTGGTGGAGACCGCCCGACACTGGCAGGCGCACCGCACGGGCACCGTCGCACCCCTGCGGGTGGACCTGGTCGCCCCCGACGCCAGCACAGAGTTCGCCCTCGCCGCTTCCCGGTACCCCTTCCTCAGCACGGTCTGCCACGTCGTCGCACACGACATGGACCTCGACGGCCTGACCGGCCTGGACCGGATCCACGGCGGGGGCTACGACCGCATCTACATCTGCGCCCCCGACGAAAGCGTCGGACTGCAGTTCGTCCTCGACACACCCGCCCTGTGGCAAGCCGCGCGCGGCGCGGTGTTCATACCCGTCTACCGGCAGGCCGCGCTGGCCGCCGCGTTCCACGGCGACTCACGGCACGACCTGCTCGACGAGGTACACGGCAAGCTCCGCCTGTACCCCGTGCTGACCCGCGCCTGCGACGCGCGGCTCATCGCCGAGGACCTCACCGAACGGCTGGCCCGACAGATCCACGACCGCTACCTGCAGGCCCACCGCCCCGCCGCGGTACAGCCCAGTGCGGCCACCGCGATGGTGGACTGGTCACGGCTGCCCGAGTCGCTGCGGCAGGCGAATCGCGCCCACGTCCAGGACATTGCCGCCAAGCTGCTGAAGCTGGGCTGCGTCGTGGCGCCCCGACACGGTGGCGCCGGTGACGCATCGGCCGAGCAGGCCATCGAGGACCGGATCGACGAACTGGCCAGACTGGAACACGAACGCTGGTGCCGGGAGCGGCAAGGGGAAGGCTGGACATATGGCGAGCCACGTGACGACACTCGACGGCGCCATCCCGCCCTCCGGCCCTGGGACGAGCTGACCCCCGACGTGCAGGAGAAGAACCGTCAGGAGATCCGGGCACTGCCCGACGTGCTGTCCGACAGCGGATTCGCCCTGATCCGGCTGGCCCCCACCGTGCCCACCCAGCCGACGGGAGCCGACCGGTGACGCCTGACCCGTCCCCGGTGCGGGTCGGCGTCACCGGGCACATCAACCTGACCGCCGCCACCGAGCAGCTCATCGCCGATGCGTTCCGCGCCGAGCTGCGCCACATCAGCCCTCGACCGGTGCACGGCGTCACCTGCTTGGCCGCCGGCGCCGACCAGATCTTCGCCCGCACGGTGCTGGCCGCCGGAGGCACCTACGACGTGATCCTGCCGGCCCTCGACTACCGGGCCGCGGCGATCCCACCAGAGAGCCGGCCCGAATTCGACGAACTGCTCGCACACGCGGCAACCGTCATCCACACCGGCCACCTCCGGTCAGGCACCGCGGCTTACGTCACCGCCAACCGTGAACTGTTGCGACGGGTACAGCGGCTCCTGGCGGTCTGGGACGGCGAGACCGGGTGCCACGGCGCGTCGACCGACCGCACCGTCGGCTGGGCCCGGCAACTCGGCATCCCGATCACCATCGTCTGGCCCCCTGGTGCCCGGCGGACGCCCGCCCAGCACTGACGCCGTCAGGACAGTCCTGACACGAGTTCGGCGACGTCCTCGGCGCAGCCGTAGGACAGGGTGACCCCGGCGCCACCGTGGCCATAGCAGTGCACGACCGGGCCGCGGTCGATGAACTCGGTTTCCAGCCGTACGGTCGGGCGCCCCGGCCGTAGGCCCACGCGATGGCTGAGGATGCGGGCCTTGTCGAGCGCGGGTACGAGCTCGATACACCGTTTCAGGATCTCCGCGGTCGTCTTCGGCCTGACGTCCAGATCCTCGTCGCCCTCCTCTGCGGTGCCGCCGAGCAGCACGGTGTCGCTTCGGGGTACGACGTAGACCAGTTGTTCGGGATCGGTCTGATCGAGCAGCCATTCGGTCAGGCCGAACTGCGCGACGACGATGACCTGCCCCCGTACCGGCATGAGGGTCGCGTCGTTGATCAGCTCCCTGGATCCCAGTCCGGTGCAGTTCACCACGGCGTCCACGTCCTCGAACGCGTCGGCGAGATCACCCACGTACCGGGTCCGGACGGCGACCCCGGCCGTTTCCAACTGACCGAGCAGCCAGGGCAGATGCATCGCCATGTCCACCACTGGAACGCTCAGTTCGTAACCGTCCAGGTAGCCGGTCGGCAGCCGCTCGCCGGCAACCCGGCCCAGCTCGGGAACCGCGTTCCGCCACCACGGGTCTGCGGTGTGCTGGCGGAACAACTCCTGCCCGAAGCGCATCTGAACGCCGGCGGACGGATCGGAGGTCAGGCCGCACAGCACCTCGTAGGTGGTCGCCGACCATCGGGTCACGTCCGCCTCGGGGTATGCGCGGTAGGGATACCAGAGAGCGGCGGCGACCGACGATGTGGTGCTGTTTCCCGTCTTCGCGGCAACCACGTCGACCTCATGACCGGCCTGCGTCAGACGGAGAGCACTGGTCAAGCCCACAACACCGGCGCCGACGACCCTGACCTTCATGGCTTGAGATCACACCACATCGGGTCGCCCTTCCGGTAACGGACGCCTGGGCTGAGCCCGGCGCCCGGCCGGGACTCACGATCCAGGCCGGGCGCTCAGAAGGCGGTCGGGCCGATACCGGGCGCCTACCGCGACGGCTGGCGCGTCCAGTCCGGCGACCGCCCGAGCTTGTCCCCCGGGGTGCTGGACAAGCCGGCCCAGCCCGGATCCCCGGCCGACACCGGTTCCGCCGTCGTGCTCGGCCTGCCCAGGCCCAAGCCGTCCACACCCACTGGCCGCGTTGCCGGCGGGATGACCTCGTCCGGCAGCAGCGCCCTGTCTGCGTCGGACCCGGGCTGCGGCCAGCGCTGCCAACGGCGAACGCTCACGACACCGACCAGCAACAGCGAGCCGACCAGCAGCGTTGTCCCGGTCCGTACGGGGGCCGCCAGGTCGACCTGGTAGCCGCCCAGGGTCATTTTGCGGTCGACCAGTTTCATCACCGAGGTCGGGCTGATCAGTAGGCCCAGGTAACTGGCCGAGTAGATGGACCCGGTCAGCGTCGCCCCCAGTGGGGAGAACCGGAGCGTGGCGATGAGCCCGAGGATGAGGCCGGCCGCCACCAGCACCAGGGCGGGGCGCACAAAATCACCGCTGGCCAGTGCGGCGCCGTCCCGCGCGTTCGCGAACACCCGCGCCGATCGATCCTGACCCAGGGCGAACAGGATCCAGGCCAGCGGACCCACGACGACTGCGGCGATCAAGGTTCCGATGTGTCGCATCCCGGCAACCTACCGACCTTCCTCGTGGATCAGTACTCCCGATAAGCGAAACTTAAGGCGACCGTCGCACCACGCCGACCGGTGGCCGATTTTGAGCACATCGCCGCAGGGTAAGCGTCATCGACGGGGTGTGGTGTCGCCACTGCGGCGGGTGAGTGAGGCCACCCCTCCACCTGTTGATCGCACGCATGTTCGAGGGCTGGTCGCGCGGCGGCCTGGTAGGTCATCCGCACCGGGATCAGATGTGGGTGATCACGTCCTTGCCATAGGAGGAGAGGGTCCGCTCCTTGTCGTCATGCATGAGATAGAGGGCGAAGTTGTGCACCCCGATCTCCTTGAGCTCCTGCAGCCGATCGACGTGGGCCGACTCGGGGCCGACGAGGCAGAACCGGTCGACGATCGCATCGGGCACGAAGGCCGTGGACGGGTTGCCAGCCCGGCCGTGGTGTGAATAGTCGTAGCCCTCGCGGCCCTTGATGTAGTCGGTGAGCGCCTTGGGTACGACTCCCGAGTCGCCGTAGCGGGCGACCAGGTCGGCCACGTGGTTGCCGACCATGCCACCGAACCAGCGCAGCTGATCCCGTTGGTGTGCGAGGTTGGTGCCCACGTAGGCGGGCGCGGCCACGCACATCGTGATCTCGTCGGGATCTCGGCCGGCGGCGGAGGCCGCGTCGCGTACCGAGCCGATGGTCCAGCGGGCGATGTCGGGATCGGCCGTCTGCAGGATGAAGCCATCGGCCTGCTCGCCGACGAGCCGCAGCGCTTTCGGGCCGTAGGCGGCCATCCAGATCTCCAGCCTGCCGTCCCGGACCCACGGGATGCGCACCGGCGTGCCGTGGTGGGCGACCTCTCTGCCTTCGGCCAGTTCCCTGATCACGTGCATGGCCTGTTTCAGGGTGGCCAGGCTCGCCGGCGGCTGGCCGATCACCCGCCGGGCCGAGTCGCCGCGGCCGATCCCGCATACCGTACGGTTGCCGAACATCTCGTTGAGGGTGGCGAACAGTGACGCGGTGACCGACCAGTCGCGGGTGCTCGGGTTGGTCACCATCGGCCCCACCATCAGGTGCTTGGTCGCGGCGAGGACCTGCGAGTAGATGACGAACGGCTCCTGCCACAGCACGCAGGAGTCGAACGTCCATCCGTAGCGGAACCCGTTGTCCTCGGCGGCGGTGAGCCCCGCCACGACGTCGCGGGCGGGCGGGTCGGTCTGGAGTACGACACCGAAGTCCACGGCTTCTCCTTCGCTCAGACCAGGTACTGACAGAGATCGCGCTTCAGGAACCGGCCGTGCCCGGCCGCGCCGTGGAAGGCGTTGTCGTCGACGACCACCCGGCCACGGGACAGCACGGTGGAGACCTTGCCGGTCAGCTCCATGCCCTCGTACGCGGAGTAGTCCACATTCATGTGGTGCGTGCTGGCGGAGATCGTCTGCCGGGCGGTCGGGTCGTACACCGTGATGTCCGCGTCCGCGCCGGGAGCGATGACGCCCTTGCGCGGGTAGAGGCCGAACATTCGGGCGGGCGTGGTCGAGCTGATCTCCACCCAGCGCGCCAGGGTGATCTCGCCCTTCACGACGCCCTGATAGAGCAGGTCCATCCGGTGCTCGACGCCCGGCATCCCGTTCGGGATCTTGGAGAAGTCTCCCCGGCCCAGCTCCTTCTGGTCCTTGAAGCAGAAGGGGCAGTGGTCGGTGGACACCAGCGACAGGTCGTTGGTGCGCAGACCCCGCCACAGTTCCGCCTGATGCTCCTTCGGGCGCAGCGGGGGAGAGGCGACGTACTTCGCACCCTCGAAGTCGGGCCTGGCCAGATCGTCCAACGACAGGAACAGGTACTGCGGGCAGGTCTCCGCGAACACGTTCTGGCCGGTGTCCCGGGCCTGGGTGACCGCGTCGAGGGCGTGCGCGGCGGACAGGTGCACGATGTACAGCGGCGCGCCGGTGACCTTCGCCAGCGTGATCGCCCGCGAGGTGGCCTCGCCCTCCAGCTCGGGCGGCCGGGTCAGCCCGTGCTGCACCGGGTCCGTCTGGCCGTTGGCCAGTGCCTGGAGGATGAGCTGGTCGATGGCGATGCCGTTCTCCGCGTGCATCATGATCATCGAGCCGGTGTCCCGGGCCTTCTGCATCGCCCGCAGGATCTCCCCGTCGGTGGCGTAGAAGACCCCCGGATAGGCCATGAACATCTTGAACGTGTTGACCCCCGCGTCGATGCAGGCCTCCATCTCCTTGAGAGACGTGTCGTTGACGTCCGAGATGATCATGTGGAACGCGTAGTCGACGGCGCAGTTGCCGTCCGCCTTGCTGTGCCATTTGTCGAGCGCGGACAGCACGGACGTGCCCTTGCCCTGTACGGCGAAGTCGACGATGGTCGTCGTGCCACCCCAGGCCGCCGCGATCGTCCCGGTCTCGAAGTTGTCCGCCGAGAACGTGCCGCCGAACGGCATCTCCATGTGGGTGTGGCCGTCGATGCCGCCCGGCACGACGTACTTCCCGGCGGCGTCGATCACGCGATCGGCGCCGGACGCCCACTGCTCGGCCAGGCCCGAGTCCGGCGCGGCGAGCGCCGCGATCCGCTCGCCCTCCACCAGCACATCCGCCGGGTACGCCCCGGTGGCGTTGACGACTGTTCCATTGCGGATGACGATGCTCATGGCTTCACCAGCGATTCGTACGTGTCCGACCGGCGGTCGCGGTAGAAGGCCCAGAGGTCGCGGACCTCGGCCAGCTTGTCCATGTCGAGGTCGCGGACGACGACCTCCTCCGCGGTGTCCGACGCGGCCTCGCCGACCAACTGCCCCCGGGGGTCGACGAAGTAGGACTGGCCGTAGAAGTCGTTGTCGCCCAACGGCTCCACACCGACCCGGTTGATCGTCCCGATGTAGTACTCGTTGGCGACGGCCGCGGCCGGCTGCTCCAGCCGCCACAGGTACTCCGACAGCCCGCGGCTGGTGGCGGAGGGGTTGAACACGATCTTCGCGCCGGCCAGCCCAAGCGCCCGCCAGCCCTCCGGGAAGTGCCGCTCGTAGCAGATGTAGACGCCGATACGGCCCACGGCGGTGTCGAACACCGGATAGCCGAGGTTTCCGGGCCGGAAGTAGAACTTCTCCCAGAACCCCTTCACCTGCGGGATGTGGTTCTTCCGGTGCTTGCCGAGGTAGGTGCCGTCGGCGTCGATCACCGCGGCGGTGTTGTAGTAGACGCCGGGTTGTTCCTGCTCGTACATCGGCACGATGAGCACCACGGCGTGCTGCTCGGCGACCTCCTGCATGAGGGCGGTCGTCGGCCCGTCCGGGATCGCTTCGGTGTACGAGTAGTAGTCGGCGTCCTGGATCTGGCAGAAGTACGGGCCGTAGAACAGCTCCTGCAGGCAGACCACCTGCGCGCCCTGGGAGGCGGCGCTGCGGATGGCCTCGACCGCGTTCGCGATCATGGACTCCTTGTCACCAGTCCACTTCTGCTGCACCAGCCCGGCTCGGATGATGTTGCTCATCAGTTCTCCCCCTTGGCGTGGCTGGCGCGCGGCATCGACAGCACCAGGTAGACGAGGAACCCGCCGATCAGACCGGCCGCCCAGCTGTAGTCGTAGAGCGGCTTGAGGAAGGGGATCAACCCGTCCTCCGGGAACGGTCCCTTGCCGGGTGCGGAGTAGGCGCCGCCCACCGCGAGGAGTGCGCCGACGACGGTGGCGACGATCGCCGACACGTTCCAGCCGCCCGAGAACCAGTACCGGCCCTCGGGGCGGTAGAGGGCGGGCAGTTGGAGGCGGGTGCGGCTGCGGACCCAGTAACCGGCGATGAGGACGCCGGCGACCGCGCCGAGCAGGCCGCCGTAGAAGCCGAGCCAGACGAAGATGTAGATGTTGGGGTCCTGCACCAGGCGCCAGGGCTGGATCAGGATGCCGAGCACCCCGGTGATCAGGCCGCCGGTCCGGAAGCTGACCAGTCGGGGTGCGGCGTTGGAGAAGTCGTACGCGGGGCTGACCGTGTTGGCCGCGACGTTCACCGACAGGGTGGCCACCACGACGGTGAACAGGCCGAGCGCGACGACCAGCGGGCTCTCGAACTTCGCCGCGAGTTGGATGGGGTCCCAGATGGCCTCGCCGTAGATCACCGCCGTACCCGAGGTGATCAGGATCGACAGGATGGCGAAGAACGACATCGTGGTGGGCAGACCGAGGATCTGGCCGTACGCCTGCTGCCGCTGGCTGCCGCCGAACCGGGTGAAGTCGGGGATGTTCAGCGACAGCGTGGACCAGAACGCGACCATCGCCATCAGTGACGGTGCGAACAGCTTCCAGAAGTCCGCGCCCCAGCCCAGCTTCGACGGCTCGGACAGGATCGGGCCGAGGCCGCCCGCCTGCGCCATGACCCAGATCAGCAGCGCGATGGCGACCACGAGGACGAACGGTGCGGCCCAGTTCTCGAAGCGCCGCAGCGTGTCCATGCCCCGCCAGATGATCGCCATCTCGATCACCCAGAACAGGAGGAACGAGGCCCACAGCGTCCATGGCTGGTCCATGACCTTAGCCGCGTCGACCCACCACGAGCCGAGCAGTTTGCCGGCGATCGCGTAGATGGCCTCGCCGCCGATCCAGGTCTGGATGCCGAACCAACCGCAGGCGATGAACGCCCGTAGCAGGGCCGCCAGGTTGGCGCCGCGCACCCCGTAGAACGCTCGGGCGAACACCGGGAAGGGGATGCCGTACTTCGTGCCCGCGTGGCTGTTGAGCAGCATCGGGATCAGGACGATCAGGTTGCCCAGCGTGATCGTGAGGAACGCCTGCACCCAGTTCATGCCGAGCTGGATGAGCCCGGCGGCGAGCAGATAGCTGGGGATGTTGTGCGCCATGCCGATCCACAGCGCCGCGAAGTTGTACGTGGTCCAGGTGCGCTTCTCGATGGGCACCGGGGCGAGTTCCACATTGAAGTAGGGGCTGCCGGCGATAGTGGAGAAGTCACGCAGCTCCACTCGGCCATCCGGATGGGTGATCTGTGTGCCCGGCTCGACGGCGGTGGTTTCGGAGGGCAGGGGTTCAACGGCCATCGGTGTCACCTCCCTGTTGCGCTGCCGCAACAGTGGCCGGTCAACCGGCGCGCGTGCTGCGGGTGGGGGCGGATCAGCACGATCTTTATCTCGGAATGGTGAGTGTCACGGACCCGCCACGGGCAGTGGCAGAGTGTCCACGCTTGCCATGATCAGGGCACACTGTGTCCACGGGCATGCCCGCACCGACCTGTCAATCGGCGCGGCGGATGGACTACCGCCGCTTACCGGCTTCCCTGGGCCGTCATGCGTCGTCGTCGAGCTCGTGCACCAGGAGCGCGACGTAGAGCGACAGCATCGACTCCGGGTCCTCCAACGACACCCCGAGCACCTGCGCGATCCGTGCCAGCTGCTGGTAGTACGCCGTACGCGACACATGCGCGGCGGCCGCCGCGGCCGACTTGTTGCCGCCCTGCTCGCAGAAGCAGCGCAACAACTCCGTCAGCCGGCTGTGGTGGTTGGCGTCCCGGGCCAGCAGCGGGCCCAGCTCGCGGTCCGCGAAGGCCCGGACCCGCTCGTCGTCGCGCAACAGATGCAGCAGGCCGCGCAGGCGCACATTGTCCAGGCGGTGGTAGAGCTGCGTGCCGGGGGAGCGCAGCGCCGCCCCCGCCACATGGGCAGCCTCGCCCAGGCTGCGGCGCACCTCGGCGACGTGTGACACGGTGGTGCCGACCGCCACCAGCACCGGACCGGCCGCGGAGCGGTGCACCTCCCGGGCCAGCCGGCGCAGCACCGCGTCGACCCCCGCCTGCGCGGGCAACGACAGCAACACGCGCACGGTCGTGTCGTCCACGACGCCCACCAGGGCGGGCACGGCCACCCGCCGCGCCGCCAACGCGGTCGCCTCCGCGAGGTCGCGCAACACCTCCTGGGTGGCCAGCGCGGGGGCGCGCGGCGTCACGGTCGCCGACCGGATCGCCATCCCGACCAGCTGCCGCCGCTCCAGGCCGACGCCCAGGGCCGCCGCCCGGGCGGCCAGATCCGGCGGCGGTACGGCCTGACCGAGCAGTTGCGCGAGCAGCATCCGGTGCGTCTGCCGCTCCAGACTCTCCCGGTCACGCGCCACGAGCCGATGCACCGCCAGCGCCGACGCGGCCCGCTCGGCGACCACCACGTGCCGGTGCGGCGGAGGATCCGGCGAGAGCAGGACCAGCCGCCCCCAGTCGGCGCCCTGCGCGCCGACCATCGTGACCAGCCAGCCGGCCTCCTCGTCGTAGGCGGTCCGCTCGGGCGCGGCCACCGACCGGGACCGCTGGCCCCAGTCGGCCAGCAGCTCGGTGGGGTCCCTGCCGGCCGCGTCGTACGCGAGCACCTCGTGCCCCAGCGTCTCCAGCACGACCGGCAGCCCGGAGATCCGGGCCACCTCGCGCAGCACCTCGGCCGGCTCCGCTCCGGCCACGGTGAGCGACGTGAACGTCTCGTGCACCTGCTCGGCGGCCCGTAGCTCGGCGAGCTGCGCGTCGACGATCAGCGCCACCACCGCCTCGGTGACCGACACGAACGGCGTCTCCTGCGCGAGCGTGATCAGGGGGAGCCGGTGGCGGTTGGCCGCCACCACCAGCGCCTCCGGCAGGTGGTCACTCCACCGCCGGACCAACTCGATCACCAGTCCCGCCGCGCGGACCGCGGCCAGGTCGTCCACGTACCGGGTCAGCGCCACCGGCTCGTCCGGCAGTGCGATACCGGTGGTCAGCACCAGCTCGCCGCCGCGCAGCAGGTGCGCGATGTCGGCGACCTCCGCCACGTGGACCCAGCGCACCCGGCCCTGCATGCCGGCCGAGCCGGCCACGACCTGCGGCTTCGCCCGCCGGATCACCGGCAGGGCGATGGCTTCTGCGACGGAGGGATACATGAGTGCCTCCCCTGCGGCGGGAATGCACACAACGTAATGCGGTCGCCACCAGGGCGGCACAGGTTGTCCATAGCGGTTGGACAACGATTGCCGCCACACTCGGCCTGGGAACGAGATACGGGAGGACGCCATGGCGCACCGCGAGCTGCTGGCCAGACACCGATCCGTGCTGCCGAACTGGCTGGCGTTGTACTACGAGCGGCCGATCGAGATCGCCAGCGCGCACGGCCGCCGGGTGACCGATCGCGAGGGACGGACCTACCTCGACTTCTTCGCCGGCATCCTCACCAACGCCATCGGCTACGACGTGGCCGAGATCAGCGACGCCATCCGGTCGCAGGTCGACACCGGCGTGCTGCACTCCTCCACGCTCTACCTGATCAAGTCACAGGTCGAGCTCGCGGAGAAGATCGCGCACCTGTCGGGCATCCCGGACGCCAAGGTGTTCTTCACCAACTCGGGCACCGAGGCCAACGAGACGGCCCTCATGCTCGCGACCCAGCACCGTCGCAGCGAGCAGGTGCTGGCGCTGCGCAACTCGTACCATGGCCGCGCCTTCGCCACCATCGCGATCACCGGCATCCGCGGCTGGTCGGCCAGCGCGCTCAGCCCGATCAAGGTGAGCTGGGTGCACGGCGGCTACCGCTACCGCAGCCCGTTCCGGCACCTGTCCGACGCTGACTACATCAGGGCCTGCGTCGCCGACCTGCGCGAGGTCATCGAAACGACGACGGCGGGCGACGTCGCCTGCATGATCGTCGAGCCGATCCAAGGGGTCGGCGGCTTCACCACCCCACCGGACGGGTTGTTCGGCGAGTTCAAGAAGGTCCTCGACGAGTACGGCATTCTCCTCGTCTCCGACGAGGTGCAGACCGGCTGGGGCCGCACCGGCGAGCATTTCTGGGGCATCCAGGCGCACGACGTCGTACCCGACGCGATCACCTTCGCCAAGGGACTGGGCAACGGCCTCGCGATCGGCGGGGTCGTCGCCCGGGCCGAGCTGATGGACTGCCTGCGGGCCAACTCGATCTCCACCTTCGGCGGCAATCCGCTCGCCACCGCCGGCGCGCGGGCCTCGCTGACCTATCTGCTGGAGCACGACCTCCAGGCCAACGCCGCAGAACTCGGTGCCCGCCTCCTCGACGGGCTGCGCTCGGTCGCCGCGGCGCATCCCGTGGTCGGCGACGTGCGCGGCAAGGGGCTGATGATCGCGCTGGAGTTCGTCGGGCCCGACGGCGAACCCAACCCGGCGGCGGCCGTCGCCCTGCTGGAGGAAACGCGGGCACGCGGCCTGCTCGTCGGCAAGGGCGGCCTGTACGGCAACGTCATCCGATTGGCCCCGCCGATGACGCTGACCCAGGCCGAGGCGGAGGAGGCGCTCGAGATCCTCACTCAGTCGATCGAGGTCGTGGCCAAGGAGGTGCAGCCGCGATGAGGACCACGCACTGGATCGGCGGCAAGCCGTGGAACGGCGTCGCCGACCGCACCGGGGACATCTACGACCCCGCCACCGGCCGGGTCGCCGGCCAGGTCGACTTCGCGAGTGCCGCCGTGGTCGACGAGGCGGTCGCCGCCGCCCGCGAGGCGTTCACCCGGTGGCGTACCGTGTCCCTCGCGCAGCGGACCAGCGTGATGTTCGCGTTCCGGGAACTGCTCAACGCCCGCCGGTCCGACCTCGCGCAGATCCTCACCGCCGAGCACGGCAAGGTGCTCGCCGACGCGGCGGGGGAGATCCAGCGCGGGTTGGAGAACGTCGAGTTCGCCTGCGGGATCCCGCCGATGCTCAAGGGCGGGTACAGCGAGAACGCCTCCACCCAGGTCGACGTGTACTCCATCCGGCAGCCCGTCGGCGTGGTCGGCGTGATCACCCCGTTCAACTTCCCGGCCATGGTGCCGCTGTGGTTCGTGCCGAATGCCATCGCGTGCGGCAACACCGTGGTGCTCAAGCCGAGCGAGAAGGACCCGTCCGCGGCGAACTTCCTGGCGGAGCTGTTCGCCGAGGCCGGGCTGCCGGACGGGGCGTGCAACGTGGTGCACGGCGACAAGGAGGCGGTCGACCGGATCCTGGAGCACCCGACGGTCAAGGCGGTCTCGTTCGTCGGCTCCACTCCGATCGCCCGATACGTCTACGAGACCGGGACGCGTAACGGCAAGCGGGTGCAGGCGCTCGGCGGGGCGAAGAACCACATGGTCGTCCTGCCCGACGCCGACCTCGACCTCGCCGCCGACGCCGCCGTCTCAGCCGGATTCGGCTCGGCCGGCGAACGCTGCATGGCGATCTCCGCCGTCGTGGCGGTGGATCCGATCGGCGACGAACTCGTCGGCAAGATCAGCGAGCGGATCGCCGGACTGCGGGTCGGCGACGGCCGGCGCCCGGGTTGCGAGATGGGACCGTTGATCACCGGGGCGCACCGCGACAAGGTGCGGTCATATCTGGACGCCGGCCGCGCCGCGGGCGCCAAGCTGGTGGTCGACGGACGCAGTCATCCGATCGACGGTGCGGACGCCGGCTTCTGGCTCGGTCCGACCCTTTTCGACCACGTCGGCACGGACATGTCCATCTACACGGACGAGATCTTCGGTCCGGTGCTCTCGGTCGTGCGGGTGCCCAGCTACGACGCCGCGGTCGAACTGGTGAACGCCAACCCGTACGGCAACGGCACCGCCATCTTCACCAACGATGGCGGCGCCGCTCGGCGGTACCAGAATGAGATCGAGGTCGGCATGGTCGGGGTCAACGTGGCGATCCCGGTACCGGTGTCGTACTACTCGTTCGGCGGGTGGAAGGACTCGCTGTTCGGTGACTCGCACGCGTACGGGCCGCACGGCGTGCACTTCTTCACCAGGGCCAAGGTGGTCACCAGCAGGTGGCTCGATCCGTCCCACGGCGGGGTGAATCTCGGCTTCCCACAGAACAGCTGACCGCAGAGCTACTTGATCGGGCTGACCGGCCGGGCATCGACCAGGATGGCCGACGGTGGCGGCTGGCGCAGATGGCGCCGCAACTCGATGCTGCGACGGGAGTCGAGCACCATGACGCCGGTGCTGGCGCCGGCCAGGACGGCCAGTGCCCACAGCGGAGGCAGCTGGCTGGTCACCGGCGCGAGGCCGGCGATGAGCAGGATCCCGGCGACGCGGATCCAGCGCACCTCCCGGCGGGTGCGCCACCAGAATGCCTGGTTGGCGAGGAGATAGACGATCACTCCGGTGAAGAGGGTGAGGTGCCCGAGCGGCGTGTGCGTCGGTCCCGACGGGTGGACGACATGGTCGAGGATCTTCCGCTGGCCGAAGGCGATCAGCACCAGCCCGGCGATCATGGGTAGGTGCAGGTACGCGTAGGCGTCGCGGGCCAACGCCGCGCGGTCGGCGCCGGTGCGGGCTTGCATGATCTGCTGTCCGACGACGGCGTCCGTGTCGAAGTACGCCCACCAGAGCGTGGACAGCAGCACCATGAGGATCGCGATGGCGATGATGACCGGCCATGAGATCGGACGGCCGAACACCGCCACCCCGGTCGAGATGACGGCCTCACCCAGCGCGATGAGGATGATCAGCGCGTAGCGGTCGGTCAGGTGTCTGGCCGAGCCGATCCACCAGAAACCTGGCCCGACGAGGTACCCGCCAGCGAGGTCGACGACGACGGCCGCGAGCCAGAAGCTCGCCTCGAACGGGCTCAATTCTTCGGGGGCGCCCGGTCGCGAGGACGCCAGCGCCCCGAACAGCAGCAGGACGAGTGCCACCAGGGTTGGGACGCAGGTCCGCAGCACGTGCGGATGCGATGCCGGATCGCGGTGGGCGACGAGCCAGAGCGCGGCCAGATGCAGCACGCGGAGCACGATGTAACAGGTCACGACGATCATTGGGCCGGGCAGGCCATCCGGCACCCGCTCGAACGCCTGCGGGATGGCGATACCGATCATCAGGGTCAGCGCCACGACCAGCAGGACGCTCAACCGGACCGGGATGGACTCGCTGCGTAGCGCGTTGCCGACCTGCGCATAGAGGCACCAGACCCACCAGAGCAGGGTGAGCACCGCGAGTCCCTGGGCGACCCCGAACGGGGACGGGTGTCGGGTCATCAACACGCTGACCTGGATGAACGTGTAAACGATCACCAGGTCGAGGAAGAGCTCCTTGGGCGTGACGCCGCCGCCGGCGGCCCGGGCTGCCGTCGCCGCGACCCGCGCGTGCAGGGAGCGGTGCCTCCGCCGGAAGACGGTGAGGTCGGCCAGGACCATGCTGGTGAGGACCGCGGCGAGCAGTCCCACCGCCCCTGTCGTCGGCAGGTGCACCGCGACCGGGGCCGTCACGGTCACCAGGACGATCCCGAGCACCGGGCTTCGACCCAGTAGGCGGATGGTGGCGCGTTCGAGGGCCACCAGGCCGAGCAGGTAGAGCAGGACTCCGCCGTAGAGAACCAGCACACCAAGCGCGTCCCACCGGTACGCGGTGGCGGGCTCGACCGAGCTCAAGGCGCGTTTGAGCCCGAGCGCGAGCAGCACGAGCCCGATGATCATGGGCACGTGGATCAGGCTGTAGGCGTCGCGGCCCAGTACTGAGCGGGTAGCCGGCGAACGCTGCGCCAACGCCTGCTCGGCGGCGAATCCGGCGATGTCGAAGTAGCGCCACCAGAGCACGGCCACGACGACGAGACTCAACGCCGATCCCGCCAGGACCGACCAGGTGATCGCCGGATGCCCACTCAGGCCGCGGCTCGTGCCGATCGAGATGATCGTCTCGCCGAGGGCGATGAGCAGGATCAGCCGGTGCCGCTCCGTCCAGTGCGGCACGGAGACGATGCGCAAGGTACCCGCGCCGATCGCCCGCACACCGAGGAAATCAGCGGCGGCGGCGGCGAAGTACAGGGCCAGTCGGACGGACTCACCGTTCACGTCGGCGGGCAGGTGGCGTGGGAGCAGCGCGCCGCACAGCAGCAGCACCGCCCCGCCGCAGAACGGCAACCACGCGCGCAGAGCGGTCCGGTGCCTGCCCCACACGGCGTACGTCAGGAACAGCAGCGCGCCCAGCCGGGCCAGCAGGAAGGCGACCACGAAGATCAGTGGCCCGAACAGGCCCCCCGGCCGATCGGCGAACGCCACGGGCGTGGCGAGACCGATCAACAGGACGGTCGCGGCCACCCCGAACATGACCAGCCGCGGCAGTCCTCGGTCCAACCTGACGACGTTGCCGAGCACCGTGTACGAGGTCCAGCACCGCCACAACAGCAGGATCACCAGCACGCCCTGAAGCACGCCCTCCAGTCGGAAGGTCTCTGCCATCAGGTCCGTCACGCTCAGGAAGGCGTACACGAAGACCAGGTCGAGGAACAGTTCCAACCGGCTTACCCCGACGTCCCCGGCCGAGAGGTGAATCTGCCCGAAGAAGCGCGCGCGACGCTCCCGCGGTTGCCGCGTACCCACCTGCCCCACTCTGCCAACTGGTGGGCGGCTGGACAGCGCGTTCGGGAAGGCCGGGTCGCCGCTACGGCGTCGCGAGCCCGAGGCTGATCGTCCTGGTCAACGTGGCGTTGTCGTCGTCGCCGTCCAAGGACCAGACCATCGCTCCGGCCAGGCCGGCCCGCCGGATGTACAGCGTCTTCTGCAGCACGACCGCCGGGTCGTCGTACGTCCAGAACGTCGTGCCGTCGAACAACCAGGCGTGTCCGGCGCGAAGGTCGCGGTGAATGGTGAAGCCGTTGCCGGCCAGGGTCTTGAGCCGTCGGTAGTCCTCGGACCCGGCCTCGAAGGTGGCCGGCGCGGGCCCGGCCGCGGGTTGGAACAGGCCGTTGCCGCCGCCGCTGACGCCGGTCCAGCCCCGGCCGTAGTACGGGATGCCCAGGACCAGCTTGTCACGCGGCGCGCCACGGGCGATCCAGCCGTCGATCGCCACCTCGGCGGAGAAGTCCGGACTGTCCGGGGCTCCCGCCGGCACGCGCAGCGCCGACTGCTGGTTGGTCACCGTGTCCCAGGCGCCGTGGAAGTCGTATCCCTGCACCGTGGCGAAGTCCAGGTTCTGGAAGATCTTGCGCCCCTCGTACCCGGCGTCCATCGTCGCCGGGTTGGCCGGCAGGAAGGCGGTCAGCGGATAGTGCTTGCGGGTCTGCCGGCCGTACGCGTCGAGTTGCCGGCGGAACTCGGCGAGCAGCTTGGTGAAGTTCTCCCGGTCCTCCGGGCGGACCACGTTGCCCGGCTCACCCGGCCAGTTCGGCCACTCCCAGTCCAGGTCGACTCCGTCGAAGACGCCGGCGGCGACGGCCGGGCCGCCACTGCCACCATCCAGGACGGGGACGTTGCCCTTCAGATAGAGATCGATGCAGGAGGCGACGAACGCCCTGCGGGCGGCGTCCGTGCGGGCGGCGTTCGAGAAGTACGTCGACCAGCTCCAGCCACCCAGCGAGATCAGCACCTTCAGGTCGGGGTGCTTGGCCTTGAGCTTGGCCAGTTGGCCGAAGTTGCCGTTGAGCGGTTCGCCCCAGACGTCGGCAACGCCGTCGACGCTCTCCTCGGCCGGGACGGGACGCTGGTAGTCGGCCCAGGCGTCACCCTCGCCCGGCCCACCGTCCACATAGCAGCGCCCGTCCTCGCTCACGTTGCCGAAGGCGTAGTTGACGTGGGTGAGGCGGCTCGCGGCCCCGGAGGTGTCGAGCTTCTTGACCGGGAAGGCCCGGCCGTAGATGCCCCACTGGGTGAAGTAGCCGACCCGGTGGTAACCGTCGCGGCGGTCCGGGCTGTCAGCCGCGCCGGCCGCCGTCGGCGGGGTGGCGGTGACCAACACGGTCGTCAGGGCGACGAGGGCGGTGAGGCGGCGGTGACGAAACGGTCGCATCGGCACTCCCACGGCGATGGGGCGGCATTAGTAAAGATACCTTTCTGATTGATGAAGCTAAGCCGATCACGTTCTGCGGTCAAGAGCTGGCCTGGGATCGCGCAGCTCGAGTGGCCCGGAGATTTGTTAGGTAGCTTGCCTTACCAAAAGAAGGCGGCTACCTTGGCTGCTAGCGACGAAGGTCGATGCGGGTGAGCGTCGAAGTCCGCTTCCCGCCGCACCGCCAGGCTCCGGAGGCAGTCATGACCATCGGCGGCGTACGTCTGCTCACCACCGTGATCCTCACCCTTGTCGGCAGCTCGGTCGCCCCCGTCGCCGTCGCCACCGAGACGGCCGCCGTCTCCTTGACGTCCGTCGTACCCGCACCGGTCCTCGCCACGCCGGCAACCGGCGTCACCTACCAGATCACCGCGACGACGACGATCTACACCGAGCCCGGCTCACCAGCGGCGGCGGAGATCGCCGGGCAGCTCGGCGCCATACTGCGTCGCTCGACCGGCTATCCGATGCCGATCGTCGACGCACCGAGCGGTACGCCGGCGGACGGCATCGCGCTGCTGTTGTCCGGGGCGCCGGCCGGCGTCGGCAACGAGGGCTACCAGCTGGACGCCAGCAGCACCTCGATCGCCGTGCGCGCGAACCAGCCGGCCGGCCTGTTCGCCGGCGTCCAGACCCTGCGGCAACTGCTGCCTCCCGCCGTGGAGAGCGCGACGGCGCAGCCCGGGCCGTGGGAGGTGGCCGGCGGGCGGATCGTCGACTATCCCCGCTTCGCTCACCGAGGCGCGATGCTCGACGTCGCACGGCACTTCCTACCGGTGTCCGTCGTCAAGCGGTACATCGACGAGATCGCCCTCTACAAAGTGAACCGCCTGCACCTGCACCTCTCCGACGACCAGGGTTGGCGCATCGCCGTCAACACCTGGCCCAACCTCGCCGTCTACGGCGGGAGCACCCAGGTCGGTGGCGGCACCGGCGGCTACTACACCCACGACGAATACCAGCAGATCGTCGCGTACGCCGCCGCCCGGTACGTCATGATCGTCCCGGAGATCGACATGCCGGGTCACACCAACGCCGCCCTCGCCTCCTACGCCGAACTGAACTGCGACGGCGTGGCGCCGAAGCTCTACACCGGCACCAAGGTCGGGTTCAGCTCGCTGTGCGTGAGCAAGGAGATCACCTACACCTTCATCGACCAGGTCCTGGGCGAGATCGCGGCGCTCACGCCCGGGCCGTACCTGCACCTCGGCGGCGACGAGGCCAGCTCCACCACCGCCTCGGACTACGCCACGTTCATGAACCGCGTCCAGCAGATCGTCGCCGCGCACGGCAAGACCGTCGTCGGCTGGCACGACATCGTCAACGCCCCCACCCTGCCGTCGACCGTCGCCCAGTACTGGGGGACCAGCACCGCCAACGCCGCGGTGGCGACCGCCGCCCAGCACGGCACCAAGATCGTCATGTCGCCGGCCAACCGCAGCTACCTGGACATGAAGTACAACTCCCGCACGAGACTGGGCCAACGCTGGGCCGGCTTCATCGACGTCCAGGACGCCTACGGCTGGAACCCGGGCGCGTACCTGACGGGCGTCGGCGAGGCGTCGGTGCTCGGGGTCGAGGCGCCGCTGTGGACGGAGACGATCGAGACGGTGGCCGATGTCGAGTACATGGCCTTCCCGCGCCTGCCCGCGATCGCCGAGCTCGGCTGGTCGCCGACCAGCACCCACGACTGGACGTCATTCAGCCAACGGCTCGGCGCCCAGGGCCCGCGCTGGCGCGTCATGGGCATCAACTACTACCACTCCACGCAGGTGTCCTGGCCAACCGCCTCCTAGCCGCCGCGCAGCATGCCCGCACACCGCCTTGATCACATCGAGGAGGCCACCATGTCATCGCGCCTCATCATCGACCGACCTCGCCTGCTGACCCGCCGACTGATCACGATGCTGTTCGCGACGCTGACGCTCGTGGCGAGCGTCGGGCTCGTGCACGTGCCGGCCGCGAGCGCCGCCACCGTCGGCTCGACCGAGCTGACGACGGGCTGGGCGCTGCGATCAGCCAACAACGTCACGGACCCGGGCACGACCATCTCCCAGGTCGGCTACGGCACCGCGGGCTGGAGCCCGGTCTCGCTGCCGTCGACCGTGCTGGCCGGACTGGTCGCGAACAACGTCTACCAGAACATCTACGTCGGCACGAACCTGCAGTCCGTGCCGGACCTGACCGGCCAGAACTGGTGGTTCCGGGGCCAGTTCACCGCCTCGGCCACCACCGCCGACCAGGCGTACTGGCTGCGCTTCAAGGGAATCAGCTACCGCGCCCAGATCTGGCTGAACGGCACCCAGCTCGACGCCAACGCGGTCGGCACCATGGTGGTGCACGAGTACAACGTGACGAACCTGATCAGACCCGGCGCCCTCAACGCGCTGGCGATCCTGGTCACCCCGCCGGCCCACGACTGCAAGGACCTCTCCTTCTGCACGGTGGACTGGAACCCTGAGGCTCCCGACATGAACGCCGGGATCTGGGGCAGGACGCTGCTCGACACGACCGGCCCGGTCGCCGTGCGCGATCCGTACGTCAAGACGGTGCTGCCCCTGCCGGCGACCAACGCGGCGGATCTCACCGTCTACGTCGACGCGGTCAACGCCACCAACGCCCCGGTCACCACGACCGTCAGCGCCACCATCACCAAGCCCGGCTACCCCACCATCTCCGTCAGCCAGGCGGTCACCCTGGCCGCGAACGAGCGCCGCGAGGTCACCTTCGCCCCGGCCAGCTACCCGCAGCTGCACGTCACCAGCCCGGCCCTGTGGTGGCCCTACCAGTACGGCAGCCCGGAGCTCTACCAGCTCGTGACCTCGGCGACCGTGGCCGGTGCCACGTCGGACACGAAGTCGATCAACTTCGGCGTCCGTCAGTTCACCGACTACCGCACCACCGTCAACGGCACCTCGTTCGTCGGCTACCAGGTCAACGGGCAGAACATCTTCTTCCGCGGTGGCGGCTACGTCTGGGACATGTTGCAGCGCTGGGACACGAAGACCAACGCCACCCACGTCCAGTACGTCAAGGACATGGGTCTCAACACCATCCGGCTGGAGGGCACACTCGGCAACGAGGAACTGTACGACCTGGCCGACCAGGCCGGTGTCATGATCATGCCCGGCTTTGTCTGCTGCAGCGCCTGGGAGAACGACAACACCTGGACCGTCGAGCAGGAGCAGGTCGCCAACGCCTCCCTGGACAGCCAGCTGCGCGCGCTGCGCGCCCATGCCAGCCCGTTCATCTGGACCTACGGCAGCGACCAGCCGCCGACCGCCGCCCACCTGACCGCGTACAAGAACACCGCCGCGAAGCTGCACTGGCAGAACCCGACCGTGGACAACGTGGCGACCTGGTCGAACGCCAACGCCGGCATGAAGATGGACGGCCCGTACAAGTGGGAGCCGCCAGTGCTGTGGTGGGACAGCCCCGCCCAGTCGGGCAGCGCGTTCGGCACCACCGGTGAGGAGGGCACGGAGGCCCCGCCGCCGCTGGAGAGCCTGCAGAAGTTCATCCCGGCCGCGGACCTGTGGCCCATCGCCGCCACCTGGAACTACCACGCCGGCAAGCCGCGCAGCGTGTTCGACAACATCCAGGTCTTCACCGACGGCGTGAACAAGCGCTACGGCAGCACCACCAGCGCCGCGGACTACTCCCGTAGGTCGGAGCTGCAGAACTACGAGAATGCCAGGTCATTCTTCGAGGCCTGGAACTCGCACGAGTACACCCAGTCGTTCGGGGTCATCTTCTGGATGCTCAACAACGCCTGGCCGTCCGTGCACTGGAACCTGTACGACTACTACCTCAAGCCCGGCGGCGGCTACTTCGGCAGCAAGAAGGCCAACGAGCCGGTGCACATCGCCTACGACTACAAGACCCGGAACGTCTACGCGGTCAACTCGACGCTGAGCGGGCGGAGCGGCCTGACCGCCACCGCCACGGTGTACACCGTGCCGAGTCTGAGCCAGGCCTACACGACCAGCGTCCCGGTCACCGCGGCGGCCAACGCCGCCACCCAGGTGCTCACGCTGCCCGCACTGACCGGCCTGTCCAGCACCTACTTCATCCGGCTGCAGCTCAAGGACTCCGCCGGCGCGGTGGTCAGCAACAACCTGTACTGGTACTCCACCCAGCCGGACGCGCTGGGCAACAAGAAGAACTGGTACATGACGGCGGTCAAGACGTACGCCAACCTGACCGGGCTCAACAGCCTGCCGGCAAACCCCGACGTTGCGACGACCGTGACGCGGACCGTCGCGGGCGGGCAGGAGACCGCCACCATCAGGTTGACCAACAACAGCCAGACGAACATCGCCTTCTTCCTGCGCCCGGAGATCACGGCCGGCAACGGGGGCAACGAGGTGCTGCCGGTGAACTACACCGACAACTACGTCTCGCTGTGGCCGGGGGAGTCGACCACCATCATGGCCACCTACGAGACCAGCGACCTCGGCGGGCAGGCTCCCTACCTGCGTACCCGCGGCTACAACATCCCGACCACCTCGATACCCGTGCCGTAGGGCCCTGGACGGGGGCCGTGGCGGGGGCGGCCACCAGCCGCCCCCGCTCCCGTCCTGCCTACAGCTTGGTGTCGGCCGGCATGTGCCGCAGCTCGATGGGCCGGCCCGCGCGCCGGGCCAGGGCGTGCGCGGCGAGCTGCACCGGAAGGATGTCGAGCACGCAGCCGCCGAGCCCGGCAAGTCGCGGTAGCCGCACCACGAGCAGGTTGTCCTGGGTGGGCGGCTCGTCGCGGGAGTCGGTCACCAGGACGACGTGCGCCCCGTACCGGGCGAGGTCGAGGGCGAGCGGGACCTCGCGGGCCGTGCCGAAGAGCAGAGCCGTCTGACCCGGCCCCGCCGTCTCCAACGGGCCGTGCAGGTATTCGCGGGTGGTGAAGCCGGCGGTGGGCAGGTGCGCGGCCTCACGCAAGAGCAGGGAGACCGCGCCGGCCGTCGCGAGGCGTACCCCCGAAGCCACGACGTCGACGCACCCGGCGTCGGCAAGTGCCGCCGCCAGCGGCTCGATGTCGGTGTCGAGTACCTCCGCCGCCAGGTTCGGCAGTCGGTCCCAATCCGTCCGGGCATGGCCGCTGATCCGCTCGGCGAGCAGGCCGAGCGCCTGCAGCGTCGCGGTGTAGCTGAGCGTGGAGACCGCCGTGTCCTCGGCGCAGCCCAGTGGCACGACGGTGTCCACGAGCGCGCCGAGCGGGCTGTCTGGATGGTTGGTCAGGGCGAGCCGCGCAGCGGGCCCGGCCGGCACGGCGGCCAGCGCCTCCACCGTCTCCCGACTTCGGCCGGACTGGCTGATCCCGAGGAACGCGGCGGCGAGCCCCTGCGGCATCCCGTCGTGCAGGTCGGCGGCGCTCGCCGAGGTCGCGGGCAGGCCATCGGCGCGCAGGACGGCGGCGAAGGCCGCCGCGGCGTGGGCGCTGGCACCCATGCCGAATGCCAGCAGGCTGCCCCAGCGCGACGCGGCGGCGGCCTGGGCGCCTGCCGGTCCGGCCAGCGCCGCCCGTACCGCCTGGGCCGATCGCCGCAGGTTGTCCGGCTGCGCGCGCACCCCGTCGAGGTAGGGGAGTGTCATCCCTTCACCGCCCCGGTGGCGAGACCGCTGATGAGGTACCGCTGGAACATCACCGCCAGCACCACCGGCGGGAGTGCGGCGAGCACGCCGCCCGCGGCGATGAGCCCGAAGTCCACGGCGTTGCGCCCGGTGAACTCGGCGATCGCCACCGGAACCGTCTTGGCCTGCGTGGTGGACGTGAAGATCAGCGAGTAGAGGAACTCGTCCCAGCAGAGCAGGAACGCGTACAGGGCGGTGGCCAGGATGCCGGGCTTCGACAGCGGCAGCATCACCCGTACGAGCGCGCCCAGGCGGCTGCACCCGTCGACCCGGGCCGCCTCCTCGAGCTCCACCGGCAGCGACGCGAAGAAGGTGCTCATGTTCCACAGCGTGAAGGGTGTCGCCAGCGAGCAGTACACGATGATCAGTCCGGTGCGGGTGTCGAGCAACCCGAAGCGCGACATGAGCAGGTACAGCGGGATGATCAGGGTGATCGGCGGCAGCATGTAGGTAACCAGGAACGACAGCAGTGTCACCCGCCGCAGCGGAAACCGCAGCCGGGCCAGGGCGTAGCCGCCCAACACGCCGACGGCGAGCGAAATCACCACGGTGCCGGCCGCGACCAGGAGGCTGTTGACCATCGCGCTGCGGAACGCGGCTCCGGCGCTGGCCCCGCCGCCGGCGAAGATCTCGCGGTACCGGTCGAGCGTCACCTGCTCGGGCAGCCAGCGCATCGGCCGCGAGACGAGGTCGGTCTGATCCACGAACGACGAGTAGAGCAGCCACGCGAAGGGCGCGAGGATCACCACGGACGTGGCGAGGGCGGCCACGTGGATGAAGATCCGATACCGCCGGCTCGCCCTCACGGCGACCTCAGCTCGCTCTGCCGCAGCAACCGGAGGTAGATCAGGGCCAGCAGGAGGATGGCGACGACGGTCAGATAGGCCAACGACGCCCCCGAGCTGAACCGCTGCGCGGAGAACGCCTGGAGATAGGTGAAGAAGGTGACGGTCTGGGTGCCGCTGGCGGGACCACCGCCGGTCATCACGTAGACGATGTCGAAGACCTTGAACGCCTCGATGGTGCGCAGCACGAGCACCAACGCGATATTGGGCACCAGCAGGGGCACGGTGATGCGGAAGAAGGAGCGGATCGGGCCCGCCCCGTCCACCCGGGCCGCCTCGTACAGCCCCTTCGGGATGGTCTGCAGCCCGGCTAGCAGGAAGAACGCGACGAGGGAGGTGTTCTTCCAGACGTCGGCCACGATGACCATGTTCAGCGCGAGGAACGGGTCGTTGCCGAGCCAGGACCGGTAGTCACCCTGCAGGTGCAGGTCGGTGAGCAGCGCGTTGGCGACCCCGTACTGGGCGTTGAGGATCCAGCGCCACATCGCGCCGTTGACGATCGTCGGCAGCGCCCACGGCAGGATCACGATCGCGCGGAACAGCCACCGCAGCCGCATCGGCGCGGCGAGCAGCTGCGCCAGCCCCAGACCGAGAACGAGTTCGAGCGCGGTGGAGACGAGGGTGAAGTAGGCGGTGTGACCGGCGGCCGCCCACAGCCGACGGTCGGCGAGGATCTCGGTGTAATTGCGCAGGCCGACGAACGGGTAGCGGCCGGGGAAGGGGCTGTTGACGTCGTAGAAGGAGATGACCAGGGCGCGTCCGGCCGGGTACAGCACCACGCCGAAGACCACGAGCGCCGCGGGCAGGAGCAGGAGCAACGCCAGCCGCAGCTGGCCGCCGCCGGCGCGCCGCGCCAGCGGCCACCGGCGCGCCGGCTGGACTCGCCGGCCGGCCGGTGGCGCGGGCGCCGCACGCGCCGGTGGCGCCGCCGTCATGAGAGCAAGTTACGCGCCTGTTCGGCGGCGTCGTCAAGGGCCTTCTTCGGCGGCTTCTTGTTGAGCAGGGCGTTCTGCAGCTCGGCCTGCAGGATCTGGCTGATCTCGTTGTAGCGGGGCACCTGCGGGCGGGCGATGAGGTCGGCGAGCTGCTTCTTCGCCACCGGCACCACCTTCGGCAGGGTGGACGTCACCGCGGGATCGTCGTACGACTTCGTCCAGCACGGCAGCGAGCTCTTGGCGTACTTGTTCTGCACCTCGGCGCTGGTGATATAGCTGATGTAGGTCCAGGCGGCCTTCTGGTTCTTGCTTCCCGAGCTGACCGACAGGGCCATCGAGCCGTTGACGCCCGGGGCGCCGGCGGTCCCGGACGGGGTCGCCGCCACACCGACCTTGCCGGCGATCTTCGACTGTTGGGGGTCGTTGGCGGCGTTGAACATGTAGGTCCAGTTGAGCGCCATGGCCGCCTGGCCGTCGGAGAAGATCTTGCGAACGTCCTCCTCCAGCGATTCGACCGAGTTGGGGTTGGTGATCTTGCTGTCGAGGCTCCGCTTCATGAACTCCAGCGCCTGCAGGCCACCACCGGTGTTGAAGGCGATGGACCGGCCGTCGTCCGAGAGGAACTTGCCGCCGAACGCGCCCACGAGCTGCGTGTAGTCGCAGACCAGCGCCTCGGCCTGCTTCCAGCTCCAGATCAGGGGATGGTCGACGACCTTCTTGGCCCTGAGTGCCTGGGCGGCGGTGAGGACGCCGTCCCAGGTGGACAGGCTCGCCGGGTCGATGCCCGCCTTGGTCAGCATGTCGGTGTTGTAGAAGAGGTACTTCGTGTCGAGGATCCACGGAACGCCGTAGTAACGGTTGCGGTAGGCGGCGGTCGCCAGCGCCCCACCGAGCATGTCGCTCTTCCACTGCGCCGGGAACTGGTCGGTCACATCGGTCACGATGCGCTTGCTGCCGAACTCGGCCGGCCAGATCACGTCGATGAGCACCACGTCGAAGGTGCTGGCCGGGGCCGCCGCGACGATCTTGTCGTGCAGCGCCTCGTAGGCGACGAAGGACGGCTCGACGGTGATCTTCGGATACTTTTTCTGGAACTCCGCGGTCATCGCGCGGATGTCGTCCTCGGAGTAGCCGGCCTGTTTCATGAACAGGGCGGTGATGTGCCCTTCGCCGGTGCCTGCCGCGCCGCTGCCGGCGCCCGCGCCGGTATCGCTGCCGCCGCCGACGTCGCAGGCCGCGAGAAGCAGGCCCGCGCCGGTGACAGCCGACAGTTGGAGAAGTCTTCGCCTGGACAGCTCACTCATGTGCTCTGACATGATCGCCCCCCTGGGCATTAGGTAGGCTGCTTAACAAAAACTTGTACTCGGTTCGCGATCACCGGTCAAGACCGTCGTCGCAGCCTTTCGGACCCGCAGGCGAAGGAGTGGATACGCCTTGGTCTCCGTCGATCCGTCCGGTCGGGCGGTGCTGGCCGCACTGCTCGACAGCGTGCCCATGACCCGGCCGGAACTCGCCCGCCGCACCAGCCTGTCGCGACCGACCATCTCGGAGGTCGTACGCCGGCTCGTCGACAGTGGCCTGATCGTCGACGCCGGCGTGCGACGGGGCAGACCTGGCCGGGTGCCCACCTACTACCGGCTGTCCCCGACGGCCGGCTACGTGATGGCGGTCGACGTCGGCGGCGACAATCTTCGAGTCGCGGCGGCCGACATGAGCGGCGCTCTCTGCTACGAACAGCGGCAGGCCACGAAGGCGACCGGCGCGAGCCGGGTGGCCGCGCAGGTCGGCCGAATGATCACCGCCGCGACCAGGGCGGTGGGGGAGGAGTTCGGGCCGCTTCGGCGGGTCGGCGTGTCGGCGCCCGGGGTCGTCCACGCCGACGGCCGCACCATGTCGGTTGCCCGGAACCTCGGCGAGGAGGGCCTGTTCGACCTGCTCACGCCCCTCCAGGCTCGCGTTGACGCGCCTATCGTGCTGGAGAACAACGTCAACCTCGCGGCGCTCGGCGAGCGCTGGCGGGGACACGCACGCGACGTCACGACGTTCGCGTTCCTGGCCGTCGGCGCCGGCATCGGCATGGGGCTGGTGCACAACGGCGAACTCGTCCGCGGGGCACACGGCGCGGCCGGCGAGGTGGCCTACCTGCCGCTGCCCGGCTCGGTGCCGCCGGAACAACGGCGTGGGCGCGGCCGGGAGCAGTTGGCCGACGAGGCCGGCGCGTACGGCGTTCTCGCGGCGCTCGACGCCCGCCCGTCGTGGCCGGGCAGGCGACCGACTTCCGTGGAGGAACTGTTCGCCCAGGCTGCTACGGGCATGCCGGCAGCACGAGATCTGGTGGAGGCGGAAGCCCGTCAACTCGGCCTCACCATCGCCAGCGCGTCTGCCGTCTTCGACCCCGAACTCGTTGTCCTCGGCGGGGGCGTGGGCCGCAACCCGTTGCTGCTGCCGACCGTTCGGGAGACCGTCAACGCGTACGTGCCGTTTCCGCCACGGATCGAGACCAGCGCCCTCGGTGAGGCGGCCTCCCTCACCGGGGCGCTGTTCGTGGCCCTGGAGGCCGCGCGTGCCGAGCTCCTGAAGACGGTCAGTGGCGCCGACGGTGGCTGATCCCCGCAGCGGTTGACGCCGCGGCGGGCCCCGGTCACGTCCTCGGTGACCGGGGCCCCGCCGCATCAGGCGCGGTCGTACCGGTCCAGGTTCATGACCTTGACCCACGCCGCGACGAAGTCCTGCACGAACTTCGCCTGCGCGTCGCGACCGGCGTAGACCTCCGCGATGGCGCGGAGCTGGGAGTTCGAACCGAAGACGAGGTCGACGGCGGTGGCGGTCCACTTGACCTCACCGGTGGCGTGATCCCGACCCTCGAACACGTTCTCGGTCGAGGTGGACACCTTCCACTCCGTGCCGACGTCGAGCAGGTTCACGAAGAAGTCGTTCGTCAACGTCTCGGGCCGATCGGTGAAGACGCCGTGTCGTACTTGCCCCACGTTGGCGTTCAGCGCCCGCATGCCGCCGAGCAGGACCGTCATCTCGGGAGCGGTCAGCGTCAACAGGTTGGCCCGGTCCAACAACCGGACCTCCGCCGGGAGCTTCGCCCCGGCCCGCAGGTAGTTGCGGAACCCGTCCGCCTTCGGCTCGAGCACCGTGAACGACTCCACGTCGGTCTGCTCCTGCGCGGCGTCCGTACGGCCCGGCAGGAACGGCACCGTGATGTCGTGGCCGGCATTCTTCGCCGCGTGCTCGACGGCCGCGCATCCGCCGAGGACGATCAGGTCAGCGAGCGAGACCTTCTTCCCGCCGGACTGTGAGTTGGTGAAGTCCTGCTGGATCTGCTCCAGGGCCGGCAGCACCACGGCCAGTTCGGCCGGGTCGTTGGCCGCCCAGTTCCGCTGCGGCTCAAGGCGGATCCGCGCCCCGTTGGCCCCGCCACGCATGTCGGTGCCGCGGAAGCTCGCGGCCGACGCCCACGCGACGCGGACCAGTTGGGAGATGGACAGTCCCGATTCCAGGATCCTGCCCTTGAGAGCAGCGATGTCCCGGTCCCCGATGAGTTCGTGGTCGACCGCCGGGACGGGATCCTGCCAAAGCTGCGGCTCGGGAACCCACGGGCCGCGGTAGCGCGTGACGGGACCCATGTCGCGGTGCAGCAGCTTGTACCACGCCTTGGCGAACGCCTCCGCGAGCTGGTCCGGGTTCTCCAGGAAACGCCGCGAGATCGGCTCGTAGATCGGGTCCACCCGCAGTGCGACGTCGGTCGTCGCCATCATCGGGGCGTGCCTGACCGACGGGTCGTGCGCATCGGGCACGGCGTCCGCCCCGGCGCCGTCCTTCGGCTTCCACTGCTTGGCGCCGGCCGGGCTCCCGGTCAGCTCCCACTCGTAACCGAAGAGGGTCTCGAAGAAGCTGTTGTCCCAGGTGATCGGGGTGGGGGTCCACGCACCCTCGAGCCCGCTGGTGATGGTGTCCTTGCCCTTGCCGCTGCCGAAGGTGTTCTTCCAGCCAAGGCCCTGGCTCTCGAGGGGAGCACCCTCGGGCTCGGGACCGACGTACTCGGCGGAGGCGGCACCATGGGTCTTGCCGAACGTGTGGCCGCCGGCGATGAGCGCGACGGTCTCCTCGTCGTTCATCGCCATCCGGCGGAAGGTCTCGCGGATGTCCCGGGCGGCGGCCAGCGGATCCGGGGTGCCGTTGGGCCCCTCCGGGTTCACGTAGATGAGACCCATCTGCACGGCGCCGAGCGGACCTGCGAGCTCCCGGTCGCCGCTGTAGCGCTCGTCTCCGAGCCAGGTGTCCTCGGGCCCCCAGAAGATCTCCTCGGGCTCCCAGACGTCTTCGCGTCCGAAGCCGAAGCCGAAGGTCTTGAAGCCCATCGACTCCAGGGCACAGTTGCCGGTGAAGACCAGGAGGTCGGCCCACGAGATCTTCCGGCCGTACTTCTGCTTGACCGGCCAGAGCAGTCTGCGCGCCTTGTCGAGGTTCGCGTTGTCGGGCCAGCTGTTGAGGGGCGCGAAGCGCTGCGCGCCATCGCCGGCACCGCCACGGCCGTCCTCGATGCGGTACGTGCCGGCGGCGTGCCAGCTCATCCGGATGAAGAGCGGCCCGTAGTGGCCGTAGTCGGCCGGCCACCAGTCCTGCGACGCCGTCATCACCTCGAAGATGTCCCGCTTCAGCGCGTCGACGTCGAGGGTGGCGAGCTCCTCGGCGTAGTCGTAGTCCTCGCCCATTGGATTGGCTCGCGGCGAGTGCTGGTGGAGCACCTGGAGGTTCAGCTGATTCGGCCACCAGTCCTGGTTGGTCCTGGGCCGGTGCGGGGTCGGAGTGGGGGATGGGATTACCGGGTTTTCACTCTCGCTGCCGCGCTCAGACACGTCGGTCCTTCTCCTGTCTTGATGGCTCGTTTCCGTCAACTGGTTACTGGTGCCGCGAGACACTCGGGGCAGACGCCCCAGTAGGTGACCTCAGCCTCGTCGATCAAGAATCCCTGGTTGCCGGACGCGGTCAGGCAGGGAGTCTCGCCGACGGCGCAGTCGACGTCGGCAATGGCACCGCACGACCGGCACACGACGTGGTGGTGGTTGTCCCTGACCCGCGACTCGTAGCGGGCCACCGAGCCGGCAGGCTCGATGCGCCGCACCAGCCCCGCGACGGTCAGTGCACGCAGCACGTCGTACACGGCCTGGTGGGACACCTCGGGAAGCTCCCTACGCACCGCGCCGAACAGCGAGACGGTGTCGGCGTGCGGATGCGCGTGCACCGCGGCCAGCACCGCCAGCCGCGGACGGGTCACCCGGAGCGCGGCCCCGCGCAGCATGCGCTCGAAGTCCGACGTCGTGGCCACAGTGCGCAGTATGCACCACTTTTTTCTTGAATACCTCAAAAAGCCGATGGCGTACGACGGCCGGGTTTACTGGGGCGCGCGGTTGTCGGCGCCTGCGGTTAGCGTGCTGACATGCCCGAATTTATTGCTGCCGATCTGCGCGGCTCCCGGTTCGAGCGGGTCGACCTCAGGGGTGCGCAGTTCCGCGCGGTCGACCTCGCCGGCGCCCGGTTTCGTGGTGTCCACCTGGGTAGGGTCGTGATGCACGGCGTGGAGCTGGTTGACGTTGACATCCACGGCGAGATCGAGAACCTGACGATCAATGGCGTCGATATCGGGCCCCTGGTCAACGCCGAGCTGGACCGGCGGTATCCGGACCGGGTCAAGATGCGCCCGACAGACCCGGCTGGCTTCCGTGCGGCGTGGGACATTCTCGAGCGGCTCTGGGAGGAGACCGTCGATCGGGCCGGCCGGCTGCGACCCGAGCTGTTGCACGAGTCGGTCGATGGCGAGTGGTCGTTCATCGAGACGCTGCGGCACCTGGCGTTCGCCACCGACTCCTGGATCGGGCGGGCGATGCTCGGCGACCCGTCGCCGTGGCATCCCCTGGACCTGCCGTGGGACGAGATGCCTGACCTGTCGGGCGTGCCGCGAGACCGTGACGCCCGGCCCTCGCTCGACGCGGTACTCGAGCTGCGCCGCGATCGGATGTCCACCGTGCGGCGCGTCATCGAGGGCTTGACCCACGAGTCGCTGGACGGCCACACCCGGCCGGTCGACGCTCGCGGCTGGCCGGAGTCCCGCAGCTACCCGGTGCGCGAATGCCTGTTGATCATCCTCAACGAGGAGTGGGAGCACCGGCGCTACGCCGAGCGGGACCTGGACGCATTGGCAGCGCGTGGCGCGTGAGGTCCGCCGGTGAGCGGATCAGCCGCGCGGAGGTCGCCGCCATCCCGGGGGTTCCGCCCGCGGGATGGCGACGATCCGCGCTGGTCACGTCACCGGGCGTCCTCGTTGGTCCGCACGGGGACGGTGGTGGACGAGGCCAGCCTCGCCAGCGCCAGCGCGGCGACGAGCAGACCGAAGTCACGGAGCGCGACGTCGAAGTAGTCACCCATCGTGACGAGGTTGACGATGATGCCCAGCAGCCAGGCGGCGACCACGTAGCCGCCGATCGCGGGTCTGATCGCGACGAGGATGCCGGCCAGGATCTCCACGACTCCCACCGCGAGCATCGCCTGGTGCGCGTCACCGGGCACGAGGTCGTTGATCCAGGGAGCGAGGTACTGCTCCCAGTCGGTGAGCAACCCGAAGAACTTGTCCAGGCCGAAGAGGATCGGGGCGACCGTGAAGACCGTGCGGAGGAGGAGGAATGCCTGATGGGCCGGGGCGTTCGCGACGACCGGCGTCACGGACGATGATGCAGAGGAACGGGTGTGGGTCATGGTGACCTCCTGGCTCTAAAAGAGAGTAGTCTCGACTTTAGAGTCGGGTCGAGATTGCGTCAATAGATCTCTCTTTTAGAAGGGACTGGTCGTGTCGGACGAGCTTGCCGAGCAGGTCGCCGGGGTCGGTGCGTTGTTGGAGCCTGCCCGTCGCGCGCTCTACCTGTACGTGGCGGCGCAGCCCGACGCGGTCAGCCGCGAGCAGGCGGCGGCCGCCGTTGACCTGCCGTTGCACTCGGTGAAATTCCACCTCGACCGGCTGGTGGAAGAGGGCCTGCTCGACGTGGAGTTCCGTCGACTGTCGGGGCGGACCGGCCCCGGCGCGGGTCGCCCGTCGAAGCTGTATCGGCGATCATCCCTGCAGCTCTCGGTGTCCCTGCCCGAACGTCGCTATGACCTGGCCGGCGATGTGCTGGCGACGGCCATCGACCGGTCGTCGCGCGACGCGATACCGATCGCGGACGCGGTGCGAGACGCGGCGGCGGAGGAGGGCCGGCGGATCGCCGCAGCGGCTGCAGACGACAGCAGGGTTGCCGCGCCAGGTGCCGCTTCGGCGGCGGGCGCCGGTGATGATCACCCCGACAACGTGGTACGCGCGGCGCGAGTGCTGGCTCGTCATGGCTACGAACCGCGCATCTCCGACCGGGAGATCCGCCTTGCGAACTGCCCGTTCGACAAGTTGGCGGCCAAGCACCTCGACCTGGTCTGCGGCATGAACCTCGCCCTCATCGGCGGCGTCATCGACGGACTTGACCTCACGGGTCTGAGTGTGGAGCTCGCGCCGCGGCCTGGCTTCTGCTGCGTCAAGATCCAGGGCTGAGCCGGCACGCCGATGGGTCAGGCAGGCGAGGCGCCGTCACCCCCGACCCATCCTGCGCCATGATCAAACCTAGGAGTGGGCGGGTTGGAACAGCTCGATCAGGTTGCCGGCGGGGTCCGCGAGGAGGACCTGGCGCCCGCCGGGCCCGGAGACCGGATCGCCGCGGAATGACAGGCCCGCGCCCCGGAGTCGGTCGATCTCGGCGTCCAGGTCGTCGACGACCAGGTGGATCCGGTTGCGGCCGGGAGTGGTGGCGTCGTCGGGGGTGGCGCGGGCGCCGGAGCTGGCGGGTCCGGACAGCAGCAGCCGCAGCGGGCCGCGGACCACATCGGCGAAGGCGGACCCCGCGCTGCTGTTGAGGCGGAAGCCGAGATGGGTGGTGTAGAAGTCGACGGCCGCCGGAACGTCGTCGACGACGTAGCGGACGCTGGCGTACCGGTCGGTGGTGGCCATGGCTGAGACCTCCTTGAGTCGGCTACTGATGGGCGGTGGCGAGCACGGGCAGCAGATGCCGGACCCGGGTACCGATGTCCGTGGTGGTGCGCGTGAAGGCGGGGTAGGTGGCCTGGTCGGTGGTGCCGTCCGCGGCGGGGTCGGCAATGCTCCAGTGCAGGCGGCGGGCCTGGTCGCCGAACTCGGGACGGGCCTCACGGGCCTTGTCGCACAGGCTGATCACGTAGTCGAACCGGCGGCCGGTGAGCGAATCCAGGTGCCTGGGGCGCTGAGCGGCGATGTCGATGCCGAAGTGGTGACGCAGCACCCGCACGGCGTTGGGATGCAGATGCGGTTTGGGGTGGGTTCCGGCACTGATCGCCTCCACCTGGCCGGCGGTGTGGTGGCGCAGCAGGGCCTCGGCGATCGGTGAGCGGGCGCTGTTGCCGGTGCACACGAACAGCACTGTGCCGCGGGGCTGCCGGGGGTGGACCGGCGGGGCGGGTGGGGTTCCGCCCAGGTTCAGGGCCGGGTGCAGGGCGGCGCCGGCGCCGGCCAACGCCTGGGCGCAACGGTCCAGGTCCAGGTGGTAGTAGCTGTCGCGGCCGTCGAAGCTGCTGCGACTGGCGGTGACCAGGCCGCCGTCGCGCAGCAGCCGCAGGTGGTAGGAGATCAGGCTCTGCGGCTGGCCGACCAGTGCGACCAGCTCACGGACCCGCAGGTCACTGTGGGCGAGTTCGGTCAGCACCCGCCAGCGCAGGGGATGTCCGGCCAGGCGTACGAACGCTGGGGCGGCTTGACTCGACGAGCCCACGAGGCGAGGTTACATCAAACGGGTTTGATCGATCTGGCCGTCCGCCCGGAGCGCCGTCACCGAAGAAGGCCACTCGCCCGCGTCCGACCCGCCGACCCACAATGATCCCAACCGGAAGGAGACCCCGCATGGCTGACTTCGTCGGCGCGGTAGACCAGGGCACCACCAGCACCCGATTCATGATCTTCGACCATGGCGGCAACGAGGCCGGCCGTCACCAGCTCGAACACCAGCAGATCCTGCCGCAGGCCGGCTGGGTGGAGCACAACCCGCTCGAGATCTGGGAACGGACCCTGACCGTCATCCAGACCGCGATGAACGCCCAGGGGCTGACCGGCTCCGACCTCGCCGCGCTCGGCATCACCAATCAGCGCGAGACCACTGTGGTGTGGAACCGCCGGACCGGCCGGCCCTACTACAACGCCATCGTCTGGCAGGACACCCGCACCGACCGGATCGCCTCCGCGCTGGAACGCGAGGGCAAGGGCGACGTCATCCGGCGCAAGGCCGGCCTGCCGCCGGCGACCTACTTCTCCGGGGGGAAGATTCAGTGGATCCTCGACAACGTCGACGGGGTCCGCGAGGCGGCCGAGCGCGGCGAGGCCGTCTTCGGCAACACCGACACCTGGCTGCTGTGGAACCTCACCGGCGGCATCGAGGGCGGCGTGCATGTCACCGACCCGACCAACGCCAGCCGCACGATGCTGATGAACCTGGAGACGCTCGCCTGGGACGACGAGCTGCTCTCGTTCTTCGGCATCCCCCGCGCCATGCTGCCGCAGATCCGGCCGTCCTCCGACCCGCGCTCGTACGGCAGCACCGTGCCGCACGGCCCGTTCAGCAGCCCGGTCCCGATCACCGGCGACCTGGGCGACCAGCAGGCCGCCACGGTCGGGCAGGTCTGCTTCGCGCCGGGCGAGGCGAAGAACACCTACGGCACCGGCAACTTCATGCTGCTCAACACCGGCACGGACATCGTGCGGTCCAAGGCCGGGCTGCTCACCACCGTCTGCTACCAGTTCGGCGACGAGGCACCGGTGTACGCGTTGGAGGGCTCGATCGCGGTGACCGGGTCGGCGGTGCAGTGGCTGCGTGACCAGCTCAAGATCATCAGCGGCGCCGCGCAGAGCGAGATCCTGGCCGGCCAGGTGGAGGACAGCGGCGGGGTCTACTTCGTGCCCGCGTTCTCCGGCCTGTTCGCCCCGTACTGGCGTTCCGACGCTCGAGGCGCGATCGTCGGGCTGTCCCGGTTCAACACCGACGCCCACATCGCCCGGGCCACCCTCGAGTCCATCTGCTATCAGAGCCGGGACGTGGCCGAGGCCATGGCGCAGGACTCCGGGGTGCACCTGGAGTGCCTGAAGGTCGACGGCGGCGTCACCGTCAACGACCTGTGCATGCAGCTGCAGGCGGACATCCTCGGCGTACCGGTCAGCCGGCCGGTCGTCGCGGAGACCACCGCGCTCGGCGCGGCCTACGCCGCCGGCCTCGCCGTCAAGTTCTGGAAGACCACCGACGAGCTGCGCGAGAACTGGAACGAGAGCCGGCGCTGGCACCCGGCCTGGTCGCCGGAGCAGCGCGAGAACGGCTACGCCTGGTGGAAGAAGGCGGTCCAGCGCACCCTCGACTGGGTCGACGTCGGCTGACGCCGCGCGCCCATCCCCGCCCACGGACCCGGGCGGCCGGCTGCCCCGCGCCGGCCGCCCCAGGCCGGTACGGTGCCGACAAGATCACCGTCAGCGTCCGGTAGGTGCGCCCGGCGCCAGCAGCCGCCTGATCTCCGCAGCGGCCGGGTGTGTCGGTGCGACGGCCAGGAAACGCCGTAGCGTGTTTTCCGCCTCGACGGACCGGCTGTTCCGCTGTGCCAGCCCCAGCACCAGCAGGCCGTCGGGGGAATCCGGCTCGCGAGCCAGGACGTCCCGGACGGTTCGTTGCGCACCGGCGCTGTCGCCGGCCCGGAGCAGCGCGAACGCGAGTCGCAGCCGGACGGCGTCGTCGGGCCGATCCCGCAACGCCTCCTGGTACATCTGCGCCGCGGCGTCGTACCGGCCCTGCGCCTCCAGGTCGTGGGCGAGTTGGAGGGCGACCGCGACCGGGTCGGCGGGTGCCGGGCGAGCCGGCGGGTCGAGCCGGTCGGCGACGACCGCGACGGACGCCACGAGCGCCACCACGCCCACGGACGCCACCCGCCACGCCCGCCGTGCGCCCCGGGCGTCCGGCGTCCATGGTGCGGCGGGACGGTCCCGGGCGGCGCCGGGCCGCAGCGTCCGCAGTGCCGCGTACCCGCCGGACAGCAGGGCCAGCACGGGTACGCCCCAGAGCAGCAGCCGGACCCCGCGGGCCGGCGGATCGGTCAGCACGTCCGCGCCGTACCGCTGGACGAACCACCGGCGGATCTCGTCGCGGTCCCGCCCCTGGGCGAGCTGGTCCGCCACCGCCTGCCGCATCGCCGCCGCGATCGGTGACCGGGAGTCCGCCACCGACTCGCCCTGGCACGCCGGGCAGCGCAGCCCGACGGTCACCGCCCGTACCGGGTCCTGCCGGCCGTGGTCGCCCGTCGACCGGGCCAGCCCCGCGCCGGCCGCGGCGGCCAACGTGAGGAGCACGAGCGCCACCAGGGCGCGCCGCCACCTCATCCGGCCAGCAGCGGCGCGATCCGCTGCTCCAGCCACTGCCGCGTCACCACGCCCTGCCGCCGGTCGACGAGCCGGCCGTCCCGGCCCACCACGAAGGTCTCCGGCACGCCCCGGACGCCCCACTCGACCGCCCGGGTGCCGTCCGGATCCGGCACCACGGTCAGCCCCGTCGCGCCCGTCTCTTCGAGCAGCGCCCGGACCGCGTCGGTGCCGTCGCGGATGTTCAGCCCGACCAGCCGGAGGCCGCGCGGGGACCAGCTGCGCTCGACGTCCACCAGCAGCGGCAGCTCGTCCCGGCACGGCCCGCACCAGGAGGCGAACACGTTGACCAGTACCACCTCGCCCCGGGCCTCGGCGAGCACGAAGCGGCCACCGTCCAGGGTGGCGCCGGACAATGCCGGCGCGGGTGTGCCGCGCACCGTCGGAGCGTCGGGGGTCGGTGTGGCGGGGGGGCGCAGGCCGAAGGTGATCAGAGCGCCGACGGCCACGGTGATCGCGAGGACCGTCGCCGGTCCGGCGCGCAGCCAGCCGGAGCGTCCCAGGGTCGGGGGCCTCACGTCGCGGCTCCCGGACCGACGGCCGCCGGGACGGGCCGCGGCCGGTCGGAGCGCGGTCGCGAACGGGCGGTTGCGGCGGCTGCGAGCAACCCGCCGGTGGCGGTCAGCGCACCGCCGGCCCAGAGCAGGCCGACGAGCGGGTTCACCGCGAGTCGAACCGTGGCGCTGCCGCTGTCCGCACTGACGGCGATGAGCGTCACGTACGTGTCGCGCAGCAGGCCGGTGCCGATCGCCGGCACGGTGACGGCGGTGTCCCGGGCGGGGTGGTAGCGCAGCGCCGGCGCGATCGTCCGCGCGTCCCGGCCCGACGCGGTGAGCGCCAGCGGGGCCCGTACCGCCATGGTTCCGCTGCCGCCGGTCCGATCCACGCCGAGCAGGCGGACCGCGACGTCGCCCACCCGCAGGGTCTCGCCGACCCGCAGCGTCCGTTCGGCATCCCGGCCGTAGGCGGACGAGCCGGCGACGCCCACCGCGACCAGGGCGAGCCCGGCGTGCGCGACCAGCCCGGCCAGCCGGCCGGGTTGCCGGTGCGGACCGGACCGCCGCAGCCGGCGAGCCAGGTCCCCGGCCAGGCCGGTGAGGACGAACCCCGCCGCGCCGAACGCGGTGAGCGCGGCCGGGCCGGGCCGGCTGAGCAGGCCGACCACGGCCACGGTGCCCAGGCCGGCACCGGCCGGCACGGCGAGCCGCCGCAGCGCCGCCGCCCGGTCGCGGACCCGCAGCGCGGGCGTCACGCCCATCACCACCAGCACGATGACCGCCAGGGGCACGGCCGTCCGCTGGTAGTAGGCGGGTCCCACCGAGCTGCGCGTGCCGGAGAGCGGCGCGGAGAGCAGCGGCAGGATCGTACCGATCAGCACCACCGCGGCGATGGTCACCAGAAGTACGCCATGGACCAGCACGAGGGTGGGACGGGACAGCGCTCGCGAGCGCCGGGGACGGGGCGGCTCGGGGGCCCGACGGCCGGTCAGGACGGTCGACACCACCACCGCCAGCAGCACGAAGCCGAGCAGCATCGGGCCCAGCGGCGAGTCGGTGAACGCGTGCATGCTGGCCACCGCGCCGGACCGGGTGAGGAAGGTGCCGAGCAGCACCAGCAGGAAGCTCGCGCAGGCGAGCGCGCCGTGCCAGGCGGCCCGGCCGCGTACCAGGGTGGTGTGCAGGAACGCGGTGGCGGTCAGCCAGGGCAGCAGGGAGGCGTTCTCCACCGGGTCCCACGCCCAGTAGCCGCCCCAGCCCAGCACCGCGTACGACCACCAGGCACCCAGGCCGATGCCGCCGGTGAGCGCGGCCCACGACACGAGTGCCCACGGGCGGGCCAGCCGCACCCAGCCCGACCCGTCCCGCCCGGCCAGCGGCGCCGCCAACGCGAAGGCGAATGGTATTACCAGACCGAGGTAGCCGGCGTAGAGCAGCGGCGGGTGCACACCCATTGCCGGGTGCTGTTGCAACAGCGGGTTCGGCCCGGGGCCGTCGGCCGGCACCGGACTCACCGGACGGAACGGGTTCGCGGCGAAGGTGGACAGCGCGAAGAAGAACAGCATGACCACGCTGACGACCACCATCGCGTACGCGTGCAGCCGCGGCAGGTACGCGCGCCGCGCCAGCAGCGCCGCGAAGCCGCCGAGGACCAGCAGCCACAGCAGCAGCGAACCGTCCAGGGCCGACCACAGGCTGGTCAGCGTGTAGTAGAGCGGGACATGCCGGCCGCCGTTCTCGGCCACGAACCGGACGCCGAAGTCGTGCCGGAGCAGCGCCGTCTCCAGCAGGGCGCAGGCCACGGCGGCAGCGGCCAGGGTGGCAGCGGTGCCGAGCCGGGCGGTGCGGATGGCTGCGCCGAACAGCGCCACCCGCAGCCAGAGCAGGGCGGTCAGGGTCGCGCAGGCCAGCCCGACGGCGAGGCTGGCGGTGCCGAGGTCACCGAGCATCGACCGGCGCCAGGGGAGAGGACGACGGGCGGTACTCGTTGCCGTGCCGGACCACCACCTGGTCCGAGCGGAACACGCCATCGGGGGACAGCGTGCCCTCGACGACCGCCCCCGTACCCTCGCGGAACGTTTCCGGAGGTGCGCCACGCTGCTCGACGGTGATCTCGTGGCCCCCCTCGGCGAGGCGGAACACGACCAGGTCGCCGTCGTGGTGCAGCGATCCGGGCACCACGTCGCCGCCGAGGCGAACCCGGTGCCGCGCGACGGATGGATCGTCGAGCAACTCGCCCGGCGTCCGGTAGTAGGTGACGGTGTCGCGGAGCGCGCTGGTGACCAGCAGGCCGCCGGCGGCGAGCAGCACCGCGAGGAGGGCGGCCCGGCCCGCCCGGCGACGCATCATCCGACTCCCACCGGCGTGCGCTCGACGGTGGGGGAGGGCTCCGGGGTCAGGCGGCGCTCCAGGCGGACCACCCGGTGCAGTAGCAGGCTGCACGCGGCGAGGGTCGCGGCGGCCACGGCGAGGAGCAGCGCGGTGGCCATCCGCGGGTCGATCGGGGGGCGGTGCGGGGCCAGCATCGTCGCCTGCTGGTGCAGCGAGCGCCACCAGACCACGGAGAAGTGCACCACGGGTACGAGGAAGAAGCCGGCCACGCCGACGACCGCGGCCGGCTTCGCCACCCGGTGGTCGGCGCCGTCGCACGCCCCGGTCCGCTCGGCCAGCGTCCGGCGCAGGGCGAGGTAGCCGGCGTAGGTGAGCAGCAGCAGGGCGGTGCTGACCAGCCGGGGGTCCCAGGCCCACCAGGTGCCCCAGACCAGGTGCCCCCAGACCGAGCCGGTGGCGATGGCGGCGGCGGTGAGCACCACCCCGAGTTCCGCCGCCGCCCGGGCGAACCGGTCCCAGCGCAGGTCGCCGCCGATCAGGTACGCCCCGCTGGTCGCGAGCACGACCGCGAACGCGGCGTACGCCACCCAGGCGGCGGGGACGTGCAGGTACATCATCCGCTGCGCATCGCCCTGCAACTCGTCTGGGGGCGCGAGCCAGGTGCCGGCCACGGCGGCCGCCGCGGCGAGCCCACCGGCGGCCCACGCCATCGTCCGACGCGCGGCGGCTGCTCTGGCGGTGCCCGCGACGAGGTCCACCGTGGAGGCTTGCATGATCTCCCTGTCCGCGTCCCTGGGGCGCTTGACCGAAGGTGGGGACTGGAGCCCACCATAAGGCGATTCCGATCCCATACCGCCTCGTTCGGGGATAAAAGGTATGACGGCGGTCGAGCGGGATTAACGTCCTTCCCGGTGAAGATGACAGGGCAGACCACCGCGGGCCCGGCCCGACGGCAGCGCCGATCCCGGCCGGTGCTGCCGCTGCTGTACGGCCTGTTGCTCCTCGCCGGCTGCTCCGGCGGAAGTCCGTCGGCCTTGAATCCGGCAGGGACCGGGGCGGCCCGGGTCAACGGCCTCTGGTGGCTGTTGTTCTGGATCTCCGTGGCGGTGTTCGCCGAGATCATGGCGCTGCTCGCCTGGGCGCTGGTGTTCCGGCGGGGCGCCGCCCGGGTGCGCCACGGCCAGCCGCTGCGCTTCGTCACGATCGCCGGGGCCGGGCTGCCGTTCATCATCCTCGTGGCCGTGTACGGGGTCGGCCTGCGGGACCTCGCCGCGCTCGGCGCCGGCCCGGGCCGGGACGCACTGACCGTGGAGGTCACCGGCCACAAGTGGTGGTGGGAGGTCCGGTACGCGGGCGCCTCCGGCGCCACCGCCAACGAGATTCACATCCCGGTGGGGGAGCGGGTCAGGATACGCCTGCGGACCGACGACGTGCTGCACAGCTTCTGGGTGCCGCAACTGATGCCGAAGACGGACCTGATCGCCGGCCAGACCCGCGAGACCTGGCTGGAGGCGCGGCGGAACGGCAGCTACCGCGGCCAGTGCGCCGAGTACTGCGGGACCCAGCACGCCCACATGGCATTCCTGGTGGTGGCGGAGCCCCGCGCCGACTTCGACGCCTGGCTGGCCCGGCTGGACGCCCCGGCCCGGGCGCCGGGGACCGAGGCCGAACGGCGTGGTCGGCAGACCTTCGTGCAGGGCACCTGCGCCGCCTGCCATACGGTGCGGGGCACCGGCGCGCAGGGGCGGGTGGGGCCGGACCTGTCCAACGTGGGATCGCGGTGGAGCATCGGCGCCGGCGCGGTGCCCAACGACGCCGGACACCTCGGCGGCTGGATCGCCAACTCCCAGACCGTCAAGCCCGGCAACGCCATGCCCCCGCAGCCCGTCGACGCCGCCCGCCTGCCCGACCTGATCGCCTACCTACGGTCGCTGGAGTAGGGGCCGCCATGTCCACGACCACCAGCCCAGCGACCGGCATCGGCCGCGACGACCTGGCCCGGCTGGCCGACCACTGGGATGAGCCCCGCTCGCTGCGCGCCTGGTTCACCACCGTGGACCACAAGAAGATCGGCCGACGCTACCTGGTCACCGCCGCGTTCTTCTTCGTCCTCGCCGGGCTGAGTGCGCTGCTGATGCGTACCCAGCTCGCCCGGCCGGAGTCGGGCGTCGTCTCGCCGCAGGAGTACAACCAGCTCTTCACCATGCACGGCACGGCGATGATCTTCCTGTTCGCCACGCCGATGCTGTTCGGCTTCGGCAACTTCCTCGTCCCCTTGATGATCGGCTCCCGGGACATGGCGTTCCCGAGGCTGAACGCCTTCGGCTACTGGGTGTTCCTCTTCGCCGGCCTGTTCATGTGGGCGAGCCTGCCGTTCGGGGCGGCGCCGAACAACGGCTGGTTCGCGTACGCGCCGCTCAACCAGGTGCAGCACAACCCCGGCCTGCACATGGACGTCTACGCGCTGGGCCTGCTCTTCCTCGGCATCTCCACCACCTCGGGCGCGATCAACTTCATCGTCACCGCGCTGAAGCTGCGGGCGCCGGGGATGTCGCTCAACCGGGTGCCGTTGTTCGTCTGGGCGATCGTGGCCACCGCGTTCATGGTGATCTTCGCGTTGCCGGCGCTGAACGCGGACAACGCGATGCTCTTCCTCGACCGCCGGTTCGGCACCCACTTCTTCGACCCGTCAGGCGGGGGGAACGTGCTGCTCTGGCAGCACCTGTTCTGGATCTTCGGGCACCCCGACGTGTACATCATCGTGATGCCCGGGCTGGGGATCGTCTCCGCCGTGCTCCCCGCGTTCACCCGCCGCGGTGTCGTCGGATACCCGTTGATCGTGCTGGCGATCGTCGCGATCTCCATCATCTCGTTCGGGGTCTGGGTGCACCACATGTTCGCCACCGGGCTGCCGCAACTGTCGTACAGCTTCTTCAGCGCGGCCAGCACGGTCATCACGATCCCGTCCGGGATCCAGATCTTCGCCTGGCTGGCCACCATGCTGCTCGGCCGGCTGGTGTTGCGGGTGCCGCTGCTCTTCGTCATCGGGTTCATCGTGACCTTCGTGCTCGGCGGCTTCACCGGCGCGATGTTCGCGCTGACCGCGTTCGACCAGCAGGTCACCGACTCGTACTTCGTGGTGGCGCACTTCCACTACGTGCTGATCGGTGGGGCGGTCTTCCCGATGCTCGCCGGCATCTACTACTGGCTACCGAAGATCACCGGCCGGCTGTACCACGAGCGGCTCGGGCGATGGGCGTTCTGGCTGGTCTTCACCGGCATGCACGTCACGTTCTTCCCCATGCACCTCACCGGTCTGTTCGGTCTGCCCCGGCGGGTCTACACGTACCGCAGCGACCCGGGTTGGGACGGCTGGAACCTGGTCAGCACCATCGGGTCGTACCTGCTGGCGGTCGGGCTGCTGCTGGTGCTCATCGGCGTGCTGCACACGGTGCGGCGGGGCCGGCCGGCACCGGCGGACCCGTGGGAGGGCGACAGTCTGGAATGGGCGACGGCGTCGCCGCCCGAGCCCTACAACTTCCCGGTCATCCCGCGGGTGCACAGCCTGCACCCCACCTGGGACGAGCGGACCGCCGAGTCGACCACCACGGGAGCGACCGCGGACCGCATCCTCAGCGAAGGCCGGCGCACCCTGTTCACCAGCGAGCTGGACGCGCGCCCCGAGCGGGCGGTGGGGATGCCGGAGCCCTCGTTCAAGCCGCTCGTGCTCGCCGGGGCGCTGCTGGTCTTCTTCACCGCCATGCTGCTCGCCGCGTACCCGATCGCGGCCGTCGCGGTGCTGGTGGTGGCGGCGACGATCGCGGCCTGGCTCTGGCCGCCGCGCCGCCCCGACCAGGAACTCGGGGTGGCGTCATGACGGACCGGGGTGGGGTCGTGGCCGCGGCCACTGGCGTCGCGGCGCTGACCACGGAAGAGCCGGTCGGCCGGCCCACCGGCTGGTGGGGCATGGTGCTGTTCGTGGCCACCGAGGCCACCCTCTTCGCCTGCCTGCTCGGCAGCTACTACTACCTCCGCTTCCAGCACGGCCCCACCTGGCCGCCGGACGGCATCGACAAGCCGAAGCTGCTCATCCCGCTGGTGATGACCGCGGTGCTGGTGCCCAGCAGCCTGCCGGTGGTCTGGGCCGAACACGGCATCCGACGGGGCCAGCGCTGGCGGCTGCGGGCCGGGCTCGCCGCGACCATGGTGCTCGGGCTGGCGTTCCTGGCCCTGCTGGCCATCGAGTACGCCGAGGACCTGCGGCACTACACCATGACCACCGACGTCTACGGCTCGCTGTTCTATCTGATCACCGGCTTCCACGGCCTGCACGTGCTGGTCGGGTTGACGATGATCGGGTGGTTGCTCGCCGCCTCCCTGCGCGGCGGCAGCTTCGGGGCCCACCGCCACGAACGGGTCCGCAACGCCGCGATCTACTGGCACTTCGTCGACACGGTGTGGGTCGCCATCCTGTTCACCATCTACCTCTCCCCGCGGCTGTGATGACCACGCGACCCGGCCCACGCGCCCGCCTGACCGGCGGGCTGCTGCTGTGGTACGGCGTGCTCGGCGGGGCGGTCGCCTGGGCCGCGCATCTGCTCGTCGTCTGGCCGCTGGACGAACTGGCCTGCGCTGCGGGCCACGAGCGCGTCGCCGCCGTACCGCTGGGGCAGGCGCTGTGGCTCGCGGTGGTGCTCCCGGCCCTGGTCACCGTCGGATCGCTCCTGGTGGCCACGCTGGTGTGGCGGCGGACCGCCCAGGCGCAGTCGGCGGGCGCCGAAGACCGGGCGGTCGACCGTTCCCGGATGCTCGCCGTGGTGGGTGTCTGGGCGAACCTGCTGTTCCTGACGATCATCGTGCTCGGCGGGGTCGCCGTGCTGGTGTTTCCGCCATGTCAGGGCTGAGCGTGTTCCGGGCCCACGGGCCCGGCCAGAGCGACGTGGCCGAAGGGCTGCTGACGATGCTGGCGGTCGCCGTGGTCTGCCTGCTCGCGGCCGGCTACGGCCGGGGCGTGCAGGAGCTGTGGGCGCGTCGGGGCCGGGGCCGGGTCGTGCCAGGCTGGCGGGTGGCCGCGTTCGGCGGCGGGCTGCTCGTGGTGCTGGCGGCCGACCAGGGTCCGGTGCACCGCCTGGCGGAGTCCTCCTTCGCCGGGCACATGGCCCAGCACATGCTGCTCGTGCTGGTGGCCGGCCCACTGCTCGCGGCCGGCGCGGCGGGACTGCCGCTGACCCTGGCCGCGCCCCTGCCGCCGCGCCGGCTGCTGGCCCGCTGGCGGGCCGCGGCGCCGGTGCGTCGGCTGCGCCGGCCGGCCCGGTACGCCCTGCTGGCCGGAGCGGTGCAGACCGTCGTCCTGTGGCTGTGGCACCTGCCGGGCCCGTACGTCGCCGCGGTGGACCGCCCGGTCCTGCACGCCGCCGAGCATCTGAGCCTGGTGGCCGCGGCCTGGCTGCTGTGGGCGCCGGTACTCGGTTCGGCTCGCCACCGGACGCCCGCGCCGGTGTCGCTGCTGCTGCTGGTCGGCACCATGCTGCCCGCCTCCGCCCTCGGCGCGGTCCTCACCTTCGCCCCCGAACCGGTCTACCCCGCCCGCGTGCTCGGCCCCGACCCGCTCGCCGACCAGCAGCTCGCCGGACTGCTGATGTGGGCGCCGATGGATCTGATGGTGCTGGTGGTGGCGTTGGCGGTCTTCCTGAGCTGGCTGCTGCGGCTGGACCGGGAGCGGCCCGACCGCCCGGTCCCTGCCTGGCCGGGCCGGCCTCCCACGCCGTCGCCGACCGGCGGCGCACCGGAAGGGGTGGTGCGATGAGCTGTCGTCTCTGGATGCTCGGAGCCGTGCTGGCGGCGCTGCCGGTCGTCGCGATGACCGGCTGCGCGTCGACGTCGCCGCCGCCACCGCCCGAGACCCACGCCGGACGGCCCGACCGGGGTGCGAAGCTGATCGCCCAGTACGGCTGCGGCTCGTGCCACACGATTCCCGGCGTGGACCGGGCCGGTGGGCTGGTCGGCCCGCCGTTGACCCGCTTCGGGTCTCGGTCCTACATCGCCGGTGAGCTGCCCAACAACGCGGACAACCTGCAACGGTGGATCACCGACCCGCAGGCCGTCGAGCCGGGCACCGCCATGCCGAACCTGGGCGTCAGCGCGATCGACGCGCAGGACATCGCCGCGTACCTCTACACGCTGGACTGACGGATGCGGCGACGACGAGCGGTGACCCTGCCCGCCCCGCACCCGCGCCGGGCCCTGGTGGTCGGGTTCGTGCTGGCGCTCGCCGTGGGGCCGGTGGCGCTCGCGCCCGCGCCCGACCCCACCCCGACCCCGGCCGCCAGCACCCCCGCCGCCGACCGCGGCACCCAGCTCTACCTGGAGCAGTGCGCCAGCTGCCACGGCCCGCAGGGGCGGGGGTCGCAGCGGGGGCCGTCCCTGATCGGGGTCGGGCCCGCCGCGGTGGACTTCCAGCTCTCCACCGGGCGGATGCCCGTGTCGCAGGAGGTGCCCCAGGCCCGGCGCCGCGAACCCGTCTTCTCCGCGGATGACATCTCCGCGCTGGTCGGCCACGTGGCCACCTTCGGTGGCGGCGGCCCGCAGATCCCCCGGGTCGCGCCCGGCAATGTGGTCTCCGGCCGGGAACTCTTCGCCGGCAACTGCGCGCCCTGCCACGGGGCGACCGGCTCGGGAGCCGTGCTCACCAACGGCTGGAGCGCGCCGCCGCTGTACGACGCCTCGGCCACCCAGATCGCCGAGGCGGTCCGGGTCGGGCCCGGACTGATGCCGGCCTTCCCCGGCCAGGTGCTCACCGACCAGCAGGTCGACGACCTGACCAGCTACGTGCGGCGGCTGCGCAGCGAGCGACTGGACCGGGGCGGCAACCCGCTCGGCCGGCTCGGTCCGCTGGCCGAGGGCGTGGTCGCCTGGCTGGCGGTGCTCGGACTGCTGCTGGCCGGCGTGCGCTGGCTGGGCCGGAGGGCAGCGGAGTGAGGCGCCCGACCCCGTCGGCGACCGAGCGGGCCGCGAGCCGCCGGATCGTCGCCGCGTTCCTGTTGAGCGCCGCCGGGGCGGTCGGCTTCGCGGTGACGTACGGACTGGGTGGCGACACCCGGTGGGAGGGGGTGTCCCTGGCGGTCGCCTTCGCCGGTCTGGCGGTGGGTCTCGCGGTCTGGGCCGGGCGGTTGGTGCCGGTCGGCGGGTACGTCGAGGAGCACGAGGGCTTCACCCCGCCCCCGGCCGAGCAGGCGATGACCGCGGCGGTGTTCGACGCGCCGGACAGCCCGACACGCCGGTACGGCCTGCTCGCGGCACTCGGGTTCGCGTTGACCGCCCTCGGCGTCGCCGTGCTGTTCCCGCTGCGCTCCCTGCTCCCGTGGGACCGGGTCCGCCCGCCGCGGGCACTGAAGGACACCCCGTGGGGGCCCGGCGTACGGCTGGTCGACGGGGAGGGACGGCCGTTGCGGCCGGACGACGTGCCCGCCGAGACGATGGTCGCGGTCTTCCCGGAGGGAAACCCTGACGCCGGCGACGCCCCCGCGTTCGCGGTCCGCCTCGACCCCGAGCGCTTCTCCCGCCCGCCCGCCGGCGGGCAGCTGGGCGGACTGGTCGTCTGGTCGCTGCTGTGCACCCACGCCGGCTGTCCGGTGCGGCTCTACCTGAAGGGCACCGGCCGGGTGCTCTGCCCCTGCCACCAGTCGTCGTTCGACCTGCTGGCCGGTGCCCGGCCCATCGCGGGCCCCGCGGCGCGACCGCTGCCGGGACTCCCGATCGAGGTCGACCCGGACGGCTTCCTGCGGGCCACCGGCGACTTCACCGCGCCGCCCGGCGCCGGGTTCTGGAGCCGGCAATGATCATCGACCGCCTGGCCCGCGCGCTGGACGACCGGCTCCGGCTCTCCCCGATCACCCGCCGGGCGCTGGCGAAGGTCTTCCCCGACCACTGGTCGTTCATGCTCGGCGAGATCGCGCTCTACTCGTTCGTCGCGCTGATCCTCACCGGCGTCTACCTCACCTTCTTCTTCGACGCCAGTTCCGCCGACCGGGTCTACCAGGGCGCGTACGCCCCGCTGGACGGCAGCACCACCTCCGCCGCCTACGCCTCGACGGTGCGGCTGAGCTGGGACGTGCGGGCCGGTCTGTTGATCCGGCAGACCCACCACTGGGCGTCCCTGGTCTTCCTCGCCGCGATCGTCCTGCACCTGTCCCGGATCTTCTTCACCGGCGCCTTCCGGAAGCCGCGGGAACTCAACTGGCTGATCGGCGTCACCATGCTCACCCTCGCCCTGGCCAACGGCTTCACCGGCTACTCCATGCCCGACGACCTTCTCTCCGGGATGGGCCTGCGGATCATCACCTCGGTGGTCGAGTCCGTCCCGCTGGTCGGCACCTGGCTGGCCTCCCTGGCCCTGGGGGGCGAGTTCCCCTCCGACGAGATGATCCCGCGGATGTTCGTCAGCCACGTGCTGCTCGTACCGGCGATCCTCGTCGCCCTCATCTCCCTGCACCTGGCCATCCTGGTGCGGCAGAAACACACCCAGTTCCCGGGCCCGGGCCGGACGGAGCACAACGTGGTCGGGTCACGACTGTGGCCGAGCTACACTCTCCGCTCGCTCGCCCTCTTCGCCTGGGTCCTGGCCGTGCTGTTCGCCCTCGGCGGCCTGGCCCAGATCAACCCGGTGTGGCTCTACGGCCCGTTCGAGCCGGCCCAGTCCACCTCGCCGGCGCAGCCGGACTGGTACGTCGCCTGGGGTGACGGCGCGCTGCGGCTGTTCCCGTCCTGGGAGTTTCGCATTGCCGGGTACCTGGTCCCGGGGCCGTTCTTCCCCGGGGTCGTGCTCGGCGGGCTGGCCTTCGCCGCCCTCTACCTCTGGCCGTTCGCCGAGCGGCGGTGGAACCGGGACCGCCGCCCGCACCACCTGCTCGACCGGCCCCGGGACCACCCCGTCCGGGTCGGCGTCGGCGTGGCCGCGCTGACCTTCTTCGCGGTGCTCGTGGTGGCTGCCGGTGACGACATCCTCGCCCGGTTGCTCGGCGTGCCGGTCTACGACCTGCTGACGCTGTTCCGGGTGCTGGTGTTCGTCGTGCCGGTCCTGACCGGCGCGGTCGCGTTCCTGACCGCGCGGGCGCTGTCCCGCAGCGACGCGGCCTCGATCGGCGGCCTCACCCGGGCCGACCTGCGCCGCGGCGGCCGACCCTCGCCCCGCCCCCCGGCGCACGACGACGAACCCGAGACCCCCGCCCCCGACCGGCCGGGGGAGCGGATCGAGCTGTGGCCGGAGGGGGAGGTGTGGCGCTGGCGCTACCGGGACGAGGCCCGGCGGCTGGTCCTCACCGGTAACCGGGTTGCGCTGTCGGAGGAGGAGGCGGTCGAGGCATCCCGGCTGGCGTACCCGGGCGTGGACCGGGTCGTGGTGCCAGGGCCGCCGCCGCAGCCTCCGCCCGGGCCGGTCCGGGCGGCGCTGCGCCGGTGGGGACGCGCGGCAGCCGCCGGATCGTTGCTCGTCGCGGCGCTGCTCCAGCGCCGGCGGGACCGTCGCCGGCGACGGGACGGCGACGCGGGCCCTCCTCCAGTGGAGAAGACGGACGCCACCTCGGGCGGTGGTGAGCCCACGTGACCACCCGGGCTGGGCGGCGGCGGGTCAGCCGCGCCCGCGTGCCGCGTCGCGCAGCGCGGTGAGCAGGCCGCGCAGCGCCGGTTGCTCGAGCGAGGCCTCCCGGACCGCCGCGTGGATCCGCCGGGCAGGCTGCGGGTTCTGGATTTCCCGCACGACCACCTCGGGGTGCGGGCTGTCGAGCGCGGTCCGCGGGATCACGCTGACGCCGAGCCCGGCGGCGACGAAACCCTGAGCGGTCGGGTAGTCGTCGCACTCCACGGCGGTCCGCGGGTGGAAGCCGGCGGCCGCGCAGGCGGCCAGGACCGCCTCCCGGCATGGCCCGGCAGGCTCGCTGGTGACCCAGGCCTCCTCGGCGAGTTCCGCCAGGTCGACGGCCGCCTTCCCGGCGAGGTGGTGGCCCCGGGGCAGCACGGCAAGGTAGGGATCGTCGAGCAGGTGGACGAGGTGGACGCCGTCTCGGACCGGCCTGCCCGCCCGGACAAGGATGGCCAGGTCCGCGTGGCCCTGCGCCACCTCGGGCAGCGGATCGTCAGGGTCGGTCAGCTTGAGCTCGACCCGCACGTCCGGGTGGTGGTGGCGGAAGCGCGCCAGCGCGGGCGGGATCAGGGCGGCACCGGCGGTGGCGAAGTACCGCACCGTCAGTCGCCCGGTGCGGCCCGACCGTAGCTCGGCCAGCGCGGTCTCCGCCTCGGCGATGCTCCGGCCGATGATCCCGGCATGCTCGGTGAGCAGCCGGCCCGCCGCGGTGGGGCGCACGCCACGGCCGATCCGCTCCAGCAGGCGGACACCGGTCTCCCGCTCCAGCGCCGCGATCTGCTGGCTGACCGCGGACGGGGTGTAGCCCAGGTGGGTGGCGGCCGCGGTGACCGAGCCGCTGGTCACGACCGCGCGCAGGACCTGGAGGCGTCGTACGTCGAGCATGTAGCAGAGCTTAACGGTCAGGTAGGAACTTTCACTTGTCCTGTCGAGTGGCGCGGGGCACGGTGGACCTGGCGCGGCCCGACGACACGCCTCGACGGAGGATCCATGGCCAGCAGTGGCACCCGCAATCTGCTCCGGGTGGGCGTACTGGCCCTGCTGTGGGGCTCGACCTTCCTGTGGATCAGCGTGGCCCTGGACGGGTTCTCACCCGCCCAGGTGACCTTCACCCGGTGCGCCCTGGGCGCTGCGGCACTCCTGCTCGTCTGCCGGTTGTCCGGCCACCGCCTGCCGCACGGTTGGTCGACCTGGCGGCAGCTGGCGGTGGCGGCCTTCCTCTGCAACGCCCTGCCGTTCGCCCTGTTCAGTCTCGGCCAGCGGACGGTCGACTCGGGCACCGCCGGGGTGCTGAACGCCACGACTCCACTGTGGTCCCTGCTGCTGGGGGTCGCGATCGGCACGGAGCGCGACCTGCGGCCGGTCCGCCTCGGCGGACTGCTGCTCGGCTTCGTCGGCGTCGTGACCATCTTCGCCCCGTGGCGGCACGGCGGTCTGGTCGGCTGGAACGCCCTGGCCATCCTCGGCGCGGCGGCGAGCTACGCCGCCGCCTTCGCCTACATGGCGCGGACCCTGGTCGGACGAGGCATTCCGACGATCGTGCTGTCCAGCGCCCAACTTCTCGCCGCGGCCGGCTGGAGCGCGCTGTTCCTGCCCGTCGGTGGCCTGTACCTGCCGCACGTGACCGCGGCGCCGGTCATCGCCCTCGCCGTCCTCGCCCTCGGCTGTACGGCGGTCACCTTCCACCTCACCTACAAGATCATCACGCAGGAGGGTGCGACCAACGCCGCCAGTGTCGGCTATCTGCTGCCCGTGGTCTCGGTGGCGTTGGGCGCGGTTGTGCTCGACGAGCACGTCACGCTGCGGATGACCGCCGGCATGGTCGTCGTCCTGCTGGGCGTCGGCATGACCCGCTGGCGACCGCGACGCCAGCGGCCGCTGGGGGACGAACGGAATGCCGCACGGAACCGCACCGCTCTACCGCGGCCCATCGAGGGGCAGCCCGTTCGGGCGCGTTGACGCGCCAGGCACGGGCTGCCCTTCCTTCCTACCCGACCCCCAACCCGGGCGCCGCCGGCGGCGGCGCCGGCAGTCCGGGCGCGGCCGGCGGAGGCACCGTCACCTCCGGCACGCTCGGCGCCGCCGGCGGCGGCACTGTCAGTTCCGGCGTGGAGGGAACGGGTGCGCCGGTCTCCGGCGTCGTCGTACCCGGTGCGGTCGTACCGGGCGGAACCGGTGCTGGCGCCGCTGGGGTACCGGTTTGCGACGGGCCCGGGCTCGTGGGGCTGGCCGGTGCCGTCGTCGGCCGCTGGGTCGGTGTGCCTGCGGCGGCACAGTCGGAGCGGCTGACCGCGTTGGTGTCCAGGGTGACCGCACCGTCACGGCTCAGTGCGCCACCCTGCTCGAGCTTCGCGGCGGATTGGAGCGTGATGTCCTTGACGGCCATGATCCGGCCGACGAGGGACGTGTTGGCGCCGAGGATGGCGGAGTCGCGAACGGTCCAGAAGACACTGCAGGCGGGTCTCGGCGAGTTCACCACCCGCACGCCGCTGTTCTCTGCCGTGGTCAGCGTGGAGTCGACCTGGATGATGAAGACGGCCCCAGGATTCCCCTGAGCGTCCAAGGTGAGCGTGCCGGCCAGGTTGGCGTGCTGACGGACCTTGTAGACGCCAGGGGTGAGCGTCTGTCTTTCGAGCCGGGGGCCGATCGTCCGGCTCGAGGCTCGTCCGGCTGCCTCGTCGTACGCGGCCGTCAGGTCGGACTGTGCGCGCTGCGCTGCGGCGTCGCCGATGTGGCGGGTGCCGTTGATGGCTCCCGGTGGGAATCCTGACACGTTCGTGCCCGGGTGTATGCCGACGTCCCCGGTGATCACCGAGTTTCCGCTGTTGGTGACGGCACTGTCGGCGAGCACGGCGTAGGAGGCCGCGGTAGCGAGGTCGACGGCGCTCTCCACCTTTGCCGCGGAGTGTGCGGAGGCCAACCCGGCGAGGACCAGGCTTGACCCGAAGAACGCCGACCGGGCCAGGCGAAGACCCTTGCCGGCGGCATGCGTGAAGTTGTTGGTCATGGCTGGTGTCCGTTCGCTTGACGGTGGCGACAACGCGAAGGGTGCGTTTCGCGGCGCCCGGTACGCGCCCACCGCCTGCCCGCCGTGATCGAGGACAAACCTGCCGCCGCGGCCTCCCCGAGCCTGGCCCGGCCAAGACCGGCGGCGGCAGCAACCACTGGCCGGTCACCCTCGACGGAGCGCGTCAGGATGGACGGTTCCGGGGCGACTCCGGCCGTCGGTCGGTGGGCCTGCGGGGTGCCAGCGGCGCGTGGGGGAAGTCCCGCCCGCCGCTCCACAGCGCGGGCACCGCGTCGACGCTGCGGGCCAGCGCGTAGCCGATGCTCTCGTAGTTGACCCGCCAGCCGCGAAAGTGCGGCCAGGACTCCTCCGTCGATCGTTCCACGACGAAGCCCGCTTTCGTCACGTGCGCCACCGCCTCGGCGTACTCCTCGAACGTGAGCTGGAGCGGATCGCCGGGGTCGGGGTCGGGATTGAACGGGATATGGACGACCCGGGCGATGTCGCGCAGCGCGGTGAAGCCCGAGCGCAGCATCAGCCGCGCGGCGGGGACGGATGCCGCGGACGGGGCGAGCGAGATGTGCATGGCGGCGGCATCCATCACCGCGATCAGGGCGACAACCCAGCCGCGGTACGGGCGCGGCGAGCGGAACGACAGCAGCACCGGGTAGTTGCTGTGCGTCTCGCCGATGTCCGCGGCCAGCCGCTCCCAGTTCTCGTACAGCCCCTGCAGTTCGTCCACGGTGCCGACGAGGGCCTGCCGGGCGAGCAGTTCGGGTCCCCAGGCGGGCTGGGAGGCGCGGGACTGGAGCAGGGTGACCTCCAGTTCCCGGCGGTTGTACGCGCCGTACAGCGTCGGCAGATAGGCGATCTGCAGCGCGATGACCAGCGGTCCACTCGCCGCGGCGATGAAGTCCAGCGGGTTCAGTGCGGTCCGGGCACTGGAGGCGAATCCGAGGGTGAGCAGGCTGGATCCGGCCTCGCGGAAGGAGTCCGGCCAGGAGAGTCCGGAGGCCGCGTGCATGAGCAGCCCGTAAGCGACCAGCAGCCCGATCAGCCACGACCACAGCATCGCGATCAGCACGGCCGGCGCCAGCCAGGCGAGGAACCGGTCGCGGGTCTCGTAGCTGTGGAAGGGCGCCGATGCCCGGCGCAGCACCCACCGCATCGCAAGCCACAGCATCCGCACCAGCGCGGACCCCAACCCGCGCGTCACCACCAGATTGCGCAGGATGCTGCTCAAGACGACGACCAGGAGGGCCAGACCGACGACTGCCGACATCCACCGCATCAGGTCGCTCGCCCAGCGCATCGCGCCACCGAGGCCACGTCGCACCACCAATCCATCCGCCGACCGACCGTACGTGTGGTTCAACGTCGACGGGCACGGCCTGGCTACCCGCGGCACTGCCCGAATCGGGTACGAAGCCGCCCCGGTCATGCCGCGGCGGGGAAGGTGGCATGCCAGGGCGAAACATGCTGAACATGCGCCTTGTCGTGCTGGGGCGCGTGGTGCAGGGCGTAACGGGTAAGCGGTCGCCGCGAACAGTCGACGGGACGGCGGTGCCGGTGAAGACGACCGAGTTGCGGGTACCGGGCGTCGGCGGATCGAGCGCGGAGGAGATCCTCGACCGACCGATCGTGACCAGGGTGGCCGGCGACCAGAACGCTGGTTTCTTCCGTCCGAAGGCGGGCTACGGCGACCCGAGAGGGCCGGGCGGGGTGCTCATCGAGGCGTACCGCTGGGGCGACCTGACGGGCGGACGGGCGACCCGCACGCTCTCCCTGGTGCTGCTGTTGCCGTTCATGCTGAGCAACATCGCGATCTGGATGCTCCCGCCGGCGCCGCCCGGGTCCGTTGCGGTCGCCCGGGCGATCTGCCGGCTGCTGGCCGTCACGCTGACCGCGATGTACGTGCTGTCGGTCGTCGGCGTGGCGATCGACCTCGTCGCCTGGCAGTGCGCCGCCTACCCGCACTGCACCGCGGACCGCCGGACGGTCTCGTGGCTGGCCGGTCTGCAGCCCGGGCAGCGGATCGCGCTGTCCGCCCTGGTGCCGATCGCCGCCGTGGCGCTCATGTGGTGGCTCGGGGCACGATCGTGGCGGCTGCCCGAGGACGCCTCGGCGACCCCGGTCCCGGGAGGTTGCGGCGCCCCCCGACTCGACGTCCACGGCTTCTGGGACAACCGGGCCTTCCTGCGGCGGCTGCGGGCGTTGCACGTGGCGATCGCGCTCGGCACCGTCGATGTCGTGCTGCTCGGGGCGGTCGCCCCGCATGACAATCGGGCCGTCGGCTACGCCCTGCTCGCCCTGGCCGCCGTCGTCATCGTCGCCGCGGCGGCGCTGCTCTGCCGTCCGGCCCGACCCGGCCACCCCGCCGACGGGCGGGTCGGCGCGCTCATCCACGCGGTCCGCGCGGCCATGCTGGCGGTCACCGCGCTGACGGTCGGCTACGCCGCCCTGCCCCGGTCCCGGTGGACCACCGGGCCCGAGCTGCCCGGCTACGACGCGCTGGTGGCCTGGCTCTACGTCAGTCAGGCGGCACTGATCCTGATCCTCGCCGCGGTCGTCCTGCGGCAGCGCAGCCGGACGAGGACCCCCACCTTCCTGGACGGTCTGGGTGCCCCCGTCGTCGCCGCTTTCGCCGTCGGACTGGGGGTGGCCTATTCGTCCGCCGTCGTCTACGCGGCCTCGTACTATCTCGACCGGAACCTCAATCCCACCCCGCGCCGGCTGTTGCCCAGCGGAGTTCCGCCACTGTTGCCGCCGGTGGCGTACCGGTGGGCGGCGATGGGCTTCTTCGTGGCCGTGCTGGTGACCGCGCTTGCCGCCGTCCTGCGCGGCCGGCTGACGGTGCGTCGCCGGCGTCGGGCCGCGATGGAGGTCCTGCGCCGCGACTTCCCGGACGCCCCGCCGGAACCGCAGCCACGGGTCCGCGCGGTGCGTGACGCCATCGCCCGGGCGAGGCTGACCGACGAGAGTTGGCCCCTGCCCGCCGCGTACGCCGTCATCTTCGTGCTGATTCTCGGTTCCGCCGGGCTCTCCCTCGCCGGCATCGGGCCCAGAGAGTTGGGCCTGCGCATCGGGGGTGAGTCGCTGGCCCGGTCGGTGGTGTTCATCAGTCACCTCGGCAGCAACCTCACCGGGCTGTTCGCCGTCGCGATGGCGGTCGCCGCCCTGTCCGCCCACCGTGCGAAGGCGGTCGGCATCGTCGGGGTGCTGTGGGACCTGGCCACCTTCTGGCCACGCACCACCCACCCGCTCGCCCCGCCCTGCTACACCGAACGCGTGGTGCCGGAGCTCATCCGGCGGATCCGGTACCTGACCCGTCACGGCGGCGCCGTGGTGCTGTCCGGGCACAGCCACGGCGCGCTGCTGGTGGCCTCGGCGGTGCTGCAGCTGGAGCCCGCCTGCCTCGAACGGGTCGCGCTGCTGACCCATGCCAATCCGTTGCGCCGGCTCTACAGCATGGTCTTTCCGGCGTATCTGGGTCCCGGGACGCTGCGCGACATCGGCGACCGGGTGAACTGGCGCTGGCTGAACCTCTGGCGTGACACCGACTGGATCGGTGGTTGGGTCCTTTCCCCGGGACCAGCCCGGCCGGCGGCGGGCCCGGGGGCACGCGTCGATCCGGCGAGCGGCGTGGACCGACGGCTGCCCGACCCGCAGGGCCTGCTGACCCCACCGAGGGACACCGTGCCGCCACCGGTTCGCGGCCACAGCTTCGACCCGAACGAGGAGGAGTACCGGCAGGCCGTGCGCGACCTCGTCGCCCGGCTGGGCAGCAGCTGACCCGGCGATCAGCGGTGACCGCCGACGTCGCACGGCTGGTCAACCCGACCCGGAACGGATCTCCCAGGTCAGCGCGGCGGCGGTACGACAGGTCGTTTCCACCGGCGCTGTTGCGTATCGACTCTCTTCTCCGATATGCGGATGAACCCCACCGCATTGAGGAGGTCCCATGTCGATCACCCGGCTACTCACCGGCGCCGCAGTGGTCACGGCACTCGTGGCCGTCACCGCTACGCCCGCGCAGGCGGGCCCCAACGACCCCTTGTACGACAAGCAGTGGGGGCTGCGGCAGATCCACGCCGAACAGGCCTGGGCGACCAGCACCGGAGCCGGTGTGGTGATCGCGGTGGTGGACACCGGCGTCGACCTCAGCCATCCGGACCTGAGCGCCAAACTCGTGCCCGGTGCCACTTTCGTCGACTGCGGCCCGACCTCCTGCGGCAACGGCGACTGGCGGGGCCCCAACGGCACGGCCGACGCCGGCGACGAGCACGGCACCCACGTCTCGGGCATCGCGGCGGCGGCAACCGGCAACGGTGTCGGTGGGGCGGGGGTCGCCCCGGACGCGAAGATCATGCCGATCAAGGTGTTGGAGGCGGGCAGTGGCAGCTTCGCCGACATCGCCGCCGGCATCCGCTACGCGGCCGACCACGGCGCGAAGGTGATCAACCTCAGCCTCGGGGCGCTGCCGGGCTCCCAGGCCCTCACGCTCACCGGGCTCGAGGCCGACGCCACCGCGGCAATCGCCTACGCGCAGACGAAGGGCGTCGCCGTCATCGCCGCTGCCGGCAATGAGACCGCGCCGCTGTGCGACACCCCGGCCTGGGAAGCCGGCGCCCTCTGCGTCGCCGCCACCGATCGCAACGAGGTGAAGGCCTGGTACTCCAATCTGGGCGTGAAGACCGACCTGAAGGCGGTCGCCGCTCCCGGTGGTGCCGGCCTCGTCAACTGCGACGACGACGTGTGGTCCAGCGTCCCCGTCGGCACCGGTTCCGCGGGCTGCGGACAGGGGAACTACGACGCGTACGCCGGCACGTCGATGGCGACCCCCGCCGTGTCAGGGGTTGCCGCCCTGCTCTTCGCCCAGCACCGCAGCCTTGACAACGTCTACTCGGTGCTGATGTCCACCGCCCGCACCCCCGTTGCCGGCCTGCGCGGCGTCTACTCGCCGCTGTACGGCTGGGGCGTCGTCGACGCTCAGGCCGCAGTGGCCGCGCCGCTCACCTGACGCCGCCGTCCGCGCGACTCGTCGGGGCCCCGCGGATTCCCGGCCCGCGCCCGGCGGGCCGGGAATCCTCGGCCACGGGCGGCGGCCGGCGCACATCCACCGGATACCGTTCCTCCATCCCGGCGCAGTGGTGCCGTTCGCCTACGGTTCGGACGGGGACCGGTCAGCCCCTGATTGTGGACTCAGCACGGGCTGGTCTGCGGCGCGCCGTACGCCTTTCCGTCGCCACGGAGCCGCCAGGAGCAGGACGGCCAGCACGACGGCGACGCCGGCGCCGAGAGCGGTCCGCAGGGGGACCGCTGACGAGCTTGCGGCCTGGCCGTGGCGCTCGCCCTTGACGGCGGCGACGGGGCGCTCGTCCTTCTTCTCGTCGGGGGTGACCAGGCGGCCGACCGACGCGTTGGGGGAGAGCGCGAAGCCCCAGTCGAGCAGGGCTGCCGACTCGCCCAGGCTCCCCAGTGGCGCGGTCTCCGCGCCGAGCAGGGTCACGGCGAGCCGCCGACCGTTACGTTCGGCCACCCCCACGTACGTCTGTCGGGCCAGGTCGGTGAAGCCCGTCTTCCCGCCGAGCGTCCCGGCGTAGTGGTCCAGCAGTGTGTTGTCGTGGGTGATGGCGAAGCCCGGCGTTCCCGGCGCTGCCGGTATCTCCGCCACCCGGGTGGCGATGTATCGCCGGAAGTCGGCGCGGGCGTAGGTGGCGCGCGCGATCAGCGCCAGGTCGTATGCGCTGGTGTACTGACCGGGGCCGTCCAGGCCGGATGGTGTCGCCGCGTGGGTCTGGTTCGCGCCCAGCCGGTGGGCCTCGTCGTTCATCGCCTGCACGCCGCCCTGCCGCCCGGCGGTGCCGCCGCCGACCCGGGCCAGTACGTTGGCCGCGTCGTTTCCCGATTTGAGGAGCAGCCCCAGCCACAGGCTCTCGATCGAGTAGCGGCCGCCCTCGGCCACCCCCATCAGGGAACTGGCCGGGTCGAGGTCCTGCAGATCCGCCCGGGTCACCTCGACCACCTGTGCCGGGTCGAGGCGGGGCATCAGGGTCGCGGCCAGCAGCATCTTCTGCACGCTGGCTGGTGTGCGGAGCTCGTGCGGGCCGCATCCACCCAGCACCGCGCCACTGTCGAGGTCGGCCACGACCCACGAGGTGGCGGTCACCGCCGGCGCCATCGGCGCACCCGCGGGGATGGACAGTCCGGCCGTCGCCAGCGCCTCGCCGCCGACGGCCTGGTCGGCGGGACGGACCGGTGGCGGAGACGGTGCGGCGGGCGGGGGTGCTGGCGGCTTGACGGTCGGGCAGGGCACGTACGGCGCGGCCGCCGCCCGCGTCGGTGACTCGGCCACCACGGCGGGCGTGGTCAGGAGGGCGCTGAGCGCCACGGCAGTAATGCGAATTGCGGTCACGCTAAAGCACCGTAATCGCCGAGATGGCGGGCATGGCCCGGTTGCCGAAAGTAGTCCCGGGACGGCGAGAATTCCGGCGTCGGGATCGGCCGCGCTCGTTCGATCGCCTTGTGCCACTTCGCGAGGCTCGCTGCGGATAGTGCAGTTTCCTGCCGGTCCGGTGAGCGGCGGGTCCGCGAGCGGATGTCCCGACCGTGCGGCGATCGGTGCGTTCGAGGCGAACCAGCGCACAGCGGCCCGGTCGGCTCGATCCGGAGCACCGGGAATTCTGTGCGGCTGCAGGGTCGAGGCCGCCGCAAGCGGAACCGCTGGGCGCAGCCGGGTCGGGACGGGATGGGCGAGTAGTGTGTCCCGCTTTCCGTCGGAACAGTCGCGGAAAGAGATCCTCGGCCCGTTGAAGCCATCTAGTAAAGAATGGGAAATGTTTCCCGGAAGTCCTTCCGATGAATCTGGCGAAATCGCGTCGCATCCCCCCGTCGCCGAGAGAATGTGGGCGGAGGGAAATCCACGAACGGGGGGAGCAATATGGAGCTGAGGCGGCGATTGAGGCTGCTGTCGGTGACCATCGCGGCCACACCGTTGGTCCTCGTCGGGTGCACCGCCGACCGCCTGCCGGGCACCCGGCACGCGGCCCCGGCACCGCCGCAATTGACGGTGACGCCGGGCGACCGGTCGCGGGACGTGCCGATCAGCGCCGAGGTGGGGACCGCCGTCAAGGGTGGGAAGATCACCGCGGTGCGGCTGATCGACGACAAGGGTGCCCAGGTGCCGGCGGAGCCGCGGGAGGACGGGTCGGGTTGGGTGCCGACCCGCCCCCTGCAGAATTCGCGGACGTACACGGCGGAGGTCACCGCCACCGGTGAAAAGGGCCGGACGACCACGCAGAAGACGATGTTCACGACGATGGCGAAATCGACCAAGCCAGCGGTCACCACTGTCCTGAATTTCACCGGGGATCAGACGTACGGGACGGCGATGCCGATGGTGGTCACGTTCGACCCGGGCATTCCGAAGGAGGCCAGGGCGGACGTGCAGCGGCGGTTGTTCGTGAAGACGGATCCACCGCAGCCGGGCACCTGGTCGTGGCTGAACGACGGCAAGCAGGTCGAGTACCGAGCCCCAGACTTCTGGAAGCCGGGCACGAAGATCAGTGTGCGGAGCGCGCTGGAGGGGTTGCCGATCGGCAAGGAACTCGTCGGGGACGCGGACCGGTCGGCGAGTTCGAAGGTCGGCCGCCAGGTCTCGCTGGACATCGACAACGGCAGCAAGCAGATGTCGGTTTATCAGGACGGCAAGCTGCTGCGGAAGATCCCGGTGAGTCTCGGCAAGTCGAGCACCCCGACCTCGAGCGGCAACATGGTGATCATGGAAAAGTTCGACTACACGACCTTCGACACCCGGGGTGACCCGATGGGTGGCTACGTCGTCGACGTCGAGGACGCGCAGCGGCTCACCGACGGAGGGGAGTTCATCCACGCGGCCCCGTGGTCGGAGGGAGACCAGGGCTACATCAACGTCTCCCACGGCTGCACCAACGTCTCCAACACCAACGCCGACTGGCTGATGAAGATCACGCAGGTCGGTGACCTGGTGACGGTCAAGGGCACCGAGGTGACGCTGGACCCGGGCAACGGCTGGACCGCCTGGAACGTCGGGTGGGACGAGTTCGCCAAGGGCAGCGCGCTGCCCGTACCGGCGGGGCTGAAGCCCACGGTCGGCGCCACGCCGCACCCGGGTGTGGTGGCCGGGGGTTCGGCGCCCGCGCCCGCCCGCTCCAACAGCGGCGGTTGATCCGGGACGTCTTCGCCACGATGGCGCCGCGGCCCGCGGCCGGATGCTCGATCCGGTCGCGGGCCGCGGCGCTGGCGTGGTCTACTCGATTCGGGCAATCTGCCCTTTTTGGGAGAAAGTGTGGTTAGCTGCAGGAGACGCGGTGCCCTGCGCCGGGGGAGGGATTGGCATGCACGGACGTGAGCTGCGGGGTCTGCTGCATCCGCTTCTCCTGCTCCTGATCTTCGAGCGGCCCGGCCACGGGTACGACCTGATCGACCGGCTCAGAGCGATGGGGTTGCCCGATGTGGAACCCGGCCAGGTCTACCGGGTGCTGCGCGGCCTGGAACGCGATCGGTCGCTGATCTCCGTGTGGGAGACCGCCGGGGCGGGCCCGGCTCGCCGGTGCTATGACCTCACCGCCAAGGGCCGCAACGATCTCCGGTCGTGGCGGGTCCGACTGGCGCAGCTCGACCAGGTCATCGGTGCCTGCCTGCGCCGCTCGGCGGATGCCTTCGAGGGGACGCGGGTCGGCCGCGCCGACCGGTACGCGGTCTCCGGGCGCTGATCGGAGGAGCATGCAGTCGCCGGTGATACCGACAGTCCACCGCGCGTTCGCCCGCCGGGTGGCACCCGCCGAGGCGCTCGCCGGCGACGCGGCGCAGATCGCGCAGGCCTGCTACGAGATGGCCGTACGCTTCCATCGCGGCGGCAAGTTGATCGTCTTCGGCAACGGCGGGCCGGCGACGGACGCCCAGCACGTCGTGGTGGAGTTCGTCCACCCGGTCATCGTGGGCAAGCGGGCGCTGCCGGCGATCTCGTTGACCAACGACGCCGCCACCCTCACCGGGATCGCCCGGGCGGAGGGCTTCGACGAGGTGTTCTCGGCTCAGTTGCGCCTGCTCGCCGCCCCGGAGGACATCGCGCTCGGACTGTCCGTCGACGGCCGGTGCGCCAACGTCCGGCGTGGCCTGGTGACGGCCCGCGACCTCGGCCTCCTCACCGTCGGGCTGCTCGGCGACGACGGCGGGGACATCGCCCACGACGCCGTCGCCGACCATGTCGTCGTTGCCCGCTCCGAGGACCCGTGCATCGTCAAGGAGGTGCACGTGACGATCTATCACATCCTGTGGGAGTTGGTGCACGTGTTCTTCGAGCAACCCGGACTGCTGGAGCCGGAGGCGGTCCGGTGAATCCGCAGCCGGTGCCGACCACGCGGGCCGTACCCGAGTGCCACGACGACGTCTGCATCACCTGCTCCGACACGGCGGTGGCCGTCCCGGTGCGGGAGTTGATCGCCGACGGCCTGGCCGTGGTCGACACGGACGCCGGACCGGAGGAGGTCAGTGTGGCCCTGGTCGAGGCGGCCCCGGGTGACGTCGTGCTGGTGCACGCCAAGGAGGCCATCGCCGTCGTGGAGAAGCGCTCGTGAGCGCCCGCGTCGAGGGCGCCATCGGTGCGCTGTACCCGTTCCTCGACACCCGGCCGACCGACGTGGACGCGGTACTCGCCGCGGTGGCGAGATCTACCGCGGAGAAGGCGGCGGAGATAGTCGCCCTCCGCGAATCCCTCGCCGCCGAGCACGGGCCGCGGTTGGTCGACTGCGCCCGCCGGTGCGCCGCGGCCTTCCACGCCGGCGGCACGCTGTTCACCTTCGGCAACGGCGGAAGCAGTACGGACGCGCAGGACCTCGCGCAGTTGTTCCTGCACCCGCCGCAGGCCGCCCGCCCGCTGCCGGCAATCTCGCTGGCCCACGACGTCGCGCTGATCACGGCGCTCGCCAACGACGTCGGGTTCGAGGTGGTCTTCGCCCGACAGCTGGCGGCATTCGGCCGGGCCGGGGACATCGCGGTGGGGCTGTCCACGAGCGGCGGATCGAACAACGTCCTGCGGGCGTTCGAGGAGGCGGCCCGGCGGGGCATGCTCACCGTCGGCATCGCCGGGTACGACGGCGGCCGAATGGCGGAGTCCGCGGCCATCGACCACCTGTTCGTGGTGCCCTCGCCATCGGTGCACCGGGTCCAGGAGGCGCAGACGACGGTCTACCACGTGCTCTGGGAACTCACCCAGCAGGCGCTGGCCGACTCACGCTGACCGGGTTGCCGTGGAGCTGGCCAACGTGCGACGGGTGCACGTGCGCGTCGAGGGCATCGTGCAGGGGGTCGGCTTCCGGCCGTTCGTGCACGCGCTGGCCACCGAGTACGACCTGGCCGGGTTCGTCGGCAACGACACCGCCGGCGTCTTCGTCGAGGTCGAAGGGGACAGAGACCGCCTGACCGCCTTCGTGGCCGACCTCAGCCGGCGGGCACCGACACTCGCCCAGGTCGAACGGCTCACCACCGAGGCGGTGCCGCCGACCGGCCAGCCCGGCTTCGCCATCGTCACCAGCGTCACCGGCGCGGGCCGGGAAGCCCTGATCTCCCCGGACACCGCCACCTGCCGGGACTGCCTCGCGGAGCTCGCCGAGCCGACGGACCGGCGCCACGGCTACCCGTTCACGAACTGCACCAACTGCGGCCCGCGCTTCACGATCGTCGAGGACGTACCGTACGACCGCCGTACCACCACGATGGCCGAGTTCCCGCTCTGCGCCGACTGCGCCGCCGAGTACGCGGACCCGGCGAACCGCCGCTTCCACGCCGAGCCGGTGTGCTGCCCCGCCTGCGGTCCGGCCCTCCGGCTCGTCACCGCCGACGGCGCCCCGGTTGCCGGTGATCCCCTGGACACGGCCGTCCGGTGGCTGCGCGCCGGCCGGATCCTCGCGGTCAAGGGCCTCGGCGGCTACCACCTGGCCACCCGGGCCGACGACGACCGGGTCGTCTCGACGCTGCGTGCCCGCAAGCACCGCGAGGAGAAACCGTTCGCCGTGATGGCGGCCGACCTGCCGGCGGCGCGGGCCCTGGTCGACGTGGCGCCGGCGGCCGTGCCGGTGCTCACCGGGGCCCGCCGTCCCGTGGTGCTGCTGCCCCGCCGCGCCGACGCCCCGGTCGCCGCGTCGGTGGCGCCGGGCAACCGCGACCTGGGCGTGCTGCTGCCGTACACGCCGCTGCACCAGCTGCTGCTCGGGCGGCTCGGCATGCCGATCGTGCTGACCAGCGGCAACGTCTCCGACGAACCGATCGCCCACCGCGACGACGACGCCCGCCGGCGGCTCGCGCGGATCGCCGACGGGCTCCTGACGCACGACCGGCGGATCCACGTCCGGACCGACGACTCGGTGGTGCGCGTGTTCCGGGGTCGTGAGCTGCCGGTGCGGCGGTCGCGTGGCTACGTGCCCGCGCCGATCACCCTGCCCTGGCGGTTCGACCGGCCGGTGCTGGCGTGCGGCGCGGAGCTGAAGAACACGTTCTGCGTGGCGAAGGGCCACCGGGCGTTCGTGTCGCACCACGTCGGTGACCTGGAGAACTACGAGACGCTGCGGGCGTTCACCGACGGGATCGCGCACTTCACCCGGCTCTTCGACGTCCGACCCGAGGTCGTCGCCCATGACCTGCATCCCGAATACCTGTCCACCAAGTACGCCGTGCAGCGCGACGACGTCGAGCTGCTCGGCGTCCAGCACCACCACGCCCACATCGCGTCCTGCCTGGCCGACAACCGCGACCCCGGACCGGTGATCGGCGTCGCCTTCGACGGCCTCGGGTTCGGCCCGGACGGCACCCTCTGGGGAGGTGAGCTGCTCGTCGCGGACCTGGCCGGGTTCGAGCGGGTCGGCCACCTGGGCGCGGTGCCGATGCCGGGCGGGGTCGCGGCGGTGCACGAGCCGTGGCGGATGGCGGCGGCCTACCTCGACGAGATCTACGGCGACGCCGTGCCGGACCTGCCGGTGCGGCGCCGGCACGAGCGGCACTGGCCCGCGGTGGTGACGCTGGCGCGGAGCGGGACGAACTCGCCGCGTACCTCCAGCGCGGGCCGGCTGTTCGACGCCGTCTCGGCGCTGCTCGACCTGCACGATCGCGTCACGTACGAGGGGCAGGCGGCGATCGCCCTGGAGCAGCGGGCCGATCCCGACGAGCGGGGCGGCTACCGGGTCGATGCGGCGGGTCCGGTCCCGCTGCTGGACGTCGGACGCGGGCTGGTCCGGTGCGTGGTCGAGGACCTGCTCGCCCAGGTGGACGCCGGCCGGATCGCGGCGCGCTTCCACCACGGCCTGGCGGACGCCGTGGTCCGGGCGGCGGGAGCCGTCCGGGAGCGCACCGGCCTGGCCGCGGTCGCGCTCTCCGGCGGGGTCTTCCAGAACGTGCTGCTGCTCGACCGGGTGGTGAGCGGGCTGGAGCGGGACGGCTTCCGGGTGCTGGTGCACTCGCGGGTGCCGCCCAACGACGGTGGCATCTCCCTCGGCCAGGCCGTGGTGGCCGCGGCCCGGGCCGTTCCCGCGTCCTGAGGTGCCGTCAGCAGATGCGGGGGAGCGGGTCGCCGACCAGCATGTCGACCACCCGGGTGCCGCCGAACGCCGTGTGGAGCAACACCATCCCGGGCGGGTCGGCGGTGACCCGGCCGATGACCGCCGCGCCGTCGCCGAGCGGGTGCTCGCGCAGCGCCGCCAGGGCGGCGTCGGCCTGCGCCCCGTCCACCACGGCCACGAGGCGGCCCTCGCAGGCCACGTAGAGCGGGTCGATGCCGAGCAGTTCGCAGGCGCCGGTCACGGCGGGACGCACCGGGACCGCGGCCTCGTCGACGACGACGGCGACCTGTGCCGCCTGCGCCACCTCGTTGAGGATGGTCGCCACGCCACCCCGGGTGGCGTCGCGCAGCAGCCGCACCCCGGGCGCCGCGTCCAGCAGGGCATCCACCAGACCGGGCAACGCCGCGGTGTCCGAGGCGAGGTCCGCCGCGATGTCCAGCTCGCCCCGGGCGAGCATGATGGTGACGCCGTGGTCGCCGATCGGCCCGGAGACGATGACCGCGTCACCCGGCCGGACGTGCGAGGTGCCCAGGCTCACCGGTCGCTCCAGCACGCCGACGCCCGCCGTGTTGATGTAGCAACCGTCGGCCTTGCCCCGCTGCACCACCTTGGTGTCGCCGGTGACCACCTGGACGCCGGCGCGTTCGGCGGCGGCGGCCATGGACGCGGTGATCCGCCGCAGGTCGGCGACGGGAAAGCCTTCCTCCAGGATGAACCCGGCCGACAGGTACAGCGGGCGGGCGCCGCTGACCGCGAGGTCGTTGACGGTGCCGTTGACGGCGAGATCGCCGATGTCCCCGCCTGGGAAGAACAGTGGCGACACCACGTACGAGTCGGTGGTGAAGGCCAGCCGGCCGCCGCCCACGGTGAGCACCGCCCCGTCGTCGAGCTCCTCGAGCGTCGGGTTGCGGAACGCCTCGACGAACAGCCCTTCGATCAGGCTGTGCGTCGCCTTTCCGCCCGCCCCGTGCGCGAGGGTGATCCGGCTCTCCCTGATCTTCGGCGCGCGCCGGCGGGCCCGTTCGATGCGCTGCAGCACCAGCTGCTCCGGCGACAGCCGCCCCGGCTCGTGACCGGTCGTCGTCTCGGCCTCGGCCACCGCGTGTTCGGCCCAGCCGGCGGTGCGCTCGGTCGTCATGCCCGGGTCGCCTCCGTGAGCCGCTGCCGCGTGAAGCGGCCGAAGTTGTAGTAGGCCGCGCACGCGCCCTCCGAGGAGACCATGCACGTGCCGATGGGCGTCTCCGGCGTGCACGCGGTGCCGAACACCTTGCACTCCCAGGGCTTGAGCACTCCCTTGAGCACCTCGCCGCACTGGCAGGCCTTCGGGTCCGCCACGCGCACCCCGGGAACGTCGAAGATCCGCTCGGCGTCGTACGCCGCGTACTCGTCCCGCATCCGCAGCGCCGAGTGCGAGATGAAGCCGAGCCCGCGCCACTCGAAGTACGGCCGCAGCTGCATGACCTGGCCGATCGCCTCCAGCGCCCGCAGGTTGCCGTCCCAGGGCACCACCCGGGTGTACTGGTTCTCCACCTCGCAGCGGCCCTCGGCGAGCTGCTTGAGCAGCATGAAGACCGACTGCAGGAGATCCAGCGGTTCGAACCCGGCGCACACCAGCGGCTTGCCGTGGTCGCGGGCGATGAACTCGTACGGCCGGCAGCCGATGACGGTGGAGACGTGCCCGGGCCCGAGGAAGCCGTCGAGACGCAGGTCCGGTGAGTCGAGGATCGCCTTGATCGCCGGCAGGATCGTCACGTGGTTGCAGAAGATCGAGAAGTTGTCGATGCCCTCGGCCGCTGCCCGCAGCACGGTCACGGCGGTGGACGGCGAGGTGGTCTCGAACCCGATTGCCATGAAGACCACCTTGCGGTCCGGGTTGGTCCGCGCGATCTTCAGGGCGTCCAGCGGCGAGTACACCATCCGGATGTCCGCACCGGCCGCCTTGGCGTCGAGGAAGGAGCCGGTCCCGCCCGGGACCCGCATCATGTCGCCGAATGCCGTCATGATGACGCCCGGCTCGTGGGCGATGGCGATGGCGTCGTCCACCCGGCCCATCGGGATGACGCAGACCGGGCAGCCCGGCCCGTGCACCAGCGAGACGCTCTCCGGCAGGTAGTCCTCGATCCCGTGCTTGTAGATGGTGTGCGTGTGCCCGCCGCAGACCTCCATGAACTTGTACTGCCGGCCCGGCTCGCACAGTGCGGCGATCTGGGTGGCCAACGCCTGGGCCTTGTCCGCGTCGCGGTACTCGTCGACGAAACGCATCTGATCTTTCCTAGGTGATGTCGGATTCGGCGAGCGCCTGCAGCTCGTCGGTGTACGCCTGTCCGAGACCGTTCAACATTGCCAACGTGGCGGCCGCCTCGGCTTCGTCGATCTTCGACATGGCGAAGCCGACGTGGACGAGCACCCAGTCGCCGATACCGACCTGGTCCGGACCGAGCAGGCCGATGTTGATCGCCCGCCGAACACCCACGACGTCGACGATGGCGAGGTCGTCGCGGCCGGCCTTGATCTCGACGATTTCGCCCGGGATGCCAAGGCACATCGATCTACCCGTCCTCTCCGGTCACATCTTCTCGATCTTGATGTAGCGCCGCAGCGCGGGAAGCTCCTTCCAGAACATCCCCGCCACGGCCACCCCGGCCAGCAGCACCAACAGCTTCCGCATGATTCACCTCCTTCGGGCCCGCGCCGGATCCTCAGCCGGGCGGCAGGTTCGGCATGATCGGCAGGATCGGGCCGTGCTTCTCGGGCCGGACGCCGGTCGAGCGGCGGGCGTCCACCGTCCCGTCATCGTGATGGCCTGACTGCCTTCTTCTCCGCGAGTTGCCCTCCTCCACCCCCTTGGTGTGCGCCGGGGCGTCGAGTTCGACATCGGGATCGCCAACCCGGATCTCCGCCATTGCCGCCTCCTCCGTCAGTCGTTGCCGGACAGCCGAGCATGTCGTCGGCCGAGATCGTCGAAGAACCGGGGAATCTCCCGCCACACCGCGCTTCCGCCAGACATGCCCGTCCAGTGCTGGCGGATGAGCGCGACAAGCCGGAAGCAGTCGTCGACCGGTACCACCCACTGTTGGCTGCCGCCGCGCAGCGTGCCGGTCCACACCAGGAACGCCTCGACCCGTGGCTTCAGCTCGGCCAGCGCGGGCGATCGCGCCTCGACCGTGCGCCAGGCGTCGGCATCGATCTCCGACTCGGTCGTGCCGAGGGGACTCGGGTAGTGGCCGAGCACCCGGCCGTCCCGCTGCTTCACGAAGAACACCAGGCCGACCGGAACACCGAGCTCGTCGACGGACAGGCCCGTCAACTCGCTGCCCTGGGTCGGGACGAGCTGGTACCGGCCGGCGCCGGCCGCCTCGCGTTCGAACAGCAGGGAGCACGGCGGGCAGGCGCACATCAGCTCGCCGTCCTGCTCGTCCCACACGTGCCGGTGTGCCGGGCCGACCGGCCCGGCGCACATGCCGCAGCGCTCGACCGTGGCCGCGCGCTGCCTCGTGCGTCGGATCGCCCGCTGCAGGCCGCCCGCCGTCATGCCGTGCCACCCCGGGCGAGCGGCTGGGCGGCTTTCCCCACCTCGCTCATCGTCGCCTCGTCGGTCCGGTCCGGCCGCTGCCACAGGGAGGCGACCGGAATCAGTGCCGGAGCCGGGGCGGGCGCCACCACGTCGACTGCGGACAGCTCCGGCGCGAACGTCAACACCTGCTCCCGCACCAGGTCACGCAGCGCGGCTCCGCCACCGCCGCACGAGCTCGCGGCCAGGCTGATCCTCGCCACCTCGTCCTGGACGCCGACCAACGCGATCTCGGCGCCCTGCGCGCGCAGCTGCGGCCGGAGATCGTCGACCGCCCGGGCCACGCGCCGGTCCAGCGGATCCGGGTGGATGCGGTGCAACAACAGCAGGTGCCGCAGCAGTTCGTCGCCGGTGAGCCGGTCGAGCGCCTGGGTGCTGTCGGCGGCGAGCTCGGTGACCCGGGCCAACGCCTCGCCGTACACCTCGGTCAGGAGCTCGGCCGCTTCCAGCGCCAGCTCGGCGGTGCGGCCGGGGGTCTGCTCGAGCTGGCCGAGCACGGCGTCCAGGCGGGCCAGCCGCGGCTCGACGGCCGCATCGTCGAGACGTCGGATGTCCGGCTGCTCACCCATGGGACGCGCCGAACATCGGTGAGTGGATCTTTTGGAGGGTACGACCACCGCCGACGTACATGTGCACGCCGCAGGGCAGGCAGGGATCGAAACTGCGCACCGCCCGCATGATGTCCACGCCCTTGAAGTTGTCCGGGCCGTTCTCCTCGAAGATGGGTGTGTTCTGGATGGCGTCCTCGTACGGACCGGGTGTGCCGTAGCTGTCGCGGGGACTGCCGTTCCACGGCGTCGGCGGGTACGGGTGGTAGTTGGCGATCTTGCGGTCCCTGATCACGAGATGGTGGGACAGGGTGCCCCGGACGGCCTCGTGGAAGCCGCAGCCGATCGCATCGTCCGGCACGTCGAACTCGGCGAAGACGCGCATGTCGCCGCCACGCATCCGCTCCATCGCCCGCTCGAGGAAGTACAGCGACATCGCCGCGGCGTACGCGATGAAGTAGGCCCGGGAGCGGTCCCGCTCCAGCGCGTTCGACCAGCGCGGGATCTTCCACTCCAACGTCATCTCGGGCAGCCGCTGGCTCTTCGGCAGCGAGATCCGCACGCTGCGTCCGGTCGACTTGACGTACGGGGTGTCGACCATCTTCGCCAGCGCCGTGGTGTACAGCCGCGCGAAGGGGCCGCCGCCGGTGTCCAGCGCGAGGTGCTGTCCGCTGCTCTTGTCGAACCATCGCGGGCTCATCACCCAGCTGTACTTGTCGTCGAAGTTGCGCTTCTGCGGATCCGGCAGTGTGGTCTGGTTCCAGGGATGGCGGATGTCGACCGGGTTGCCGAGCGGGTCGTGGCTGACGAACGGCTCCTCCGCACCGACCCAGTCCTTGTAGTACGAGCTGCCGAGCAGGATCCGGATGCCGAGGTTGATGTCGACCAGATCGGTGGTGAGCAGTTCGCCGTCGACCACGATGCCGGGCGTGACGTGCATGGCCCGCCCCCAGGTCGGCATGGTCTCGTACCGGTAGTCGACGACGTCGGGGTTCTGGAACGCGCCCCAGCAGCCGAGCAGGACCCGGCGGCGGCCCACCTCCTCGTAGCCGGGCAGGGCCTCGTACCAGAAGTCGAAGACGTCGTCGTTCATGGCGACGGCCTTCTTCACGAAGTCCAGGATGCTGATCAGCCGGCTCAGGTAGTCGGTGAACAGCGTCGGCTGGGGCATGGTGCCGACGCCGCCGGGGTAGACCGTGGACGGGTGGACGTGCCGGCCCTCCATGAGGCAGAACATCTCCCGGGTCGTCCGGCTGACCTTCAGCGCCTCCTTGTAGACCTCGCCCTCGAACGGGTTGTAGGCCCGCAGGATGTCGGCGATCGTCCGGTAGCCGTGGATGTCCCGGCCGGGTGCGGCGGTGGCTTCCGCGCGGGCGAGGACGCTGGGGTTGGTCTGCTTGACCATCGCCTCGCAGAAGTCGACGAAGACGAGATTGTCCTGGAACAGGGTGTGGTCGAACATGTACTCGGCGGCCTCGCCGAGGTTGATGATCCACTCCGCCAGGGGTGGGGTCTTGATGCCGTACGCCATGTTCTGCGCGTAGACGGAGCAGGTGGTGTGGTTGTCGCCGCAGATGCCGCAGATCCGGCTGGTGATGAAGCCGGCGTCGCGTGGGTCCTTCCCCTTCATGAAGACCGAGTAGCCGCGGAACAGCGACGACGTGGTGTGGCACTCGGCGACCACGCGGTTCGCGAAATCGATCTTCGTGTAGACGCCGAGGTTGCCGATGATCCGGGTGATCGGGTCCCAGGCCATCTCCACCAGTTCGCCGGGCTTCTGGCCGGTGGCCGGCTTCGGCTTCGTCGCGGTCACGGTCGGTTCCTCTCGATTGCTGCCTGTCGCCGGGGATCGGCCGGACCGTACGGGCGCCACCGGGGGTTGTAGCCGCTGGTGAGCTCCGGACCGTTGTGGTGCCACTTCGGTTCCCGGTTGGCGGTGACGTTGGTGATGCCGCGCAGGCGGCGGATCAGGGCGCCGTACGGCTTGATGAGCAACGTGGACAGGCTGCCGCCGGGAGGCATGTCCATGAACGGCATGAACTTGTCGGGGAAGCCCGGCATGGTGCAGCCGATGCAGATGCCGCCGACGTTGGGGCAGCCGCCCACGCCGCCCATCCAGCCGCGCTTCGGGACGTTGCAGTTGATGACCGGCCCCCAGCAGCCGATCTTCACCTGGCACTTGGGCGAGTTGTAGTCCTTGGCGAAGTCGGCCTGCTCGTAGTAGGCGGCCCGGTCGCAGCCCTCGTGCACGGTCTTGCCGAACAGCCACTGCGGCCGCAGCATGTGGTCCAGCGGCGGGGGTGGTGCCGAGCCGGCGGCGTGGTAGAGCACCCAGGTCAGGGTCTCCATGAAGTTCTCCGGCTGGATCGGGCAGCCGGGCACGTTGACGATCGGCAGGCCACCCTGGGACCGGAAGTCCCAGCCGAGATAGTCGGCCAGGCCCATGCACCCGGTCGCGTTGCCCGCCATGGCATGGATGCCGCCGTACGTCGCGCACGTGCCGGCCGCGACGACCGCCCAGGCCTTGGGCGCCAGGTGGTCGATCCACCAGTTCAGGGTCAGCGGCTCGCCGGTCTTCTCGTCGTTGCCGAACGACGTCCAGTACCCGTCGCCGTTGATGTTCTCGTTCGGGATCGAGCCCTCGATGACGAGGATGAACGGCTCGGTCATCTCCCCACGGGCCGCCCGGCGGTACGGCGCCAGGAACTCCTCGCCGCCGGCTGCCGGCGACAACACCTTGTTGTGCAGGTTGACCTTCGGCAGACCGGGAATGAGCCCGAGCGCGATGTCCTCGATCGCCGGCTGAGCGGAGGCGGTCATCGACACGGAATCGCCGTCACAACTCATGCCCTCGGAGATCCACAGGATGGTGATCTCGTCGAACCCGTTCTCCCGGGGGATCACCGCGGTGTCGCGCCTGCTCTGCGTCATGTGCGTGGTCTCCCTTGCATGCGATCCCGCAGCCGGTCGTAGATGGCCGCCACCGGCGCCGCGAGGGCCAGCGCCGGCGGCTTGTCCGGCGCGTGCGGGTGCGGGCGGGTCGGGGCCCGTTGCTTGCCCTCGTCGATCTCCTGTCCCAACTCCCGGAGGGCCTGCTCGTCGGCGCGGGCGCACAGCTGCGGCATGAGCTCGTTCTCGTCGTCCCGGACGTGCCGCGCGACGGCGGACGCCAGCCGGTCCATCAGCTCGTCCTGCGCGCGGTCGCCGGCCCGGCAGCGGTCCAGTTCGAGGAGCAGCTCCTTGATGGGCGCATGCTCGGCGAGGTGTCGGTCGACCTGCCCGTCGGCCAGCACTTTCGCGGCGAACGGGTAGAAGAGGACCTCCTCGAGGGCGGCGTGTTTCGACAGCTCGCGGACGAGAATCTCCACGACGCCGCGACGCTGCGCGTCCGACTCCGCTGCCCGATAGTCCCGGAACAGTTGCTCCACCACCCGGTGGTCGTGCCGCAGCAGCTCGGTGGCGTCCATCAGACCGCCCCCAGCTCGGCGCTGTTCACCGTGATGGACTCCAGCACGACGTCGTCGCTGCCGCTGACGTCGATGTCGACGCCCCCGCACTGCGGACAGGCCACCATCGCCAGATGGTCGCGAACCGGACCGCTACGGCCGCACTCGTGGCACCGCACCGTCATCGGCTCCAGCACCAGATCGACGGTGGAGTCCGCGACGACCGTGCCGGCCGCGGCGACCTGGATGCCCTGCGTGACGACGTCGGGGTCGATCGCGTGGCCGCCGATCCGCACCCGCAGGCCGGTGACCTGCCGGCCGGCGGCTCGGCGTACCGCCGCCGACACGATCGCCTCGGCCAGACCAGTCTCATGCATCGGTGCTCACCCCCCTATCGGCTGCCACCCGCAGCGCGCTCTCCCGCCGCTCGGGCACGGCGGTGAGCCGCGCCGCCTCCTCCGCTGCGATCCCGACCACCATCCGGATCGCCTCGTCGATCGCGGCCGCCACCGGAGCTGACAGCCCCATGCGCTCGTCGAGGACGGCGGGTTGGCAACCCACCACGAAGACCCGGTCGACCCGGCCGCCCAGGCTGCGCAGCAGGCGCAGCACCGACTCGGGATCCATGGCGTGCGCGTCGGCGGCCGGCGCCGCCAACACGTCGGCCGGCCGCAGCGTCCAGCCCGGGTCGTCGAGGTCCACCTGGACGACGGCCAACGTCCCGGGCGGCTCGTCCAGCGGCAACGCGTCCACCAGGACCAGCACGTCGTGGCGGCCGTCCAGCAGATCGTAGGCCAGATGCATCCCGCGGATGCCGTAATCGGACACATCCACCGCCGGTGGGAGGACCGCGTCCCGGAGGCGCCGGATGACCTCGACGCCGAACGCGTCGTCGCCGAGGAAGATGTTGCCGATGCCGGCGACCAGGATCCGCCCGCTGTTGGGGTTGCTCACGGCGCTGCCGTCCCTCCGGACAACGGCTCGACCTCTTCCGGCCGGAAGTGACGCAGGCGCCCGTACCACTGGTGCAGTTCCGCGCCCGGGTCGTCGTCCACCGTCACGGCCAGGAACCGCGTCCCGTCCACGTCGAGCAGCACCTGCTCCACCCGGCCGGTACGGCCGTCCAGGAACATGTCGTGCGCGTCCGTGCCCCGCCGACGCGGTCGTAGCCGGACCCGGCTACCCCGCGCCAGCACGGTGCCCCCGACCAGGACCGTCTCGTTGTCCGGCGACACTGCCGCCTCGGCGCCCGGCTCCCACCACGGCCGTTCCGGGTCGGTGGCGGCGTCGCCGCGCCGGCCGACGGGCCCCAGTGCCCGGATCGCCCCGTGCAGCCGTTCGAACACCTCTGGTGGCATGGTGTCGACCCGGTCCAGAATGGCGGCAGCGCGGGGGTCGGTGGCCCGTACCTCCCGCTTTTCCGCGTCGGACAGGGTGAGCGTACGCAGCGAGAGGATCTCGTCGATCTCGGTCGCGTCGTGCAGGTCGCCCGGGCTCTCCGGCGCGATCCGCGGATGGTCGTAGAGGATGATGGGTGACGAGAGCAGCACGTCGGCGGTGCCGGGCTCGCCGGCGAGCACCGGAAACGTGTGCACGTTGCGGCACTCCCGCGCGGCCTGCGCCGCCCACTCGGGCGGGTCGAGCAGGGACAGGAACCGCCCCCGGCTGACGGCGGCCAGCGTGTGGGCCGCGAGCAGGCAGCAGCGCAACGCCTCGTCCCGCGGGCTGTCCGGCGCCGTCGTCCGGTCCGTGTTCTCGACCCGGATCCCGAGCCGCAGCAGGCGGAAGGGCGCCTGACACGGGACGGCGGAAGCGGTGACCGCTGCGGACAACGGCCATCGGCGGCGGACCACCCGCCCGACCGGCTCGCCCCGGTCGTCGAACAGCGGCTCGACGTCCTCCCCGCCCGGCACCCGGACGTCGAGGCGGCGGCCACGCCGCAGGTCGCGGACCGACGCCTCGATGTCGAACTCCCGTGGCACCGCCTCGTCGAAGCTGAGCTCCGTGCGGTCACCGACCTCCATCCGGTCGACCGGCCGGTACCCGCCGTCGGCCGTGCGCAGCTCGGCCACCTTGCGTTGCAGGTGCAGGAACCGCAACCGGATCCGGACGGTCGCCGTGTCCTGCGCCTCCACCAGGCAGGCGGTCTGCTGCCACGGCGACTCCGCCGAACCGGCCACGCCGCTGTCGGCCAGGCCGTGCGCCTCCGCCCAGGCCGGGGGCATCAGGACCCCGAACTGCCAGCGGACCCGGTTCTTGACCGATGAACGCCGATAGGGGTAGAGCAGGTACCCCTCGTACAGGATCGCGTCCGCGACCGCCTCGGCTCCGTCGAGCGGGGGGCTGGGGCAATCGGTCCGCACGGTCGTCGACCCCCTTCAGAGCACGCAGGAACCCGCTCCGGCAAGCGGTCACCCTGGTCTACCTCGCCCGGACGGGCGCCGGTAAGTGCGCGCCGCGGGTAGGTGCCGACAGCACTCACCGGACCGGGTGAGGCCACGGCCGGTGTTCCGAGCCGGGGCGGAGGTGTGCCGGCGTCGTCGCCGGGTACCCGGCGACCGGAGGCGCCGATGACGCGTGACCACTTCCGACCGGAGAGCGGCATGGTTGCCGCCCCCGGCTGAGCCGATGTACCGGGTGCGACAGCTCGCCGAGCGCACGCCGGCTGGCCGGGAGCGGTACCTCGACCTCCTCCGGGCCCTCGCGATCTGCCTCGTGGTGGTGGGTCACTGGACGGACGTCGTCGTGGTCTACGACAGTTCCGGCCATCTCACCGTCATCGATGCGCTGACCGACCTCGCGTGGGCCCGTCCGCTCACCTGGATCTTCCAGGTGATTCCCGTGTTCTTCCTGGTGGGTGGCTTCGCCAACGCCGCTTCGCTGACCAACAGCCAGGCTCGGGGCGGCAACGTCGCCGAATGGCTGCTGGACCGCAGCGCACGGCTGATCGGCCCCACCACCGTGCTGCTCCTGACCCTCGCCGTCGGCAGCCTGGTCGGGCGGCTGTCGGGCGCGGATCCCGTCCAGATCCGGACCGTGGTCTCGCTGCTCACCATCCCGCTGTGGTTCCTCAGCGCCTACGTCGCCGTGGTGGGGCTCACTCCGATCATGTATCCGCTGCACCGCCGCGTCGGGTTCCTCGTACCGCTGGTGCTGCTGGTGCTGGTGGCCGCCGGCGACGTCGGGCGGCTCCTCGGCCACGGCCGGGTATCCGGCGGCAACTTCCTTTTCGGCTGGCTGGTCATCCACCAGATCGGCTTCGCCTGGTACGACGCGTTGCGGGACCGGACCGGCCGGGCCGCGGGCGACGGACTTCGCCGGCTGCTCCCCCGTCGGCTGCCGACAGGCCGGCCAGCGGCCATTTCCCTCCTGCTCGTGGGGTTTGGTGGGCTGCTGCTGCTCACCGTCGTCGGCCCCTATCCGGTCCAGATGATCACAGTGCCGGGGGAGCGGCTGGACAACTCCTCGCCACCCAGCCTGGCCCTGCTGGCCCTGGCCACCCTGCAGCTCGGGCTCATCCTGCTGCTGCACCGCCCGATCGAACGGTGGTTGCGCCGTCCCCGGCCCTGGCGGGCGGTGATCGGGGTGAACGCCGTCGTCCTGACCGTCTTCCTGTGGCACCTGAGCGCGGTCCTGTTGCTGGTCGGCGTGCTGAACCTGGTCCACTGGCTGCCCTCGGCACCGGTGGGCGGCGGAACCTGGTGGGCGCTCCGCGCGCTCTGGGTCCTGGCGCTGGCCGTGGTCCTGCTGCCGCTGGTCACCGTCCTCGGCCCGATCGAGATGCGTACCGTCCGCCGGACCCGCCATCGACACCGTGAACCGGCGGGCACCGGCCGGGCCGACACCGCCCGCACGCTGCTCACCGCGATCGGCTACGCGGGTGTGGTGGCCGGCCTGGTGATCAACACCATGACCCCGATGTCGGCGCCCGAGCCGCTGGGGCTGCCGCTCGGCACACTGGTCGCCTACCTGATCGGGGCCGGCATCCTGCGGCTCCTCAGATCAACGCGGCCATGAGCTCTGCCCGCTCGCCTGCCCTGCCGCTCTACTTCACCGAGCACGGGTCGGGTCCGCCCCTCCTGCTCGTGCACGGGTTGATGGTCACCGGCGAGATGTTCGCGCCGGTGATCGAGCACTTCGCCGCCCGGCATCGCGTGATCGTGCCCGACCTGCGCGGCCACGGGCGGAGCCGGAACCTTCCACCGCCGTACGCGCCGGCGCAGCTCGCGGCTGACCTGTCGCAGCTGCTCGACCATCTGGGTATCGACTCCACCGCCGTGCTCGGCTACTCGCAGGGCGGCGCCATCGCCCAACAACTGGTCCTCGGCTTTCCCGAACGGTGCCACCGCCTCGTGCTCGCCTGCACGTACGCCTTCAACATGGTGACGTGGCGCGAAAAGGTGGAGGGCCAGGTCGTGCCGTTGATGCTGCGGGTCCTCGGCCTGCGGCTGATGGCGAAGTTGGTGGTGTCCCGCGGGGCGTCGCAGCTCGGCAAGGAGCGTGCCGACTGGCTCGCCGGGCTCATGGCCGACCAGGACCGTACGTTGATGGTCTCCGCCTGGAAGGAGACGATGGCGTTCGACAGCCGGCGCCGGCTGACGCAGATCGCCTGCCCGTCGCTCGTCCTCGCCGCGTCGAACGATCAAGCGGTGCCGATCCACCACGCGAAGATGCTCCATGACGGCATAGCCGGGTCCCGCCTGATCGTCATCGACGATGCCGACCACGCCCTCATCTGGACGCACCCGGACGAGTTCGCGCGGGTGACAGACGATTTCCTCGGGGCCTGATCGGGCCCGCCCGCGGCGGTCTGCGTCAGCCGCCTGCCTTAGCTGACCGTTAAGTAACCGGAGCCCTGGTTCACCCCGGCCAGCCCGACTGGGCAGACTGGGTCAATGTCCGCCGCCGCTCCGCCCGTACACCGCCGTCGTACCCGGACGCTCGTCGCGGTGATCACCACGCTCGCCATGGCGGTCGGAGTCGGTGCCTGGTCGCTGCGGGACCGGGTGGTCGACGACGGAGGTGCACGGGAGCCGGCGATCGGCACGGCGACCGGGACCGCCAGCTGCGCCGGCCGGCCCGTCCGGGCGCCCCGCGAGTTGCGCGGCATGTGGATCACGACGGTGAACAACATCGACTGGCCGAGCCGGCGCGGGCTGCCGGCCGAGACGGCGAAGGCGGAGTTCCGGGGCTGGCTGGACCTGGCCGTGCGGCGCAACCACAACGCGGTGTTCGTGCACGTGCGGCCGAGCGGGGACGCGCTCTGGCCGTCCCGGTACGCGCCGTGGTCGGAGTGGCTGACCGGGCGACGCGACGGCCGTGACCCGGGCTGGGACCCGATGGAGTTCATGGTCGCCGAGGCTCACGCCCGCAACCTGGAGTTCCACGCCTGGTTCAACCCGTACCGGGGTGGGCAGCCCGCCACCGTGGGCGGTCCCGGCCCTCGGCTGGACCAGCTCGCGCCGACCCATCCGCTGCGCCAGCACCCCGACTGGGTGGTGACCTACCCCAGCGCCGACCGGCCCGGCAGCCGCCTCTACTTCAACCCCGGCATTCCGGAGGCGCGCACGTTCGTCGAGGACTCGATGCTGGAGGCGGTCCAGCGGTACGACGTCGACGGGGTGCACTTCGACGACTTCTTCTACCCGTACCCGGAGGCCGGGCAGGACTTCCCGGACGACGCGGCGTTCGCCCGGTACGGCCGGCGGTTCGCCGACAAGCACGCCTGGCGCCGGGACAACGTCAACACGCTGGTCCGGGAGATGAGCGAGCGGATCAAGGCGATGAAGCCGTGGGTGAAGTTCGGCATCAGCCCGTTCGGTATCTGGCGCAACAAGCGCACCGACCCGGCCGGCTCGGCGACCACGGGGCTGCAGAGCTACGACGACATCTACGCCGACACCCGGCTCTGGGTACGCGAGCAGTGGCTGGACTACGTCGTGCCGCAGCTCTACTGGCACATCGGGTTCGGCAAGGCCGACTACGCCAAACTGCTGCCCTGGTGGGCCGCCACGGTCAAGGGCACCCGGGTGCAGCTCTACATCGGCCAGGCCGACTACCGGGTGGGCGAACGCGGCGCCTGGCGCGACCCGGCCGAGCTGGACCGCCAGCTCACCCTCAACCGGCGGTACGGGGTGAACGGGAGCGTGCACTTCAGCGCCAGGCAGGTCCGCGCCGACAAGCTCGGGGCGGTCAGCCGGTACAGCAGGGCGCACTACGCCGATCCGGCGCTGGTGCCCGCGATGGCGCAGCTACCGGCGGCGCCGCCGGCCGCACCCGCAGTCGCCGACGTGCGGCGTGGCACCGGCGGGGTGGCGCTGACCTGGCGGGGAGACGGCGCCACGAGCTTCGCCGTGTACCGGGTGGACGGCGACGTGGCACGGCTCGTCGGCACCGCCCGAGGTACCGCCTGGGTCGACCGCACCGCCCCGGCCGACCGCTCGCTGTCCTACTGCGTGTCCGGCCTGGACCGCAGCGGAAACGAGGGCCGGATCAGTGCGCCGATGTCCGTGCCCGCGCCATAAGCGGCAAACCCGCCCGGCGGTTGGACTCCCGGCGCACCTGCCGGTGGTTCCAGTCCGGCACAGGTCGGAACTGGTTACCGTGTCGGGGTGGAGATTGGTTTCGCCCCGCCCATATCCGGCTCGTGGGCCACACCGGAGAACATGATCCACGTCGCCCGCCGCGCCGAGCAGCTCGGATACCACTCGCTATGGACGTTCCAGCGCCTGTTGGTGCCCGCCGACCTCAACTGGAGCGAGGCCTACCACAGTGTCCAGGACCCGCTGATCACACTAGCGTTCCTGGCGGCCCACACCACGCGGATCCGGCTCGGCGTCGCGGTGCTCAACATGCCGTTCATTTCCCCGGTGGTGCTGGCCAAGCAGACCACAACGCTCGACATCCTCGCCGGAGGACGGCTCGACCTCGGACTCGGCCTCGGCTGGGCGGACGAGGAGTATCAGGCGACGGGTGCGACGAAGCATCGGCGGGGCCATCTGGCCGACGAGTTCCTCGTGGTCCTTCGCACCCTCTGGCAGAACGACGTCGCCGAGCATCACGGCGAGTTCTACCAGGTGCCGCCGACGCGTCTCGAGCCGAAGCCGGTGCAGCGGCCGCACCCGCCAATCCTGCTCGGCGGCCACGCGCCCGCGGCGCTGAGCCGGGCGGGCCGGCTCGCCGACGGCTGGGTCAGCGGCAGCCAGGCGGACCTGACGAGCATCGGCGAGGCGGTAGCGACGGTGAAGGCCGCCGCGGCGGACGCCGGGCGTGATCCGCGCCCGCTGCGGTTCGTCTGTCGCGGCGCGGTCCGCGTACGCCCGGCCGGCCCGCCCGAGCGCCAGCCGCTCACCGGCACCCTGGAGCAGGTCCAGTCGGATCTCAACCGGCTTGCCGAGGCGGGCATCACCGAATTGTTCGTCGACCTCAACTTCGATCCGGAGATCGGCTCACCACGCGCGGACGCGCAGGCGTCGCTGCGGCGCGCCGAAGAGGTGCTCGACGCCCTCGCTCCGACCCGCTGACACCCAGGGCCCGCTGTCACTCCGCCCCGGACCACGCCGACCAGTGAGTCACCCGCACCGCCACCACCGGCCCGGCCGGCGGCCGCTGGAGGTACTGCGGATACTTGTCGGTCAGCGCCACGCGGGCCGCGGCCTCCTCCGCGCGGTCACCCACCAGCCAGCCGTGCCCGTCCAGCCGGACCCACCACAGCCGCGACCAGTCCTCGTCGTACTCGTCGATCAGCAGGCAGGCGTTCCCCGTAGCCCGAATGTTCTCGAGCCGGCGTAGTCGCCGGTGGCGCTTGGGCTTCTCATCGACCGCGTGGTAGACGACGTCGCCGAGCAGAACGAAGCACACCGGCACCAGGTGCGGACAGGCATCGGCCCCGACGGTGGCCAGCCGAGCCACTCGGGCCGTCCCTACCCGATGCCGGAGTTCCTCGGTGGGCACAGACCGACCGTAACAGCGGACGCTCGTCGAGGTGACTCCTTGCGACGGCCCAGGTCTTGGCAGCTACCCAACCGCAGGCACTCAGGCGACGCGAAACCTCGGAACACGAGGATGCCCCGTTCGTCAGAATCAGGGCATGAGCGAGGAACGCGCCGGCGCTGGTCCACGCCGGCGCCCCGACGTCCGCCAGCGCCGTGAGCGCACGCTGCAGCGAGTCACCGCGTTCACCGACGCAGGTGTGGCGATCGCGCTGACCCTGCTGGTGCTTCCGCTTGTCGACTTCGCCGATGCGAGTACGGCCCGGCAGTCGGTGGCGCAACTGTTCGCCGAGCACCTCGGGGACGTGCTGTCCTTCGCGGTGTCATTCCTGGTCATCGCGTTGTTCTGGCGAACGCACCGGCACCTCTACGAACAGCTCGTCGACTACGACGAGCGCCTGCTCATCCTCAACACGATGTGGCTGATGGCGGTGGTCTTCCTGCCGTTTCCCACCGCGCGGCTCTTCGTGGAGACGCGCCTGCGTACCGACTCCGCGGTCCTCTATCTCAGCAAGATGCTGGTCATCAGCCTGCTTGCGCTCGCTCAGGCCTGGTGGGTCGCCCGTCGCCCCGAACTACGTGCGGCGTCGAGTCCGGGAACGCCCCGGGCGCTGATGCCGCCCATTGCGCTGTCGGTGACCTTTGCCGTCGCCACCCTGGTGGCGTTCACCTCGCCCACGGCTGGCCTGCTGGTCCTCGTCTGCCTCCCGCTCGCGCAGCTCCTCGCCGTCCGAATCACCAGACCGCCCAGCGACTGACCGCCGGTGGTGGTGGCATCTGTGCCAGGACGCAGCGCGTCCGATGCCCGGACAGTGCTGGCGAGCGGGTCCACGTTGGTGGCGTCAGGTGAACCGGACGTTCCGGCGGCTCAGTGGTACGTCAACGGTCGGGGTGTCGAACGGGTCGAAGCGCCGGGCGGCCAGTGGACTCAGTTCGCCGCGCAGGCGGCCGTGAGCTGCTTGACGGCCGTGTCCAAGGCCGTCCGGCTCGGCCTGTCTGCCGGGCCGGTCGCGTACTTGTCGGCGAGGTCCGACATGGCAGTCGCGACCTGCTTCGCGGCGTCGTTGACCGGGTCGCTTGTGGTGAAGGTGTGGGCGTAGAACCCGGCGGCGCCAGCGGAGTACTGCGCGCTGACCGCGGAGTGTCCCGCCGGAGGTCCGATCTTCTCCGCCTTGGCGACCTTCGCCATGGTGGTCTTGATGTCGGCGCTCATGGTGGCGCAGGCGGCCTTGGTCTCGGTGTCCGGGCCCGCCGCGGCGCTCGGCGCGGTGGCCGCCGCGTCGCCGCCGGTCGATGGCGCGGCGGTGCCCGTCGAATCGGTGCCATCGGTGCAGCCCGTCATCACGACCAGCGCCATGACGACCGAGCTGAGCAGTCCAAGTCGAGCCGACCGCACAGTGTTCCTCCCCGTTTGCCCCCGCGTTCGCCGCCGCAACCTACCAGATCGCCGACCGAATGGAGGTCACCCTGGCAGCGTCGCAGGCCGGTACCGGCCCGTCGCCGAGGGGCATCCGGCGTCGGCCGAGTTCGCTATCGTCCCTTCGTCCCGGCCACCGGTCGGCTACTGCACGGGGGACCATCATGAAACACCGCGCCACCCTGCTCACGCCGGCTCTGGCCGGCATCCTGTTCCTCTCGACTGGATGCACCGGGTCGGCGGAGCCCAGCCAGCCTCGACCGACGGCCAGGGCCGACACCGTCGCGCAAACTCCGACGCCCGACACGGCTCGTGCCGAATTGGGCGAGGCCTTGCGGCGGTCGCAGGGCGTCACCCATCGGTATGCGGTGCGCGGCAACCTGCCCGAGGGGCAGAACATCAAGGGCACCGGTGCCTTCGACCCGAAGACGCGCCGGTTCCAAGCGACGATCGCGGTCACCGGTGGGAAGTACCCGGCGGCGGGAAGCCGGATCGTGATCGGCAACGACAGCTACGTCCGGCCGGCCGACGAGAAAGACTGGGTGCACGTCGACCTGAAGCGGCTGAAGCGGGACGACCCCTTCCTGCGCTTCGACTGGATCGACCCGACCGGCCTGAAGACGTTCACCGCGACGATCACCTCGGTGCAGCGAACCGGCCCATATACCTATACCGGCCGCTTCGACCCGGACGGCAAAGACACGAAGTCGTTCCTCCCTGTGGGTGCACCGAGCCTCGTCTCGCTCGGCATGCCCCTGTCGCCGTTCACGATCACGACCGACGACCAGGGCTGGGTCACCTCGATCAAAGTGGAGCTCACGCCCAGCAAAGGCCCGAAGCTGACGTTGACCACCACAATGAGTGGTCACGGGAAGCCCCTGAAGATCAAGGCGCCGGCGGGCGCTGGGGAAGCCGCCGACTTCTACTACGACCGGTGACGCTCCCGGCCGCTCGTACGCTTCGAGGTGGTGAACTGGCAGAAGATCAGCCCACCCGCCGAGCAGTACGGATAGTCAGACCAGCGGCGCGACAGGTGTCTGTCACCGGCGAGTGAGTGTCGGCGGTCCGGTCGCCCGCGGTCGTCGTTCTGCCTACGCTGCCGGGGAGGGATGGCGGGGGCGGCGATGACGCGGGTAGCGGTGCTGGGGCTCGGCGGCATGGGAGCGCCGATGGCAGCGAACATGATCCGGGCCGGGTTGACCACCGTGGTGTGGAACCGGCGACCGGAGCCGGCTCGCCGGATCGGCGACCAGGGCGCCGAGGTCGCCGCCAGCCCAGCTGACGCGGTACGCCAGGCGGACGTGGTCGTGACCATGGTGACCGACGCGGACGCGGTGCGGTCCATCGCGGTCGGCCAGGGCATGCTGGCCGCACTGCCCGACGAGGCTGTCTGGGCGCAGATGAGCACCATCGGGGTGACCGAGACCGAGCGCCTGGCCGAGCTGGTCGGTGCGCAGCGTCCCGGGGTGACGCTGGTGGACGCTCCGGTTGCCGGCAGTCGGGGACCGGCGCAGCAGGGCCGGCTCGTCGTCCTCGCCTCGGGCCCGGAGCAGGTACGGGACCGGGTGGCGCCGGTCTTCGACGCGATCGGGCAGCAGACGCTCTGGGTCGGGCCGGTCGGCGCCGGGTCGCGGCTGAAGTTGGTGAACAACCTGCTGCTCGCCTTCGTCGCGGAGGGGGTCGCTGCGGCGGTCGCCCTCGGTGACACGCTCGGCCTGGACCGCGCCGCGGTCCTCCACGCCCTGGGCGGTAGTCCGCTGGTGTCGCCCTGGGCGGCCGAGAAGTTGGAGCGCATCGGCCGGGACGACTTCACCGCGCAGTACACGCTCGACCTTGCGCTCAAGGACGTGGACCTCGCGCTGCACGAGGTGCGACCCGGCCGCTTCCCCGCAGCGGAGGCTCTCGCCGCGGAGTGGCGGCGGGCGGTGGAGCAGGGCCTCGGCGGGGACGATCTGACGGTCGTGACACGGGCGCTCGAGGACACGCGATGAGCCAGGAACAACGGATGCGGCTACCTGGCGCTGGGTAGGAATCAGTCGTCCAGACACTGGTTCGATGACGACTACGTTGCTACCGTCGCCGAATGCGTACGGATTTCGAAGCTGTCGGGGTTGATCGCGCGCGCCTGGGCAGGCTGCTGGAGCGGGAGCGGGCCGCGTTCGTCGACCGGCACCCCCGGTCCGCGGCCGCGTACGCCCGCGCCGACCACCTGTTCGGCAAGGTGCCGATGACGTGGATGAACAAGAACGCGGCCGGCTTTCCGGTGTACGTGGACCGGGCGCGCGGTGCCCGACTCACCGACATCGACGGCAACGACTACGTCGACTTCTGCCTCGGCGACACCGGGGCGATGGCCGGTCACTCTCCCGCTCCGGTGGTCGCCGCGGTCACCCGGCGGTTGGCCGAGCTCGGCGGGGCGAGCACGATGCTGCCCACCGAGGAGGCGGCGACGGTCGGGGCCGAGCTGAGCCGTCGCTTCGGACTCCCCGCCTGGAGCTTCACGCTGACCGCCACCGATGCCAACCGGTGGGCGATCCGGCTGCTGCGCGCCGTCACCGGCCGTCCGCGCATCCTGGTCAACAGCTACTGCTACCACGGCTCGGTGGACGAATCACTGATCGTGGTCGGGTCGGACGGGCGCCCGCGCAGCCGGGAGGGCAACGTCGGCGCGCCCTGCGACGTGACCCTGACCAGCCGGGTCGCCGAGTTCAACGACCTCGACGGGCTGGCCCGGGAACTCGCCCACGGCGACGTCGCCGCGGTGCTGATGGAGCCGGCGCTGACCAACATCGGCATCGTCCTACCCGAACCCGGTTACCTCGACGGGGTCCGCGCGCTCACCCGACAGCATGGCACCTACCTGATCAACGACGAGACGCACACGTTCTCCGCCGGGCCGGGCGGGGCGACCGCCGCGTGGGGCCTGACGCCGGACGTGGTCACGATCGGCAAGGCCATCGGTGGCGGTGTCCCGGTCGGCGCGTACGGCCTGTCTGCCGAGCTCGCCGCCGCGCTGACCGGCCGGGCGGACCTCGACCTGGTCGACATGGGCGGTGTGGGGGGCACGCTCGCCGGCAACCCGGTGTCGATCGCGGCCACCCGGGCCACGCTGCAGGAGGTGCTCACCGACGACGCGTTCGCCGGCATGATCGACGTGGCGACCGTCTTCGCCGAGGGCATCCGCAAGCTCATCGGGGACTACGCCCTGCCCTGGTCGGTGAGCCAGCTCGGCGCGCGGGTGGAGTACCGCTTCGCCGCTCCGGCTCCCCGCACCGGCACCGAGTCCGCCGCCTGCGCCGACCCCGGCCTGGAGGACTACCTGCACGTCTACCTGATCAACCGGGGCATCCTGCTGACCCCGTTCCACAACATGGCGTTGATGTGCCCGCAGACCACCGTCGACGACGTCGCCCGGCACCACGAGGTCTTCGCCGACGCGCTGCGCGAGCTGCTCGGCTGAACAGCGCGCCGGGAGGCGGGCCGACGTGGGCCCGGCCGCCGATGAGCGGGGGCCCGGTCGGAAATGCGAGCAGTGCCAGCGAGGCCCGGCACGTCCAGTTCCAGTGCCCGGTTCTGACTCGCCGGCGCCACGGCTTCGACCGGGCTCAGCCGCCGAGGGTGGAGAGCGGGCCGGTCGAGTCGCGGGCGATCAGGGTGTGGTCGGTGGAACGGCGCCGTGGCCGCGTTGACCAGCACGGCGACATCTGGCCGGATGGCAGCGGTGACCCGAGCTGCGAGGCGGCCAACGTCAGGAGCGTTTGCGACGAGCCACCGGCCGGTGTGAATCGTCGTGACGTGCCGCGCGTCGCCGGCGCGGCCAGTACTGTCCGGGTGTGTTGACACCCAGCGCCGGCATGTCGTGGGCATGCGAGGACGTGCACCTTCCGATGCGGGAGGCCTCGTCGTGACCGAGCGAGGGCAACCGAGCACGACGGACACCGGGCCCGCGTCGCGGTCGTTGGCCGCCCACGGTCCGCGTCCGGGTGGGCCGGTGCCGGTTGCGTTGGTGGTCGGTGCGCTCGGGGTGGTGTTCGGTGACATTGGCACCAGTCCGATCTACACCCTGCAGACGGTGTTCAATCCGAGCGATCCGCATCCCGTTCCGATCAGCACCGAGAACGTGTTCGGGGTGGTGTCGTTGGTGTTCTGGTCGGTGATGATCATCGTCACGGTCACCTACGTGCTGTTGGCGATGCGCGCCGACAACGAGGGTGAGGGCGGCATCATGGCGCTCATCACCCTGCTGCGGCGGTCGAAGGCAGCGCAGAGCCGGCGGGCGGTGCCGGTGCTTGCCGGGCTGGGCATCTTCGGTGCCGCGTTGTTCTTCGGCGACAGCATGATCACCCCGGCGATCTCGGTGCTGTCGGCGGTCGAGGGGCTGAAGGTCGTCGAACCGTCGCTGGCGGACCTCGTCGTGCCGATCACCGCGGTGATCATCATCGCGCTGTTCATGGTGCAGCGCCGGGGGACCGCGACCGTCGGCCGCCTGTTCGGGCCGATCATGATCATCTGGTTTCTGGTCATCAGCGCGTGCGGCATCATCGGCATCGCACACCACCCGGCCATCCTCCGGGCGTTGTCGCCGACCTACGCGCTCACCTTCCTGGTTGGCCACTTCGGCGTCGCGTTCTTCGCCCTGGCCGCCATCGTGCTCGCGGTCACCGGCGCCGAGGCGCTGTACGCGGACATGGGTCACTTCGGCCGCCGGTCGATCACCCGAGCCTGGCTCGCACTGGTCTTTCCCGCGTGCGTGTTGAGCTATCTCGGCCAGGGCGCGTTGATTCTCGCGGACGGCGACAACGTCAGCAGCCCGTTCTTCCTGCTCGTACCCACCTGGGGGCGGCTGCCGTTGGTGGTCCTGGCCACCGCGGCGACGGTGATCGCCTCCCAAGCGGTGATCACCGGCGCCTACTCCGTCGCGTCGCAGGCCGCCGAGCTCGGCTACCTGCCCAGGCTGCGGGTCATCCACACGTCGGAATCCACGATCGGCCAGATCTACGTCCCGTGGATCAACTGGTTGCTGATGGTCTCGGTGCTGACTCTGGTGTTCGCGTTCCGCAGCTCAGTGGCGCTCGCGTTCGCGTTCGGCATGGCGGTCACCGGGACGATCACGATCACCACCTTGCTGTTCTTCTACGTCGGCCGCTGGAAATGGAACGTCCCGGCGTGGCTGCTCGGCCTCGGCGCGATCCCACTGCTCGTGGTCGACCTGCTGTTCGTCGGGGCCAACGTGACCAAGCTGGTGCACGGGGCGTGGCTGCCGCTGCTCATCGGCCTCACCGCGTTCACCATCATGACGACCTGGCAACGGGGACGCGAGATCGTGACCGCGGAACGGCAACGCCGCGAGGGGTCCCTGCACGACTTCGTCACCAGACTGCGCAACGAACCGCCGGACACCGTCGCGGGCACGGCCGTCTTCCTCAACCGGGGCAGGGACACCGCCCCCCTGGCCATGCGGGCCAACGTCGAGCACAACCGGGTCCGCCACGAGCACATCCTGATCCTCTCGATCGAGACCGAGCCCATGCCGCGGGTTCCCGCGTACCAGCGGACCAGTGTTGACGACCTGGGCTACGCCGACGACGGGATCATTTTCGTCAGCGCCCGGTTCGGCTACCTGGAGGCACCGGACGTGCCCGAGGTGCTACGCCTGCTCGACCCGGCCGTGACCGAGGGGCGGTTGGAGCTCGACCAGGCTTCCTACTTCCTGTCGAAGATCGAGCTTCGGCGCGGAGAAAGTCCGACGATGGCGCCCTGGCGCAAGCGACTGTTCATCGCCACCTCCTACATCACCGCCGATGCCGCCGAGCACTTCGGCCTGCCGCGCGACCGCACCGTCATCATGGGCGCCCACATCGACGTGTAGAGCGTCTCTGATTAGCTTAGTGATCCTGAGTCGGATTGGGTTTCCGGGATCGTTTCCCACCGTGGCGGGGATGCGTGGGCGTGGAAGTGGAATCCCGCGCCCAGTGCGGCCCCTCGTGGCCGGTGGCCGGTGGTGGGTGTGCTGATCGTGGTCACGTCCTGGTGCCGGTGGGCTGCGCGGGGCAGCCTCGTCCGGTCCGTTGGTGCGTGTCCCTCCGGACGCTTGCCCGCTCGGCTGTGGGGCCGGGTGGGGGAGGGTGCCCTGCGTCGCCGGGGCGCGGGGCGTGAGGTGTGGCGCCGGGTAGGGCCGGTCTTCGACCGATCCTGACGGCTGGCCTTGGCGGTCACGGTGATGACGGCTGTGGCTTCGAGCGCGTCCACGACCGAGCGGATCGTCATGGCGCCGTTGGTGCGGTCGGTGACGGTGTTGGCCTGGTGGGTCAGGCCGCGGGCGGCGATGCGGCGCCAGGCGCCGTGGTCGCGGTCGCCCTGCCACCGGCAGGACTGTTTGGGGCAGATGGCCCACTTCCAACCGGCCACGGTCGGCTTGTCAGGGGCTTTGCAATGTCGTAGCGGGGTCAGGCACTGCGGGCAGTGTTTTGAGGTGTTGCGGGCGGGGACGGTGACGACGGCGATACCGTGCTCGGCGGCGAGGTGCCGCATCCGGTCGCTGATCTGCCCGCGGACCTGCTGGGACAGGCGGGTGTTCATGGTGGCGCTCATGCCCTTGGCTTCCATCGACCGCAGGTCTTCCACATAGATCACGGTCGCCCCGGCGGCGATCGCCTGGTCCACAGTCCACCTGGCCGCGGCCCGAGCGAGCGCGTGGTTGAGGTTCGAGCGGCGAGCGGACACGTGGCGGATCTCGTCGCGCAGCACCTCGTGTTTCGCGGTTAGGTGCTCGTCGGTACGGCCGCCGATCAGCCGCACGTACTGGTCGGCCTTGGCGTGCAGCCGCTCACTGTGACGGCGCAGGCGGTGCTGCTTGGCCACGACACCGGCGGCCCGGAACTGGGCGCCAGCCCCCAACGCGGAGATCCGGCCGTCCCCTTGCAGTCGCAGGGCCCCCGCGCTGAGCAGCGTGTTCAGGCCCCAGTCCACGCCGATCGCCACCGTGTGACCGGTGCGTCGGGCTTTCGGCACGGCGTGGGTGTATGCCATATCGGCGCGTACCTGTCGGCCGGTGACGCGGAGGGTGGGTAGGTGCAGCACCGCCGAGACGGGAACCGTGGGTGGCAGCGTGATCGGACAGGCGACCCATGTCCAGTCCCGGTACGCTCGCGGATCAGGTCGGGTGGGCAATTGCAAGCGCAGCAGCGCCCTGCCAGCGTCGGCCTCGCTACGTTCGATGGTGGCCTGCTGCCGATCACACGCGGCCAGCAGCAGCATCCGCGCAACTCGCGGGGCGCCTTCGAGCTCGAACACGTCCATCGGCAGGCGGCCATGCGCGGCAAGGAACGTGGCGGCCTGCCGGGTACGGCCCTTGATGAC